>NZ_BAAGUV010000060.1:0-188089 GCF_054781215.1 Nocardioides pakistanensis | reverse complement strand
GTTAAGCCTTTCAGCGCCGATGGTACTGCACACGCGAGTGTGTGGGAGAGTAGGACGTCGCCGGACCTAACTTTGCACAAAGCCCCCGCGGGCTCGTCTCGCGGGGGCTTTGTCGTGTTCGGCGACCGGCTCCGCTGGTGCGAGCTGGGGCGCAGCGGTCTAGTGCACTGGGCCTTCGCGCGTCTCAGCAGCCGGCCCGGCTTGGGTGCTGAGACCGCGGTCACATACTCTCGGTATCATGTCTGCCATGCCTGATCCCCGTCACCAGGGCGGTGCCCTCGGCGCCACCGGTCCCGCCGACCCGGAGCTCGACCCCACTGCCACCTACGCGCTGGACCCTGCCTACGTCCGGTCCCTGACCGGTCGCGTCGTCGCGACCAGTGGCGAGTCCGTGTCGACCTCGTGTCCCTTCAACGGCCAGCCGCTGGCTGCCATCCCGCAGTCTTCCGCGGAGGACGTCGCGGAGGCCTTCCGGCGGGCCCGCCGGGCTCAGGAGGCCTGGGCCGAGACGTCTCTCGAGCACCGCGCCGAACGGCTGCTGAACCTTCACGACCTGGTGCTGGACCGCCAGGACGAGATCACCGACCTGATCTGCTGGGAGTCCGGCAAGTCCCGCAAGCACGCCTTCGAGGAGCCGTTGCACGTGGCGATGACCGCGCGCTACTACGCGCGCACACCGCACCGGCATCTCGCCTCCGCCAAGCGCGTCGGGATCCTTCCCGTGCTCACCCAGGTCGAGGTCAACCGGGTGCCCAAGGGGGTGGTCGGGATCATCTCGCCGTGGAACTACCCGTTCACCATGGCGCTGTCGGACGGTCTGCCGGCGCTGATGGCCGGCAACGCCGTCGTACACAAGCCCGACGCGCAGACGATGCTGTCCGCGCTGCTCGGCGTACGGCTCCTCGAGGAGGCCGGCTTCCCCAAGGATCTTTGGCAGATCGTCGCCGGGCCCGGCCGGGTCCTCGGCAGCGAGATCATCAACCGGTCCAACTACGTCTGCTTCACCGGTTCCACGGCCACCGGTCGCGTGATCGCCGAGCAGGCGGGCCGCAACCTGATCGGCTGTTCGCTCGAGCTCGGCGGCAAGAACCCGATGCTGGTGCTGCGCGACGCCGACGTCGAGCGTGCGGCAGAGGGCGCGGTCCGGGCCTGCTTCTCCTCGGCCGGGCAGCTCTGCGTGTCGATGGAGCGGCTGTTCGTCGCCGACCAGGTCTACGACCGGTTCGTCGAGCGGTTCGTCCAGCGCACCAAGGCGCAGAAGCTCGGCCCCGGCCTGGAGTGGGGCACCGACATCGGCTCGCTGATCTCCCAGCAGCAGCTCGACGCGGTCTCCGCCCACGTCGAGGACGCGGTCGCCAAGGGGGCCCGCGTGCTCACCGGCGGCCGGGCACGTCCCGACCTCGGCCCGTACTTCTACGAGCCCACGATCCTCGAGGGCGTGGACCCGGACATGGCCTGCTTCGGCGAGGAGACGTTCGGCCCCGTCGTGTCCCTCTACCGGTTCCACGACGAGGCCGATGCCATCGCCCGTGCCAACGCCGGGGAGTACGGCCTCAACGCCTCGATCTACACCCGCGACGTGAAGCGCGGCCGGCAGATCGCCAAGCAGATCAAGTGCGGCACCGTGAACGTCAACGAGGCCTTCGCCGCCACCTTCGGCAGCCTCGATGCCCCCATGGGCGGCATGCGCGAGTCCGGCCTCGGCCGACGGCAGGGTGCCGAAGGGATCCATCGCTACACCGACCCCCAGGCCGTCGCCGTCCAGCGCCTGTTCCGGTTCTCACCGGTGCTCGGCATGAGCGACGAGACGTTTGCCAAGGTGATGTCGGCCCAGATGCGCCTGATGCGCAAGACCAAGCGTCCGTGAGGGAGCTCCCATGAGTGCAGCAGGTTTCGACTACGACGTCCTGATCATCGGCTCGGGTTTCGGGGGCTCGGTCTCCGCGCTCCGGCTCACCGAGAAGGGCTACCGCGTCGGTGTCCTCGAGGCGGGGGCCCGCTTCCGCGACGAGGACTTCGCGGACACCTCCTTCGACCTCGACAAGTACCTCTTCCGTCCCGAGCTCGGCTGCTACGGCATCCAGCGGATCGACGCGCTCAAGGACGCGCTGATCCTGTCCGGCGCCGGCGTCGGCGGGGGATCGCTGGTGTACGCCAACACGCTCTACGAGCCGTTGCCCGCGTTTTACCGCGACCCGCAGTGGCGAGACATCACCGACTGGCGCGACGAGCTGGCCCCGTTCTACGACCAGGCCAAGCGGATGCTCGGCGTGGTGGAGAACCCGCTGCGCACGCCGTCGGACGACGTCATGGAGAAGGTCGCCAACGACATGGGCGTCGGCGACACCTTCCACCCCACGCCCGTCGGCGTCTTCTTCGGCGGGCCGGAGCAGCCCCAGGGGGAGCGGGTCGCGGATCCCTTCTTCGGCGGGGCCGGACCGGAGCGCAACACCTGCCTCGGCTGCGGCGAGTGCATGACCGGGTGTCGGCACAACGCGAAGAACACGCTGGTCAAGAACTACCTGTACCTCGCCGAGAGCAAGGGTGCCCGCGTGCACGAGCTCACGACGGTCGAGACCGTCCGCCCGCTCGACGACGGTGGCTATGCGGTCGACGTGCGGTTCACGAAGGCCAAGCTACGCCGGAAGGCGGCCCGTCGTACTCTCACCGCCGAGCAGGTGATCTTCTCCGCCTCCGCGCTGGGCACGCAGCGGCTGCTGTTCAAGATGCGGGACCAGGGCCACCTGCCCGAGCTGTCCCAGCGTCTGGGCTACCTCTCCCGGACCAACTCCGAGTCGATCCTCGGCGCGATCGCGCCCGACACCACCGTCGACTACAGCCAGGGGGTGGCGATCACCTCGTCGTTCCACCCCGACGAGGACACCCACATCGAGCCGGTCCGCTACGGCAAGGGCAGCAACGTGATGTCGCTTCTGCAGACCGTGCTCACCGACGGTGACGGCCCGGCGCCGCGCTGGCGGACCTGGCTGAAGGAGATGTGGAAGGAGAAGCTCAACGTCCTCGACCTCTACGACCTGCGGCACTGGTCGGAGCGGACGGTGATCGCGCTGGTGATGCAGACCATCGACAACTCCATCACCACCTACTCCAAGCGCAGCCGGCTCACCGGCCGCTGGCACCTCAGCTCCAGGCAGGGGCACGGCGCCCCGAACCCGACCTGGATCCCGGTGGCCAACCAGGCGGTCCGCAAGATGGCGCAGGTGATCGGCGGGAAGCCGGGCGGTTCCATCGGCGAGCCGTTCAACCGCCCGCTGACCGCGCACTTCATCGGTGGCTGCACGATCGGGGAGACGCCGGAGACGGGTGTGATCGACCCCTACCAGCGCGTGTTCAACTACCCCGGCCTGCACGTGGTGGACGGTTCGGCCATCTCGGCGAACCTCGGGGTGAACCCGTCGCTCACGATCACCGCCCAGGCCGAGCGCGCGATGGCGTTCTGGCCGAACAAGGGCGAGGCCGACCCGCGCCCCGAGCTCGGCTCGCCGTACGAGCGGGTGGCGCCCGTCGAGCCCCGGGAGCCGGCCGTCCCGCCGACCGCCCCGGCCGCGCTGCGACTACCGATCGTCGGGGTCTCCTGAGGCACAGAGGCGGGGTGCTCCGAGCTCACCTGCTCTGAGCCCAGGGGCCGTGTCCACCGAATACCGGTGGCTCGGCCCCTGTGTCGTGCGCGAGTGACCGCCTCGCGCCTCTCGGTCCGGCCGGCCGGCGCCCCGGAAATGACTCAGGGCCCGACCGGGGAGGGAGGGTTGGTCGGGCCCTGAACCGTCCACGCACCTGATGGACAGTGCACGGACCGAGAGATCCGGCCTGGGAGGGAGCAAAGCCACCGGATCTGACAGGCTCAACGAGCGGGACTGCGGGGGGTTACGCGGTTACCGACCGATTTCTGGAAGTTTTTCCGGGAAGTGTCCCGGGCCCTCTCGGCGGGCTGGACGGGCCGCGGCCCGGCGACGGGTCGCGGATAGACTGGGACCTCCGCCGCGCGCCATGTGAAGGGGCTTGATGACCACCGACCACGACCTCGTCCTCGTCGTCGACTTCGGGGCGCAGTACGCCCAGCTCATCGCCCGCCGGGTGCGTGAGGCCCGGGTCTACTCCGAGATCGTCCCGCACACGATGCCGATCGAGGAGATGCTTGCCCGCAACCCCAAGGCGATCATCCTCTCCGGCGGCCCCTCCTCGGTCTACGAACCCGGCGCCCCGCAGGTCGGCCCGGCGGTCTTCGAGGCCGGGGTGCCGGTCTTCGGCATGTGCTACGGCTTCCAGGCGATGGCGCTCGCGCTCGGGGGAGAGGTACGTCGCACCGGCCTCTCGGAGTACGGCCGGACGCCGGTCTCCGTCACCGAGCGCGGCACGCTGCTCGCCGAGGTGCCCGAGCAGCACAAGGTCTGGATGAGCCACGGCGACTCGGTCGTCGCAGCGCCCGAGGGCTTCACCGCCCTGGCCACCTCCGCCGGGTCCCCGGTCGCGGCGTTCGAGGACCTCGACCGGCGCCTGGCCGGGGTGCAGTGGCACCCCGAGGTGCTGCACACCGAGCACGGGCAGGCGGTCCTCACCCACTTCCTGCACAACATCGCCGGCTGCCGCCCGACGTGGACGATGGTCAACATCGTCGACGAGCAGGTGGAGCGGATCCGCGAGCAGATCGGCGACAAGCAGGCGATCTGCGGGCTCTCCGGTGGCGTCGACTCCGCGGTGGCGGCCGCGCTGGTGCAGCGTGCGATCGGCGACCAGCTGACCTGCGTGTTCGTCGACCACGGCCTGCTCCGCAAGGGCGAGGCCGAGCAGGTCGAGCGGGACTTCGTCGCCTCCACCGGCGTCTCGCTGCACGTGGTCGACGCGCGGCAGCGGTTCCTCGACGCGCTGGCCGGGGTCACCGACCCCGAGGAGAAGCGCAAGATCATCGGCCGGGAGTTCATCCGCGTCTTCGAGGCCGCCGAGCTCGAGATCGTCGGCGAGGCTGCCGAGCACGGGGAGAAGGTGTCCTTCCTGGTACAGGGCACGCTCTACCCCGACGTGGTCGAGTCCGGCGGCGGTGCCGGCACCTCCAACATCAAGTCCCACCACAACGTCGGCGGGCTGCCCGAGGACCTCGAGTTCGAGCTGGTCGAGCCGCTGCGCACGCTGTTCAAGGACGAGGTGCGCCTCGTCGGGGAGCAGCTCGGCCTGCCGCCGGAGATCGTCTGGCGGCACCCGTTCCCCGGCCCCGGGCTGGGCATCCGGATCATCGGCGAGGTCAACCAGGAGCGACTCGACATCCTCCGTGAGGCCGACGCGATCGCGCGGGAGGAGCTGACCAAGGCGGGTCTGGACCGCGACATCTGGCAGTTCCCGGTGGTGCTGCTGGCCGACGTGCGCTCCGTCGGGGTCCAGGGCGACAGCCGCACCTACGGGCACCCGGTCGTGCTGCGGCCGGTCACCTCCGAGGACGCGATGACCGCGGACTGGGCGCGACTGCCCTACGACGTGCTCGAGGCGATCTCCACCCGGATCACCAACGAGGTGCGCGAGGTCAACCGGGTCACCGTCGACATCACCAGCAAGCCGCCGGGCACGATCGAGTGGGAGTGACCCGGCGCTACGCCTGACCGCCGAGGAGGTCTGCGGTCGCCACGACGGTGGCGAACTCCCCGTGCAGGTTGGTCGCGGTCGCGCGGGCCAGCTCGTCCGCGGTCATCGTCGTGCCGTCGGGTCCCGTGCGCTCGAAGGTGTGCGTCGCGTCGAGCACGAACAGCACGTCGTGGCCGAGGTTCCCGCCGGCGCGCGCGGTCGTCTCGCAGCAGTGGTTGGTGGTGATCCCGCAGACCACGATCCCGCGGACATCATGCGCGACCAGCCAGGCGTGCAGGTCCGGGGACCCGTGGAAGCCGGAGTTAACGCTCTTGGTCACGAGCAGGTCCGGGGGCGTCGCGAGGTAGGGCTTGAGCCGGTTGCCCGGCGAGCTCGGATGCAGCGGCGAGGCGGGGTCGGTGGAGTCGTGCCGCACGTGTACGACGGGCCGCCCGGTGCCGTGCCAGCGCTCCACCAGTGCTGCGATGTTGCCGTCGCACGCCGGGTTGTTGCGCCGACCCCACCCCGGGTCGTCGAAGCCGGACTGGACGTCCACGACCACCAGCGCATGTCGACTCAGGTCCCGCACCGTCACAGCCGTCGACCCTAGCGCCGGCGAGCCCGGCGCGCCGGGATCTCCCCAGAGTGGGTGATTCGGGCCCTTGTGCCTTGACCGGCCGAGTCGCCGCCTGCGACTGTCGGTCAGGGGTGGGTGAGGGAATGAGAATCGATGACCTGGGGCCCATGGGGCCGGGGAACGAACGCCGCTGGCGTGACGACGGGTGGTGGGACATGCACGACGGCATGGGCACCGGTCTCGGCTGGGGCGGTTGGCTGCTCGTCGTACTGCTGGTCCTGCTGCTTCTGATGCTGATCGCGGGGATCATCGCGCTGATCGCCTGGTCGACCCGCCGACCGCACCCGAGCACGCAGCCGGCGGCTCCGGCCACGCCGGAGGTGCAGAGCCCTGCGCTGCAGATGCTCGACGAGCGGTTCGCCTACGGTGACATCGACGAGGAGGAGTACCTCCGCCGGCGCGCGCTGCTGCGCGGCGGATAGCCTCCGGCTACGACGAGACCGGGATCCGGCCGTAGGTGGTCGTCCGCTGCCGGACCGGTCGGTCGATGCCGGCCCCGATCTCCTCGAGCTCGGCCACGGTCTTGGCCGACCCGTGCTCGGAGCCGGCCATCCGCGAGATCGTCTCCTCCATCAGCGTGCCGCCCAGGTCGTTCGCGCCGGCCCGGAGCATCGCCCGGGTCCCCTCGACGCCGAGCTTGACCCAGGAGGTCTGGATGTTGTCGACCCGCCCGTGGAGCATGATCCGGGCCATCGCGTGCACCGCCAGGTTGTCGCGCAGCGTCGGTCCCGGGCGCGCGACGCCGGCGAGGTAGATCGGTGCGCTGGTGTGCACGAACGGCAGCGGGACGAACTCGGTGAACCCGCCGTAGCCCCGCTCCAACGCGGCGTCCTGGATCCGGGTGAGCACGCGCAGGTGGGTCACCCAGTGCGCCGGGTTGTCGACGTGGCCGTACATCATCGTCGAGGTCGTCGGGATGCCGACCTCGTGCGCGGTGCTGATCACCTCGATCCAGGTCGAGGTCGGCAGCTTGCCCTTGGTGAGGATCCACCGCACGTCGTCGTCGAGGATCTCCGCCGCGGTGCCGGGGATGCTGTCGAGGCCGGACTCCTTGGCGCGGACCAGCCAGTCGCGGATCGACAGCCCTGTGCGTGCCGCGCCGTTGACGATCTCCATCGGGGAGAAGGCGTGCACGTGCATGCCGGGCACGCGCGCCTTCACCGCGGCGGCCAGGTCGAAGTACGCCGTGCCGGGCAGCTCGGGGTCGATCCCGCCCTGCATGCACACCTCGGTCGCGCCGAGCGCCCAGGCCTCCTCGGCCCGGTCGGCGACGTCGTCCAGGGAGAGGGAGTAGGCGTCGGCGTCGGTGCGACGCTGGGCGAAGGCGCAGAACCGGCACCCGGTGTAGCAGACGTTGGTGAAGTTGATGTTGCGGTTGACGACGTAGGTCACCTCGTCGCCGACCACGGACCGGCGGAGGCCGTCGGCGATCCGGCACACCTCGGCCAGCGCGTCGCCCTCGGCCGTCATCAGGGTCAGCGCCTGGGCGTCGGTCAGGGCTCGAGGGTCGTGCTCGGCGACCTTCAGTGCGGCGAGGGTGTCGGGATCGACGGGCGTGCCGGTGCGGTGCTTTCGGGACGCTCGCGGCGTGGTTCCTGAGGAGACGAGGGCCGAGCCGTCTCGAAGGGCTCCATCCTCGACCACCGGGTCGGGCTGCTCGATCGCCGGGACCGACTGGCGGAGCAGCTCCCAGTCGCCGTAGACGTCGTCGAAGTCCGCACGGCGGTCGTTCGTGCGGCCCTCGGTGTCGATCGCGGTGTGCAGGTCGGTGCGACCGACCGACGCGAAACCTCCGTCCGGCTCCTGCCACGGGCGACCGACCGGCGTGAGGCCCGCGACGGCCAGCCCGGTGTCCGTGGCCAGGGCGGCGACGTGCCCGGAGACGCGGGGGTCGATCCACGGCTCGCCGGCGCGCACGTACTCCGGGTGCACGGTGAGCCGCTCCTGGAGCGAGAAGCCCGCGGCCGCGGTGACCGAGCGCAGCCGGTCCAGGGACGGCCACGGTCGCTCGGGGTTCACGTGGTCGGGGGTCAGCGGCGACACCCCGCCCCAGTCGTCGACACCGGCACCGAGCAGGGCTGCACACTCCGAGCTGTCGACCAGGTTCGGCGGTGCCTGCACCCGCATCTTCGGCCCCAGCACGATCCGGGTCACCGCGATCGCAGCGAGGTACTCCTCCAGCGCGAGGTCGTCGGCGGCGCGCATCGCGGTGTCGGGCTTGGCGCGGAAGTTCTGGACGATCACCTCCTGCACGTGGCCGTAGGCCCGGGCGACCCTGCGCAGCGCGAAGACCGACTCCGCGCGCTCGGCGACGGTCTCGCCGATGCCCACGAGCAGCCCGGTGGTGAACGGCACGTTGAGCCGGCCGGCGTCCTCCAGGACGCGCAGCCGCACCGCCGGGTCCTTGTCCGGTGACCCGTAGTGGGCCTGGCCCTTCTCGGTGAACAGCCGGGTGGAGGTCGTCTCGAGCATCATCCCCATCGAGGGGGCGACCGGCTTGAGGCGGTTGATCTCCTCCCACGACATGACGCCGGGGTTCAGGTGCGGCAGCAGGCCGGTCTCCTCGAGCACCAGCACGGCCATCGCCCGGACGTAGTCGAGCGTGGAGTCGTACCCCTTCTCGTCCAGCCACTGTGCGGCGGCGGGCCAGCGGTCCTCAGGCCGGTCACCCAAGGTGAACAGCGCCTCCTTGCACCCCAGCGCCGCGCCCTGGGTCGCGATGGCCAGCACCTCGTCCGGCGACAGGTAAGGCGCCTGTCCGTCGGCGGCGAGCTTGCCCGGCGTGGTCACGAACGTGCAGTAGTGGCAACGGTCCCGGCACAGCCGGGTGAGCGGGATGAACACCTTGGGGGAGTAGGTGACCACGCCCGGACGGCCGGCGGCATCCAGCCCTGCGTCCCGCACCCGCGCGGCCGTCGCGCAGAGGGCGTCGAGGTCGGCGCCCCTGGCGGTCAGGAGTACGGCGGCCTCGGACTCGTCGAGGGTCGCTCCCCGAGCGGCCCGGGCGAGGGCTCGCCGCATCGCCTGGGCGGTGACTCCTGGCTGGTCGTGCGTGGCGGTCACTGGGCTCCCTCGGAGGTCACGTGGGCGTCGGCTTCCCTCTGGCGAGGGTATCGAGGCCCACGGGGTCGGCGGACACCCTGTCTGCGGAGCAGACACGGGGCTGGACGCCGCGGCTTTACCTTGCCAGGATTACTGGAACAGTATGCCTGTGTGGATTCGCGGCACATCTCGGAGGGCCGTCATGAGTGGAACAGCCGATACCGACCACGTGGTCCCTCGTCGGTTCGCCATGTCGCCCGAATGGGCCCGCCGCACGGCGCGGAGCGTGGGTCGGTTCGTGCCGGGTGACCCCGAGCCCACCGAGGAGGAACACCGGCGCCAGGCGCGCGCTCTCCTCCAAGGGGACCCGGTGGCCGACGCCCTGGTGTCGGCGATCAAGGACGACCGGTCGGTCACCATGGCCCAGTTCCGTCAGGCGATCGACGAGGGAGTCGCCGCGGTCCCCGACGCGCCGGCCGCGCTGCGCGAGTTCTTCTGCCACCTCGAACCGCGGCCGGACTGGGTCGACGACGAGCTGCTCCGGCGCGGTGCCGAGGTCTGCCTGGAGACCGGGCTCACCGGCGCGGACGTGCTCGGCGACTCGTCCCTGATGGGCGGGTACCGCTCCTCGGCCACGACCGCGGTCCTGGTCGGCACGGGCCTGCTCCTCACCGGCCAGGTGAACCGCCGGGTCGGCGAGACCTCCCAGTGGTGGCTCGAGTGCGTGCGCCCGCACGGCATGGACCGCGACGGGGCCGGCTGGAAGCTGACCGTGCACGTGCGGCTGATGCACGCCCTGATGAACCGCAGGTTCCTGGACGCCGGCTGGGACGTCGAGGACTGGGGCCTGCCGGTGAACCAGTACGACCAGGCGGGGACCCTCGCGCTGTTCTCGACGTCGTTCCTGCTCAGCGTGCGGGCACTCGGCATCCCGGTCACCCGCCGTGAAGGTGCGGCGGTGATGCACCTGTGGCGCTATGTCGGCTGGCTGATGGGCGTCGACGAGCAGTGGCTGGCACGGTCGGAGGCGGAGGGGCGGCGCAACCTCTACCACGCCATGCTGCTGTCCCCGGGGCCGGACGAGAACTCCCGGGTGCTCGCCCGGGCACTGGCCCGTTCGCATCTGGAGACCCGGTTCGAACGCCTACCGAGGTTGCGGCAGCGCTGGGCCTACCACCGGCACCTCAGCCTCGTCGCGCTGTTCCAGGGGCGCGCGGGGATGGCGGAGCTGGGTCTGCCTGCGACCCTGCCGTGGTACCCGGCTGTCGCGATCCCGGCGAACCTCGCCAAGCACGCCGCCGCCCGCCTCGTGCCGGGCGGCCGGCGCCTGCTGCGCGAGCGCGCGGATCGGCAGGTCGCAGCGCGCATCGTGGAGTATCAGGGGTCCTGAGCACCCACTTTTGCAGCCAGAATGTGCCAGTAATACTGTGACAGCGCGGATCCCGGGCTGGGAACCGCGGGAGCACAGGCCGGAGAGGGGCCCATGAGCGCGCAGGAAGACTCCGCGGAGGAGCTGCTCACCATCGACGAGCTGGCCGCGAGCGGCCAGATGACGGTGCGCACGACGCGGTACTACGCCAGTCTGGGGTTGCTCCCACCGCCGTTGCGCCGAGGGCGGATGGCGTACTACTCCGCGGCCCACCTCGCCCGCCTGGAGCTGATCCGCGCGCTCCAGAGCCACGGGTTCACCCTGGCCGCGATCGAGCGGTACCTGAAGAGGCTGCCCGAGGATGCCACCGTCGAGGATCTGGCGATCCAGCGCGCCATGCTCACCTCGTGGGCGCCCGGGCCTCGCGAGGAGCTGACCCGCCGACAGCTGGAGCAACGTGCCGGTCGCAGTCTGGAGGACTCCCAGGTCGAGCAGCTGGTCGTCACCGGAGCCGTGGCCCCCACGGAGCGCGGTTTCGAGGTGCTGCCCGGCTTCGAGGTCGGGCTGCAGATGCTCGACATGGATCTGCCGCTGGACAGCATCGCCGCGGCGAGCGAGGCGATCAGCCGGCACATGGACGCTCTCGCCGACGAGCTCACGGTCATCCTCCGCACCCGGGTGCTCGCGCCGTACCGCCGGAGCAGGCCCGCCGACACCGACGCCGCCAGGTTCGAGTCGACGATGTCGCGGCTGCGCCAGCTCACGCTCCAGGCGGTCGTGAGTGGTTTCCAGCGAGCAGCCGACCAGGTGATCAGCCGCTCGCTGGCCAAGGACTGAGCCGGAGGCGCCCCTCGGAGCGGTGGGCGGGCGTCACAGACCCAGCGACCGGCCGATGATCTCCTTCTGGATCTCGGTGGTGCCGCCGTAGATGGTCTGGATCCGGCTGTCCACGAACGCCTTGGCGATCGGGTACTCCATCATGTAGCCGTAGCCGCCGTGCAGCTGGACCGCCCGGTCGACGAGCTTGGTCTGCAGCTCGGTGGTCCACCACTTGGCCATCGAGGCCAGCTTCGCGTCCAGCCGGCCCTCGTTGTGCTTGCGGACGCAGTCGTCGACGAAGACCCGGGCGATGTGGGCCTCGGTGGCCATCTCCGCGACCAGGAACCGGTTGTGCTGGAACTTGCCGATCGGCTTGCCGAACGCCTCCCGCTCCTTGGCGTAGGCCAGCGACAGCTCCAGCACCCGCTCGCAGGCAGCGGCGGCGATCATCGCGATCGAGAGCCGCTCCTGAGGCAGGTTCACCATCAGCGAGATGAAGCCGCTGCCCTCCTCGCCGAGGAGGTTCTCCTTCGGGACGGCCACGTCGTCGAAGAACAGCTCGGCGGTGTCCTGCGCCTTCAACCCCACCTTGTCGAGGTTGCGACCGCGCTCGAACCCCTCCATGCCACGCTCGACGACCAGAAGGCTGACGCCCTTGTGGCCCGCCTCCGGGTCGGTCTTCGCGACCACGATCACCAGGTCGGCGAGGATCCCGTTGCTGATGAAGGTCTTCTGGCCGTTGAGCAGGTAGTGGTCGCCCTTGTCGACGGCGGTGGTGCGGATTCCCTGCAGGTCGCTGCCGGCGCCGGGCTCGGTCATCGCGATCGCGCTGATCGTCTCGCCGCTGACCAGGCCGGGCAGCCAGCGGCGCTTCTGCTCGTCGGTGCCCAGGCTGCTGATGTAGGGGACGATGATGTCGGTGTGGACCGGGAAGCCCGGTCCGCTCGCACCTGCCCGGGTGAGCTCCTCGGCGACCACCATGTTGTAGCGGAAGTCCTTGACGCCGGCCCCGCCGTACTCCTCGTCGACGTCGAAACAGAGCAGTCCCAGCTCGCCGGCCTTGGTCCACACCGCCCGGTCGACCACGCCGTCGACCTCCCACTGAGCGTGGTGCGGGGTGATCTCCTTCTCGATGAAGGAGCGCACGGTGCTGCGGAACGACTCGTGCTCGGGCTCGAAGATCTCCCTGGACTCGCTCATGGTCAGGACACCCACTCCTTCATCTGCGCGACGAGCGCGGCCGGGTCGTCCGCGACCGGAGTGATCTGCAGGCTGGTGACACCGGACTCGCGGAACGCCTCGATCCGCTCCTTGACGTAGGCCTCGGGTCCGACGAGGTTGCACATCTCCAGCAGCTCCAGCGGCACGAGCGCCTCGGCGTCGCGCTTGTTGCCGTTCAGGTAGAGCTCCTGGATCTTCGCGGCCTCCTCCTCGAAGCCGTACTGCGACACCAGCTGGTTGTAGAAGTTCTTGCCCTTCGCGCCCATGCCGCCGATGTAGAGGGCGAACATCGGGCGGGCGAAGTCGAGCATGCCCTTCACGTCGTCGCCGACCGCGACCATGCCGCCCGCGGCGATCTCGAGAGGCCCGAGGTCGCTTGAACGCTTGGCCTTGCCCTTGGCGAGGGCGTCGCCCCAGATCTCGCCCACCTTCTCGGGGGCGTAGAGGAACGGCAGCCAGCCGTCGCCGTACTCCGCGGTGCCCTGGACGTTCTTCTCACCGAGGGCGGCGATGTAGATCGGGACGGCGGGGCGCTCGGGCTTGGTGAGCATCTTCAGCGGCTTGCCGAGGCCGAGGCCCTGGTCGGCAGGCAGCGGGAGGTCGAACACCTTGCCGTGGTACTCGATCGTCTCCCGGCGGATCATCGCGCGGATGATCTCCACCACCTCGCGGGTGCGGGTGAGCGGCTTGTCGTAGGCCATGCCGTGCCAGCCCTCGATCACCTGTGGGCCCGAGGCGCCGAGACCCAGGATCGCGCGCCCGCCGGAGACGTTGTCCAGCCCGGCCGCCGTCGACGCGAGCGTGCCGGGGGTGCGCGAGTAGATGTTGAGGATCGCGGCGCCGATCTCCAGCGTCTCCGTCTTGGCGGCGAGGTAGCCCATCAGCGTGGGGGAGTCGAAGCCGTAGACCTCGGCGACCCAGACGGTGTCCAGGCCGGCCCGCTCCAGTGCGACCACCTGGTCGGCGGCCTCGCGAGGGTTTCCGGCATACATCAGGGGCATGGAGAGCTTCATGGCGCTGCCTTCGCTTGGGTCTGAGGAGTGGCCGTGACAGTAACACTGTCACGGTGGGTCCGCTGTGGTGGGCGGCACACCGGGCGAAAACCGCTGGAGCGGTCCAGTCCTCGCAGGGACAATCGGGCGCGTGACTCTCGCCGCCCTCGCCCCGCCGCGCCTCGGGAGGGACTTCCGGTGGATCTGGGCGGCCTCCTCCGCGTCCAACCTCGGTGACGGGATCGTGCTCGCGGCCGGTCCGCTGCTGGTCGCCTCGATCAGCCGGGAGCCGTTCGCGGTGGCGATGGCCGCCTTCCTGCAGCAGGTGCCGTGGCTGCTGTTCGGCATGGCCGCGGGCGCGGTGATCGACCGGGTGGACCGCCGGACGCTGACGATCGTGGTGGACCTGCTGCGGTTCGCGGTGATCGGGCTGCTCGCCGTCGCCGTCGCGACCGGGACGGCCACCCTGCCCGTCGTACTCGTGGCGGTGTTCCTGCTCGGCACCTCCGAGACCTTCGCCGACAACGCCGCCAGCACCTTGGTGGCCACCGCGGTGCCGAAGGAGGGGCTCGGGCTGGCCAACTCGCGGCTGTTCGCGACCTCGATCCTCGGCAACCAGCTCGCCGGGCCGCCGCTCGGTGCGTTCCTGTTCGGCGTCGGGATGGCCGTGCCGTTCGGCGCCAACGCGCTGTGCTTCCTGCTCGCCGCGGTGCTGATCTCACGGATCTCCAGGCCGGTGGTCGAGCGCGAGGCCGAGCCGCGGGCGATGCGCCACGAGGTCGCCGAGGGGCTGCGCTGGCTCTGGGCACACCCGCCGGTGCGGACCCTGGCGCTCACGATCACCGCCTTCAACGTCACCTTCGGCGCCGCGATGGCGGTCTACGTCCTCTACGCCCACGAGCGGCTCGGCCTCGCCGAGATCGGCTACGGGATGCTGATGACCGCGAGCGCGGTCGGCGGCCTGGTGGGTGCGGGGACCTACCGCTGGCTGGAGCAGCGGTTCAGCCTGGCCACCCTGATGCGGGTCGGGCTGATCGTGGAGACGCTGACCCACCTGGGCCTCGCGCTGACCCGCTCACCCTGGGTGGCCGGCGCGATCATGGTGTTCTTCGGCATCCACGCCATCGTCTGGGGGACCACGTCGACCACGGTGCGCCAGCGCGCGGTGCCGGCGCGGCTGCTCGGCCGGGTCACCAGCGTGTACCTGCTCGGCGGCGTCGGCGGTCTCGCGCTCGGCTCGCTGGTCGGCGGTCTGCTCGCGCAGCGGTGGGGGGTGGTCGCGCCGTACTGGTTCGGCTTCGTCGGCTCCGCCCTGCTCACCGCGGTGATGTGGCGGTCCTTCCTGCACATCGCCCACGCGGCGGAGGTGGGTGCCGAGCGCGCTGCTGCCGAGGCCGACTGACGAGCCCCGCGTAGCCGGAGCGGCCGGTCGTCGTTGGGCAGTGCAACCAGCCCAGGAGGACCCGTGCGCGCTCGCCGTCTCGCCCCGTTGCTCATCACACTCGCCCTCGCGCTGCCCGTGGCACCGCTCGCGGGGCCCGACCCCGCTGCGGCCGAGCCGCAGCGGACCGCTCCACGCCCGCTCGTGGTCGAGGTGCTCTCCAACCGGGCCGACCTCGTGTCCGGCGGCGACGCGCTGGTGTCGGTCCGGCTGCCGCGACGACTCGAGGCGGACCGGGTGCGCGTCCGCGTCGGCGGCCGCGACGTCACGGCCCGGTTCCGGGTGCGCCCCAACGGCCGGTTCCAGGGCCTGCTCACCGGGCTCGAGGTCGGCCGCAACGTGGTCCGGGTCTCGGCGCCGGGGTACGCCGGGCGGCAGGTGATCACCAACCACCCCAACGGCGGGCCGGTGTTCTCCGGACCCCAGCACGGGCCGTACCAGTGCCAGGACACCGCGGTCGACGAGCAGTGCAACCAGCCGGCGACGTACACGCTGCTCTACAAGTCCACCGACCCGACCAAGCGGGGCCTGCAACCCTTCGACCCGAAGAACCCGCCGGCCGACGTCGCCACCACGACGACCGACCAGGGGGTCGACGTGCCGTTCATCGTCAGGCGCGAGGACGGCTTCCAGGCGCGGGACCGCTACACGATCCTCACCCTGTTCCGGCCGGGCAAGCCGTGGCAGCCCTGGCGGCCGCAGAAGCAGTGGAATGGCAAGGTGCTCGCCACCCACGGCGGCGGCTGCGGTGCGTCGTACGCACCGGGCAGCCCGCGCCTGGACGACTACTCGGGCACCTTCTCCGACGCACCGGTGGTGGAGAACAGCTACGTCACCGCGCTGGGGCGCGGCTTCGCGGTGATGTCGACCGCGCTCAACAACACCGGGCACAACTGCAACCTCGTGACCCAGGCCGAGTCGATGATGATGGCCAAGGAGCGCATCGTCGAGCGCTACGGGCCGATCCGCTACACGATCGGCACCGGCTGCTCGGGCGGCTCGATCGCCCAGCACACGATCGCCAACGCCTACCCGGGCATCTACCAGGGCCTGGTGACCACCTGCTCCTACCCCGACGTGCTGACCGCCGGTGCGCAGTTCGCCGACTACCACCTGCTGCGCCGCTACTTCGAGGACCCGTCCCGATGGGGGCAGGGTGTCGTGTGGCTGCCAGGCCAGGCCGCCCAGGTGGAGGGGCACCTGACCCATCTCAACGCGGTGACCGCCGACGAGGGTCTCTTCAAGGGGGCGATCAACCCCGAGAACGACTGCTCGGGAACCAAGGACCCGGTCGCCGGTGACCCGAGCACCCGGTTCGACTCCGAGACCAACCCCGCGGGAGTGCGCTGCTCGATCCTGGACATGATGCTCAACCCGCTCGGACCGAGGGCAGAGCAGGACTGGAGCCCGCAGGAGAAGGCCGCCGGGCACGGCTTCGCGGGCATCCCGTTCGCCAACCAGGGCGTGCAGTACGGCCTCGGGGCGCTGGAGAAGGGGCTGATCACGCCGGCGCAGTTCGTCGACCTCAACGCGAAGGTCGGCGGCCTCGACGTCAACGCCGACCCCGTCGAGACCCGGATCTCCGGGGACCCGGGGGCAATCCGCAACGTCTACCGCACCGGCCTGGTCAACGAGGCCAACCACCTCGACGAGGTCGCGATGATCAACCACGGCGGCCCCGACCCGGGCATCGCGCACGACTACGCGCATGCGTTCTGGACCGAGGAGCGGCTCCAGCGCGACCAGGGCCACACCGACAACCGGGTGATGTGGTTCGGCGAGACCCCGCTGGTCGGGGACCTGCGGTGGGCCACCGAGGCGTTCCTGGCCATGGACCGCTGGCTGACCGCGGTCGAGGCCGACAGGCGCAGGATCCCGCTGTCCCGCAAGGTCGTCGAGGACCGGCCCGAGGACGTCACCGACCGCTGCCAGAACGTCCCCGGCGTCGAGATGACCGTCCTGCCCGGTGGGGACGTGGTCTGTGAGAACCCCACCCTCCAGACCCGGCTCAGCACCCCGCGCGAGGTCGCCGGCGACGACACCGCCAACGACCGGATGGCCTGTGAGCTGCGACCGCTGGACCGCGCCGACTACGACTTCCTGCTCGTACCGTTCACCGACGAGCAGTGGGCCACTCTCGAGCGGGTCTTCCCCGACGGCGTCTGCGACTGGAGCCGCCCGGGACAGGGGCAGGGGCCCGCGGAGACCTGGCTGACCTACGCCGACGCCGACGGGGACGTGGTGTACGGCGGGCGCAACCTGCCCCGGCTGCCGGCGCACTCCGGGACGGGGTGGATGAGCCCGGCGTTCCGGGAGCTGCTCCGCCGCTGACCCCCACCTGTCGGGGGAGCTACTTGCCGTGCCAGGACTCCCAGAGGCCGGCGTAGGAGCCACCCTGGGCGACCAGGTCGTCGTGCGAGCCGAGCTCGATGATCCGGCCGTCCTCGACCACGGCGACCCGGTCGGCGTCGTGCGCGGAGAACAGCCGGTGCGCGATCGCGATCACCGTGCGTCCCTCGAGCACCGCAGCCAGCGAGCGCTCGAGGTGGCGCGCGGCGCGCGGGTCGATCAGCGAGGTTGCCTCGTCGAGGACCAGCGTGTGCGGGTCGGCGAGCACCAGCCGGGCCAGCGCGACCTGCTGCGCCTGCGGCGCGGTCAGTGCGCGTCCTCCCGAGCCGACCACGGTGTCCAGCCCCTGGGCGAGCGCCTCGACCCAGCCCCGGGCGTCGACCGCGTCGAGCGCCTCCAGCAGCCGCTCGTCGTCGGCCGGTCCGTCCAGAGCGAGCGCGAGGTTCTCCCGCAGCGTCCCGACGAACACGTGGTGCTCCTGGGTCACCAGGGCGACGTGGCCGCGCAGCTCGCCGAGCGAAAGCTCGGTCAGCCCGACCCCGCCGACGGTGACCGAGCCGGTGCGCGGCGGGTGGATGCCCGCCAGCAGCCGGCCGAGCGTGGACTTGCCGGCGCCGGACGGGCCGACCATCGCGATCCGTTCACCCACGCCCACAGACAGGTCGACGCCGTGCAGCACGTCGCGGCCGTCGACGTAGGAGAACCGGACGTCGTCGGCCTCGATCGCCTCGCCCAGCGGCCGCCGGCCGGTCGCGGTCCGGTCGTCCGGGACGTGGGCGACGCCGAGCAGCCGGGCCAGCGAGGCGGCCCCGACCTGGAGCTCGTCGAGGATGCCGACCACCCGGTCGACCGGGTCGATCAGCATCTGGACGTACAGCGTCGCGGCCGTGACGTCGCCGAGCGAGACGGAGCCCTGCGTGTAGAGGTAGCCGCCGAACAGCAGCGTCGCCACGGTGGGGATCAGGTACGCGACCTCGACCGAGGGGAAGAACACCGTGCGCAGGAACAGCGTGTACTTCTCCGCGGCGTAGGAGCCGGCGATGTCGTCGTCGATCCGCCGGAGCCGCTGCCGGCCCAGCCCCAGCGCCTCGACGGTGCGCGCACCCTCGACGGTCTCGGTCAGCGAGGCGTTGATCGCGGCGTACGACGCGTTCTCGCGCAGGTAACCGTCCTTGGCCCGGCGCAGGTACCACCGCAGGCCGACGACCAGCGGCGGGATGCCCAGTGCACACGGGATCGCCACCCACCAGCCGACCGCGAGCGCCCCGCCGAACGTCATCACCGCGGTGAGCACGGCGATGCTCCACTCCGGCAGCGCCCAGCGCACCGACCAGCCGAGCTGCTCCACGTCGCGCGAGGTGCGGGTGAGCAGGTCGCCGCTGCCGGCGCTCTCCACGACCCCGACCGGCAGGGCGAGGCTGTTCTCGACGAAGTCCTCGCGCAGCTCGGCGAGGATCTTCTCGCCGAGCACGTAGGAGAGGTAGCGGGCATAGCGGGTCAGCACCGTCTGCAGGACCAGGAACCCGGCCAGCAGCAGGACCGTGTCGTCGACGTGCGCGAGCGTGGTGCCCTGCTCGACCGCCTCGACGAGGTTGCCGAGCAGCCGTGGCGCGGCGAGCGCCGCCAGCGCGGCCGCCACGTTGAGGGCCACGGCGCCCGCGACCGGCCGGCGTTGCCGGCGCAGCAGGGCAACGGCGTAGCTGGCCACCTGGCGGGTGGTCGCGACGGGCAGGGTCTGCGTGCTCACCGGTCCACCATCTCGGCGTCGACGCTCTCCTCGTCACGGGTGACGACCGCTCGGTACTCCGGCACGGTGTCGAGCAGCTCCCGGTGCCGGCCCCAGGCCACGACCTTGCCGTTGTGCAGGAACGCCACGTTGTCCACCCGGTCGAGCAGCAGCGGGCTCGACGTGGTCACGACCGTCGTACGCCCCCCGCGGTGGGCGCGGATCCGCTCGGCGACCCGGGCCTCGGTGTGCGCGTCGACCGCCGACGTGGGCTCGACGAGGACCAGGATCTCGGGGTCGGCGGCGAGCGCCCGGGCGAGCACCAGCCGCTGCCGCTGACCACCGGAGAACGAGCGGCCGCGCTCGGTCACGACGGTGTCCAGCCCGTCGGGGAGCGCCTCCAGCACGTCCTCGGCCGAGGCTGTGTGCAGCGCGGCAACCACGTCCGCGCGCCCCGACCCGCGTACGTCGATCTGCTCCTCGAGCCGTCCGGAGAACAGCGTGCTGCCGCTGTCGGAGACGACGATCCTGCGCCGGACCACCTCCCGGGCAACGCCGTCGAGGGGCACGTCGCCCCAGTGCACCTCGCCCTCGGCGTAGCGGCCCAGCCGGTCTGCCAGCGCGGCGGCGTCCTCGGGCGGGTCCGAGACGATCGCGGTGACCTGGTCCGCCGGGACGCGCAGTCCGCTTCCGACGTCGACCAGCTCGGCACCGACGGGCGGCTCGTCGTACCTGCCCTGCCCGGTCGGCACCTCCGGCTCGAGCGCGAGGACGCGGACCACCCGGCGCGCGGCGACGAACGCGCGGATCCACTTGTTGGCCAGCTCGGTCGCAGTGCGCAGCGGGATCATCAGGAACGCCGCGTAGCCGTAGAACGCGACCAGCTCACCGGGGCTGATCCGGCCCTGGACCGCGAACCGTGCGCCGAGCCACACCACGACGACGACGAAGACCCCCGGCAGCAGGATCTGCAGCGCGTCGAGCACCGACTGCAGCCGACCGACCCGGACCCCGGCGGCGCGGACCCGCTGCGACTCCCGCGCATAGCGGTCGTGGAACACCCGCTCCCCGCCGATGCCGCGGAGCACGCGCAGGCCGCTGACGATGTCGGTGGCGAGGTTGGACAGCTGTCCCATCATCTCCCGCTGAGCCAGCGTGCGGCGCTGCAGCGGCTTGAGCAGCGGGCCGACCGCGACCAGCAGCAGCGGCACGCCGAGGAGCACCACGAGCCCCAGCGTGACCGAGGTGCGGAGCAGGATCACGGCGACGACGAGGAAGGACACCAGCGCCCCCGCGGCGCGCGCGGTGATGTCCATCGCGTTGCCCAGGTGGGACAGGTCGCTGGTGCCGATCGCGACCACCTCGCCCGTGGCGACCTTCTTCGGCAGCGTCGCACCCAGGTCCACCGCCTGCCGGGCGACGAGCTGGACGGTGCGGTAGGCCGTGGTCAGCCAGTTGGTGACGGCGAACCGGTGTCGCATGATCCCGGCGGCAGCCTGCACCAGCCCGATACCGAGCATGGTGCCGGTCCACAGCACCAGGGCGCCGGTGTCCTTCGCAGCAATGCCCTCGTCGATCGCCCGGCCGATCACCGCAGGCATCACCGCCTGGGCGACCATCCAGACGATCCCGAAGAACATCGCCAGCAGCATCGTGTGCCACTGGCCGAGCACCAGCCACCACAGGAACCGCAGCGGGCTGCGGTGATCGGCGGTGCCGGGGTGGTCGAGGGGAAGGTGTCGCACCGGACAACGGTACGGATCGGACATCCGTTGCAGCGAATGGTTTTCGCCTGCGCCTGCACGCCGTTCACCTTCTCGTCACCGCGGCGACAGACCCTCCCGGTTTGCTCGGGCCATGACCACTCTCGGGACGTCCCGGCTCTCCAGGGGAGCACTCGCCATGGCCCTCACCACGATCGTGACCTCCACCACCGCCGCTGTGGCACTCGGCGCACCAGCGCCCGAGCGCCCAGAGGAGCGGGGCCACGACCTCGACACTCCGCTGGTGATCGGCCACCGCGGCGCCAGCGGCTACCGGCCCGAGCACACGCTGGCCTCCTACCGCCTTGCGATCGCGATGGGCGCCGACTACATCGAGCCGGACCTGGTGTCGACCAAGGACGGCGTGCTCGTCGCCCGCCACGAGAACGAGATCTCCGGCACCACCGACGTGGCCGACCACCCCGAGTTCGCCGACCGGCGCGCCACCAAGACCGTCGACGGTCGCCGCGTCACGGGCTGGTTCACCGAGGACTTCACCCTCGCCGAGCTCAAGACGCTGCGGGCGGTCGAGCGGCTGCCCGAGACCCGTCCGGCCAACACCCGGTACGACGGCCGCTACGAGATCCCGACCTTCGAGGAGGTGCTCGCGCTGGTGGCGAAGGAGAGCCGGCGTCGTGGCGAGGTGATCGGGGTGTACCCGGAGACCAAGCACCCGACGTACTTCCGCCAGATCGGCCTGGCGCTCGAGGAGCCGCTCGTGCGGGCGCTGAGGGCGCACCACCTCGACCGGCCCAACGCCCAGGTGTTCATCCAGTCCTTCGAGACCGGCAACCTCCGCGAGCTCGCCAGGTCGGTGCGGGTGCCGCTCGTGCAGCTCGTCGACGCGACCGGTGCGCCGTACGACCTCGAGGCCTCCGGCGACGGCCGCACCTACGCCGACCTGGTCACCCCGGCCGGGCTGCGCGAGATCGCGACCTACGCCGACGCCGTGGGTGCCAACAAGGACCTCGTGCTGCCCCGCAACGCCGCGGGTGAGACCACGACGCCGAGCGAGCTCGTGGACGACGCCCACGCCGCCGGGCTCGACGTCCACGTGTGGACCATGCGGGACGAGAACCGGTTCATGGCCACCAACTACTGGAACGGCACCGACCCCGACGCCAAGGGCGACGCGTTGGCGGAGTACGCCGACATGTACGCAGCCGGGGTGGACGGAGTCTTCTCCGACCACCCCGACACCGCTGTCGCTGCCCGCGAGGAGCTGGCTGCTCACTCCTCCGGCATGAGGATCCAGGCGACCAGGTAGGCGATCGCGAAGCTGCCGAACCCGAGCAGCGTGCCCAGCACGACGACCAGCCGGACCAGGTTCGCGTCGACGCCGAGGTAGGCCGCGATGCCGCCGCAGACGCCGGCGATCCACCGGTCGTCGCGGCTGCGGACGAGCCGCTTGGGCCGCGGTGCGGCCGGAGGCGGGGTGGTGTGCTCGCTCATCGCAGTTCTCCTTCGTCGTAGTCGGTCGGTGCGTCGTAGCCGGTCTCGTGGTCGGTGTCCTGGGCCTGCTGTGCGCGGCTGCGGGACAGGCTCTTGGCAGCCATCGCGACCACGCCGACCAGGCCGGCGACGACCAGGGTCAGGGGAAGGAGCCAGCGGACCTCGGCGAGATCCACGACCCCGGCCTCACGGAGGGCCCAGGAGCCGGACAGGCCGAGGAAGACCAGGCCGACCACCAGGTAGCTGACGTTGAGCGGGTGGGTGCCACGCGGGCTGTTGGGAGTGCTCATCACTGCCTCACTTCGATGCTGCCGACCACGAGGTCGAGGTTGAGGTCCATCTCGGGGGCGTCCTCGCCACCGTCGACGCTGCGCTGGACGGAGAACCCGCCGGCGCCTCCGCGCCGCTCGTCGAGGACGGTGATCTCTCCGGCCAGGCCGATGTCGGCGTCGACGTCCACGTCGACGTCCTCGGGGAGGATCACGACCAGCTCGCCGGCGTTCGCCTCGACCTCCACCGAGCGCCCGTCGAGGGCCTCGATGTCCCGGATCCCGGACAGGTCCAGGGTCACGGTGCCGGCGGGGACGAAGTAGCGGTCCTCGAGCTGGGTCGCGCTCGTCGGCGTGTGGACCATCCGGCGGTCCCCGTCGAACCGGGGCTCGGCCGCCGAGGTCGCGAGCAGGGCGAGCAGAGCGACCAGACCGAGCGCGATCAACCCGCCGGGGCGGCCGAACCAGGCACCGACCACGAGCATCAGGCCGATCACCGCGAGCGCGAGTGCCGGGTAGGCGCCGTCGGCGACCCCGCCTTGGGCCACGTCGTAGAGCCCGAGGGTGCCGAGCGTGACCGCCAGCAGCGCAAGGGTGAAGGCGAACAGCTTCGGGCCGCGGTAGGGCTTCGGGGCCGGTGGCGGCTGCGGGGGCAGGTACTGGTAGGCCGGGTAGTCCGGCGGTGGCGGCGTGGTGAACGACGCGGTCTGCTCGGTCCCGGCAGCAGTCGGCGTCGTGAACGTTGCAGTCTGCTCGGCGCCGGCGGGTGGCGGCGGAGGAGGTGCCGTGGGCGGGCCCGCGGGCGTCCCTGGCTGGTTCGGAGTGCTGGTGCTGCTCATGGGCTTGTCTCGATTCATCAGGAAGATGGCCACGACCAGGCCGAGGATCGCCAGCGGCCACGGGAACCCGACCCCTCCGCCCCAGCTGTCCCCGATCAGCAGCAGCGCCGCGATGACCGCAGCGACCGTGAGGATCGCGTTGCGGGTGGTGGCGTTGGTCGCGATCGGCGCCTCGTCGGAGCCCTCCTCAGGCACGAACAGCCACAGCGCGCCGTAGAGGATGAACCCGGCGCCGCCGAAGAAGGCCAGCACGACGAAGGCCACCCGGAGGATCGTGGGGTCGATGTTGAGGTGCCGGCCGAGACCGCCTGCGACACCGGCCACCTTGCGGTCGGAGACGCTGCGGCGCAGCTGGCTGTAGTCACGCAGGTGCTCGGTGTTCACGCGGTCCTGCTGCGGAGTTTCGGTCATGCCTCGATCCTTCTCCCTCCCGGACGCATCCACCATCGGGGGAAGCCCTGATCCTGCTGCGCCGAAGGTCCCGGACGGTCAGGGTCGGCCGAGGGTGCACGCCAGGGTCCGGCCAGGGGTGAAACTCATGGTTCGGCCCCGTCGGCTGTGTGACGATGGGCGGCGATGACCAGCAACGCCGTGCACCGCGAGCCCGTGAGCCCAGCTCGCCGGGCTGCCCGTCGTACCGACGGCCGGGTGCTGGGCGGCGTCGCCGCCGGGCTCGCCGACCACCTCGGCGTCGACGTGACCCTGGTGCGCGTGGCCTTCCTCGCCACCGCCCTGCTCGGCGGCTTCGGGCTGGCGATGTACGCCGGGCTCTGGATGATCCTGCCCAGCGACGCACGCTTCGAGAACGCCGCACCAGGACTGGAGGCGGCCACCCGGCAGGGGAAACGCCCCGGCCGGACCTCGCGGCTCGAGGACGGCGGCTGGCTGGTCGCGCTGAGTGCCGTCGCCCTCGGCGTGGTCGTGCTCGTGCAGACCTTCCTGGGCAACGGCTTGGTGTTCTGGCCGGTGCTGCTCGGCGTGGTCGGTCTGGCCGTGCTCTGGCGGCAGGCCGACGAGGCACAGCGCGAGCGGTGGGTGGACTCCACGGGCCGGATCGACCCGGTCCGCGCGGTCCTCGGCCGGGGCGGTCCGGCGTCCTATGCCCGGCTGCTGGCGGGGGTCTCGCTGCTGGTGGCCGCGCTGATGCTCTTCGCGGCGCAGTCGGGCCAGGCGGCCGTCGCGCGCGACGTGCTGGTCGCAGGGGTGCTCGGCATGCTGGGTCTGGCGCTGACGGTCGGGCCGTGGCTGTTCCGGCTGGCCGGCGACCTCTCGGAGGAGCGTGCGGCGCGGGTACGCTCGCAGGAGCGAGCCGACGTCGCAGCGCACCTGCACGACTCGGTGCTGCAGACCCTCGCGTTGATCCAGAAGCACGCCGAGGACGGCAAGACGGTCTCCCGTCTTGCGCGCGCCCAGGAGCGGGACCTGCGGGCCTGGCTGTACGGCGACGAGGCGGCCGCCGGAACGTCGGTGGCGGGGGCGCTGCGCTCGGCGGCCGCCGAGGTCGAGGACGCCCACGGGGTGCCGGTGGAGGTCGTGACCGTCGGCGACACCGAGCTCGGGCCCGACGTCACCCCGGTGGTGCTCGCCGCGCGGGAGGCGATGGTGAACGCCGCCAAGCACGCCGGGGCTGACAAGATCTACGTCTACGCCGAGTCGGGCGCCGCCCGGGTGGAGGTGTTCGTCCGCGACCGCGGCCGCGGGTTCGACACCGAGCAGGTGCCCGAGGACCGCCTCGGCGTGCGGCGCAGCATCATCGACCGCATGGAGCGTCACGGGGGGACGGCCACGGTCCGCTCGACGCCGGGCGACGGCACCGAGGTACGACTGGCCATGCCGCTGTCGCGGCGCAGCACGGAGGAGGACCGATGAGCAGCAGACGTGTCGTGATCGTCGACGACCACGCGATGTTCCGCACGGGGGTGAGGGCGGAGATCGCCTCCTCCGTCGACGTCGTGGGGGAGGCCGCCGACGTGGACGAGGCGGTCGCCGTGATCGCGGCGTCGCGGCCGGACGTGGTGCTGCTCGACGTACACCTGCCCGGGGGTGGCGGCGTGGAGGTGATGCGCCGGGTCGGCAACCGCGTGCCCGAGACGCGCTTCCTCGCGCTGAGCGTCTCCGACGCTGCCGAGGACGTGATCGGCACGATCCGCGGCGGGGCGCGGGGGTACGTCACCAAGTCGATCACGGGACCGGAGCTCCTCGCCGCGATCGACCGGGTTGCTGACGGCGACGCGGTGTTCTCGCCGCGACTGGCCGGCTTCGTCCTCGACGCGTTCGCCGGGTCGATCGAGGTGGCGCAGGTCGACGAGGACCTCGACCGCCTCACCGAGCGCGAGCGTGAGGTGATGCGGCTGATCGCTCGCGGGTACGCCTACAAGGAGGTCGCCTCCGAGCTGTTCATCTCGGTCAAGACCGTGGAGACGCACGTCTCCAGCGTGCTGCGCAAGCTGCAGCTGTCCTCACGTCATGAGCTCACCCGCTGGGCGAGCGACAGGCGGCTTCTGTGAGGATGTGACGCATGGAGATCCTGCGTGACGTCCTCGTCTTCTTCCACTTCATCGGTCTGGCCGCCCTGTTCGGCGGTCTCTTCGTGCAGATCAAGGCCGACCCGCGGGTGATCAACAACGCGGTTATCCACGGCGCGCTCACCCAGGTCGTCACCGGGCTGCTGCTGGTGGGCGTGCTCGAGGCCGACGATGCCGAGGTCAACAACGCCAAGATCGGCGTCAAGCTCGCCGTGGCCCTCGTGATCACCGTGCTCGCCTTCGCGAACCGCAAGAAGTCCGCGATCCCCGGTGGCCTCTACTTCGGGCTGATGGGTCTCACCGCGCTCAACATCGCGGTCGCCGTCTTCTGGTGACCCGACTCCCACGCAAGGCCTGACCCGGCGGGGTCCGGGAGTGTCGGGGGTCGGACGTAGGCTTGGCAGGACATGAGCGCGCTGTTCCCGATCCCTCAGGCCCCCGCCCCCTCCGGCGTCCGCGACACGTCCCCTGACGGGCGGCGGACGGTCGACGACGCGACCGACGGTCACGGCGCCGGCACGGCACGACGAGGCCGTCGCCTCGACCCCGAGGAGCTGCTCGAGGGGCTCAACGAGCCGCAGCGCCAGGCCGTCGTGCACGCAGGCGCCCCGCTGCTGGTGGTGGCCGGTGCTGGGTCCGGCAAGACCCGGGTGCTGACCCGCCGGATCGCCTGGCTGATCGCCGAGCGCGACGCCCACCCCGGGTCGATCCTGGCGATCACCTTCACCAACAAGGCCGCGGCCGAGATGCGCGAGCGGGTCGAGGAGCTCGTCGGCCGACGGGCCCGGCTGATGTGGGTCTCCACCTTCCACTCCGCCTGCGTGCGCATCCTGCGCAAGGAGATCCAGCGGTTCGGCTACAAGTCGTCGTTCTCCATCTACGACGCCGCGGACTCCAAGCGGCTGATGACCCTGGTGCTGCGCGACCTGGACCTGGACCCGAAGCGCTACCAGCCGCGCGCGGTGCTCAACTGGGTCTCCAACGCCAAGAACGAGCTGCTCGACGAGGAGCAGGCGGCGAAGGATGCCAAGAACCACCTCGAGGAGACCTACGCCGAGGCCTACGCGATCTACCAGCGTCGGCTGCGCGAGGCCAACGCCTTGGACTTCGACGACCTGATCATGACCACGGTGCACCTGTTCCAGGCGTTCCCGGAGGTCCGCGAGACCTACCGCCGCCGGTTCCGGCACGTGCTCGTCGACGAGTACCAGGACACCAACCACGCGCAGTACGCCCTGATCCGCGAGCTGTGCGGGCCGGTGGAGGCCCCCGAGGGCAGCGCCGCGGTCGAGCCGTCGGAGCTGATGGTGGTGGGTGACGCCGACCAGTCGATCTACGCCTTCCGGGGCGCCAACATCCGCAACATCCTGGCCTTCGAGGAGGACTTCCCCGACGCCCGGACGATCCTGCTCGAGCAGAACTACCGGTCGACCCAGACCATCCTCACCGCGGCCAACTCCGTGATCAGCAAGAACGCCGGTCGGAAGCCGAAGAACCTCTGGTCCGACGCGGGCGAGGGTGAACCGATCGTCGGTTACGTCGCCGACGACGAGCACGACGAGGCCCGGTTCGTCGCCGAGGAGGTCGACCGCCTCACCGACTCCGGGGCGGCACGGCCAGGAGACGTCGCGGTGTTCTACCGCACCAACGCCCAGTCGCGTGTGTTCGAGGAGGTGTTCATCCGGGTCGGCCTTCCCTACAAGGTGGTCGGCGGGGTTCGCTTCTACGAGCGCAAGGAGGTCAAGGACGCCCTGGCCTACCTGCGGATGCTGGTCAACCCGGCCGACGAGATCTCGCTGCGCCGGATCCTGAACGTGCCCAAGCGCGGGATCGGGGACCGTGCCGAAGCGTGCGTCGAGGCGCTCGCGCAGCGTGACCGGATCGGCTTCTGGGAGGCGCTGCGCCGGGCTGAGGACGCGCCGGGGATCGCCAGCCGCTCCCTCAACGCGATCCGCGGCTTCGTCGCGATGGTCGAGGAGCTGCAGTCGATGGTCGACGCCGGAGAGCGCGCCGACGTGGTCCTCGAGCAGGTGCTGGCACGCAGCGGCTACCTCAAGGAGCTCGAGGACTCCGACGACCCCCAGGACGAGACCCGGGTGGAGAACCTCGCCGAGCTCGTCGCGGTCGCGCGCGAGTTCGCCGACGCGCCGGACACCGAGGAGGGCGCCGCGACGCTGGGCGACTTCCTCGAGCGCGTGGCGCTGGTCGCCGACTCCGACCAGATCCCCGACCAGCCGCGGGAGGACGACGGCGGCGTGGTGACGCTGATGACCCTGCACACCGCGAAGGGGCTGGAGTTCCCGGTGGTGTTCCTGACCGGGCTCGAGGACGGGGTGTTCCCGCACATGCGCTCCCTCGGCGACCAGACCGAGCTGGAGGAGGAGCGGCGCCTGGCCTACGTCGGGCTGACTCGCGCCCGCGAGCGGCTCTACGTCTCTCGGGCCGTCGTCCGCTCCGCGTGGGGCGCGCCCTCGCACAACCCGGCGTCCCGGTTCGTCGACGAGCTGCCGGTGGACCTCGTGGACTGGCGTCGCACCGAGGCGGCGCAGACCTCGTGGAACCGTCCGGCCGCGCCGTCGCTGTCACAGCGTGCTGCGGGCGCCGTACGCCGGTTCGGCACGGCGGCCATCCGAGCGGACTCCTCGGCCAAGGCCAAGACCAGCCGGGAGATCCCCTCGCTCGCACCGGGTGACCGGGTGGTGCACGACAGCTTCGGCATGGGCACCGTGGTCTCCCTGGAGGGGGCGGGTGAGAGCTCGGTCGCCTCGATCGACTTCGGGTCCGGCGGGGTCAAGCGGCTGCTGCTGCGCTACGCCCCCGTCGAGAAGCTCTGACGCCGGGTCGCTCCTGGGCCTACCCGCCGACGCGGGTGCCGCCGACGCCGGTGCCGTCGGGGACCGGCTCGACGACGGAGCCCTCGTCGGGAAGAGAGGCCTCACGCAGCCGTGGCCCCCGCGCGCCACGGGGCCACTCCCGGAAGCGGTGGAACACCATCGGCACGCCGTCCGCGCCATAGGCGTCGGGACGGTCCATGACCTGCAGGTGCACGTGTGGCTGGGTGGAGTTGCCGGAGTTGCCGCACTCCGCGACCGGCTGGCCGACCACGACCTGCTGGCCGGCGTCGACGCGCAGCGACCCCGCGCGCAGGTGGGCCAGGACCACGAAGCGGGTCTCCCCGGCTGTCGCGATCACGACGTGGTTGCCGGCCATGGCGCCCGCGCCGGCGCGGAACCGGGCGCGCTGCCCGAGTGCGTAGGGCACCAGCGCCGGCTGGGAGCGCCGGCCGGCGTGGTCGACCTCGCCGTCGTGAACGTGCACGACGGTGCCGGTGGCCGGGGCCAGCACGGGGCGGCCGAAGGCGACGAACCGCTCCACCGGCTCCGAGGCGACCAGTGTCCGCCAGTCCCGGACCGTGGCGGTTCGCCGGTGGTCGTCGACCCCGACGAAGTCGATCGCGTAGCGCGCACCGAGCAGGTCGGTGCCGTGGCTGGGGACCCGCCGCGCCGGGCTGTTCTGCACCAGCCACCGGCCCGCGAACGGCAGGTCGAGCAACAACGGGGAGGAGTCATCGCGGGGGAGGGGCTTGCGCGGGACCACGGCCCTGAGCCTATGACCCGGCAGCGGATGCCTGTCGCGGCCGGACGGTCCGCGCCGCGCCCGGAGCGCCGGGGCGGCGGGTCAGAGCGTGAGGCCGTGCGCCAGCAGCGCGGCGTAGGGGTCGACCGCGTCACCCGCGCCGGGCCGGACCTCGAGGTGCAGGTGCGGTCCGGTGGAGTTGCCGGTGGACCCGACGGTGCCGAGCTGCTCGCCGGGGTTCACGGTCTCGCCGGGGCTGACCGTGAACGAGGAGAGGTGGGCGTACCAGATCTCGGTGCCGTCCTCGAGCACGACGATCACGCGGTTGCCGTAGGACCCGGCGTACTCCGTGGAGCGGACGGTGCCCTTGGCCACCGACAGGACCGGGGTGCCGGAGGGGGCGGCGAAGTCGAGCCCGGTGTGGGTGTTGGCCCACAGGCTCGAGGAGTAGCCGAACCGGGCGCTCAGGCTGTAGCTGAGCACCGGCAGGTGCCAGGCGTTGGCGGCGATCTGGCCGGCGTAGCGCTCGGCGCTGGCCGCGAGCTGAGCCAGCGCGGCGTTGCGCTCCTCGGCCTGTGCCTCCACGGCCGCCTGGAGCTCCTCCTCGGAGGCGTCGTCGAGGGCGGCTCGTTCGGAGTCGCGGCTGACCGCCTGCGTCCGGCTGTCCAGCTCGAGGCTGGACGTGGCCTGGGAGGTGCCGGTGAGCGCGCTGGCCGGCACGAAGGGCTTGCTGCTCGCGGCTGCGAGCTCCTCGGACGAGCCGGTGAGGGTGACCGCGCCGGTCGCGGCGATCATGAGTGCCGCGGCGCCCACGGCGGTCGGCGCCGACGGAAGCAGCGGGAAGAGCGCCTTGCGGCTGCCGGTGTGACTATTGGTGGCAGCGGCCGAGACCGAGGGGGTTTGAACCGCGCGGCCCAGGGTACGGCCAGCCCGCGAGGGCTTCACGGCCTTGCGCTTGCCGCCCACCGAGGCGGGCGCAGCGGGGGAGCTCACGCGCTGGAGGGTGCCGTCGGTGGAGCCGGTGGCCGAGGCAGATCGCCTCGGTGCGCGGTGGTTTGCCACGAAACGGTGTCCTTACGTCGATTGAGCAGCGACGCACAACCATAACGGATGTATTACGGCTTTGCGCCGGCAGTCACCTTACTTGTGGACGAGGTCACGTCGGCTCAGGGGTGGCGGCGTGTCCCGTACTGGCTGGTCCAACGGGCCAAGCGTTCCCGGGGTCACGTCTCGTCAACCGCCTGTCTAGTCGGCCCGCGCCGAGCGTCGGATACTCTGCGGCCAACAGGTTTCTCCCGACTTCCCAGAGTCCGGGGGCCGGCCCTTCGGTCCCCCCGGCACGTCCAAGGTGGTGGCAGTTCTGATGGTGGCTCCGATCCGGATCGTGGTGGCCAAGCCCGGGCTCGACGGGCACGACCGCGGCGCGAAGGTGGTCGCGCGGGCACTGCGGGACGCCGGCTACGAGGTGATCTACACCGGCCTGCACCAGACCCCGGAGCAGATCGTGGAGACCGCGATCCAGGAGGACGCCGACGTGATCGGCCTCTCGGTCCTCTCCGGCGCCCACATGACGCTGTTCCAGAAGGTCATCGAGCTGCTCGACGCGCGCGACGCCCGCGACATCGTCGTCTTCGGCGGCGGGATCATCCCCGAGGCCGACATCCCGCTGCTCGAGGAGGCCGGGGTGGCGAAGGTGTTCACGCCCGGCGCGACCACCACCGAGATCGTCGGCTGGGTCCGCGACAACGTCACCGACGCCACCGCAGTCGACGCCTGAGCTGCTGGTCGCACACCCCCGAGGGGTGGTCGAGGCGCTCCCGGGCGCGGTAGAAACGCCGCCATGAGAGTTCTGGTCACCGGTGGCACCGGGTACGTCGGCGCGCGGATCGTCGCCGACCTCGTCGCGGCCGGGCACGCCTTGCGGCTGCTCGTCCGCCGGCCCGAGCAGGTCCCCGTCTCGCTGGCACCCTACGAGGTGGAGCCGGACGAGGTGGTGGTCGGCGACGTGACCGACGAAGCCGCCGTCGCTGCCGCGGTGGACGGCTGCGACGCCGTCGTGCATGCCGCCGCGGTCTTCGCCCTCGACATCTCCCGTGCTGCGGAGATGGAGCGCACCAACGCCCGGGCGGCCGAGCTCGTCCTCGGTCATGCCGTGCGAGCAGGGCTGGACCCGGTCGTGCACATCTCCAGCACGGTGGCGCTGACCCGCGCCGGTGAGTGCGGTCCCGATCTGCCGCTCGGCGACGTGTCCTCGCCGTACAGCCGCTCCAAGATCGCCTCGGAGGTCGTCGCCCGACGGCTGCAGGCCGAGGGTGCGCCGGTGGTGACGGTCTACCCCGGTGGCGTCTACGGGCCGCACGACCCGTACCGCGGGGTGAACAGCGAGCTGCTCCGCTGGATCCTGCTCGGGCTGTTCCCGATGTTCCCCGCGGGCTCGACGCACGCGGTCGACGTACGCACGGTCTCCGAGACCGTGCTGGCTGTGCTCGAGCCCGGCGCCGGACCACGGCGCTTCGTGGTGCCGGGGGTGCGGCTCGACGCGGAGCTGATGTTCTCGACCGTGCGCGCCGTCACCGGCCGCCGGTTGCCGCACGTGGTGGTCCCCAGGTCGCTCGCGGTGCCGCTGGCCCGGGTCACCGCAGCCGTGCAACGTCCGCTGCCGTCGCGGTGGCACTACCCGGCCGACGTCGAGGGCGCCGAGCTCGCCATCCGCGACACCCGGTTCGACGACAGCCCGGCGCGCGTCGAGCTCGGGGTGGTGCCGGTGCCGTTCGAACAGAGCATCCGGGACACCACCCGTTGGCTCGTCGAGTCAGGCCGGCTGCCGCGCCGGTTCGCCGGAAGGGCGCTCGAACCTCAGCGGTGAGCCTCGACGTGCTCGCGGACCAGGTCGGCCATCAGGTCGGGGTGGCTGCGCGGTAGCCAGTGCCCGGTGTCGGGCCGCACCACGGTCACGTCCGAGCACAGGTGGTCGAGGTCCTCGACCGTGACCGAGCGCAGGTAGGGGTCGTGCCTGGGCGCCACCACCAGCACCGGTACGGCGGTGTGCCGCTCGCGGGGCCTCCGCATCCGCCCGATGTTCGCGCGGTAGAGGTTCACGCCGTTGGTGGCGTCACGGGCGACCTCGGGGCCCCAGTGGCTGTGCTCGAGCCCGGGCTCCATGCGTGCGGCGAGGGCCCCGATCGGCCGGTGCGCGGCGCGCCACACCAGCTCGGGCAGGAACGGCAGCTGGAAGAAGTAGACGTACCACGAGCTCCCGGCCTGCTGGAGCAGCCGGAGCCGCCGACCGTGGGTGTGCCGGGCGAGGTAGGCCATGTGATCCAGGGCGGGCCCGCTCGCCGAGACGAAGGACGCGATCCGGCCTCGCAGCCGCGGGTCGTCGGCCGCCGACAGCACCGCCTCCCACAGCTGGACCGAGCCCCAGTCGTGCCCCACCAGGTGCACCGGGTCGCCCTCCGGCACGGTGGCGTCGACGACGGCGACGAGGTCGTCGACGAGCCGGTCGGTGCGGTACCCCGACACGTCCGGCGGAGCGTCGGAGGCGCCGGCGCCTCGGACGTCATAGGTGATCACGTGCATGCCGGCGCCGCGGAGCCGCTCGGCGACCGGTTCCCACATCCGTTGGTTGTCCGGGAAGCCGTGCACCAGCACGACGTGCGGCGCCCCGGGCCGACCGCCCGGGACGTCGTACTCACGGACCGCGAGGCTCAGATCCCCGGAGGCGACGTAGTCCATGTGACGCACCCTACGTGGTGGTGACCTGGCTAACAGGTCTACCCTCGGGCCCTGGACAATCCACCCCTGCGCCCTCCGGCGGGCCGGTCGTGCCGCGGGGGAGACCGTGGTAACCGAACAGGACGGGCCTATAACCGTGGACTTGATGGAGTACCAAGCGAAGGAGCTCTTCGCGAAGCATGACGTGCCGGTGACCCTCGGCAGCGTCGTGGAGAAGGCCGAGGACGCAGCTGCGGCGGCGGAGAAGCTCGGCGGCCGGGTCGTCGTCAAGGCGCAGGTGAAGACCGGCGGCCGCGGCAAGGCCGGCGGCGTGAAGCTGGCGGAGAACCCCGACGAGGCGGTCGCCCGCGCGCGCGACATCCTCGGCATGGACATCAAGGGCCACACGGTCCACCGGGTGCTCGTCGCACCGACCGCCGACATCGCGGAGGAGTACTACTTCTCCTTCCTCGTCGACCGCGCGAACCGCGACTACCTGTGCATCGCGAGCATCGAGGGTGGTGTCGAGATCGAGGAGGTCGCGCGCACCAACCCCGACGCCGTGGCGAAGATCTCGATCGACCCGGGCACCGGTGTCGACGACGCGAAGGCGGCCGAGATCGTGGCCGCGACCCGGTTCCCGGCCGAGGTCGCCGACCAGGCCAAGGACGTCATCAAGAAGCTGTGGGACGTCTTCATCAAGGAGGACGCGACGCTGGTCGAGGTGAACCCGCTGGTCCGTCTCGGCGACGGCAACCTCGAGGCGCTCGACGGCAAGGTCACGCTCGACGAGAACGCCGACTTCCGCCACGAGGACCACGCGCAGTTCGAGGACAAGGCCTCGGCCGACCCGCTCGAGGCGGAGGCCAAGGAGAAGGGCCTGAACTACGTCAAGCTCGACGGCGAGGTCGGGATCATCGGCAACGGTGCCGGCCTGGTCATGTCGACCCTCGACGTGGTCGCCTACGCCGGTGAGAAGCACAAGGGCGTCAAGCCCGCGAACTTCCTCGACATCGGTGGCGGTGCGTCCGCGCAGGTGATGGCCAACGGCCTGCACATCATCCTGGGCGACCCGCAGGTCAAGAGCGTCTTCGTCAACGTCTTCGGCGGCATCACGGCCTGTGACGCGGTCGCCGACGGCATCGTGCACGCGCTGGAGATGCTCGGCGACGAGGCCAACAAGCCGCTCGTCGTCCGGCTCGACGGCAACAACGTCGAGGAGGGCCGGCGGATCCTCAACGAGGCGAACCACCCGCTGGTGACCATGGTCGACACGATGGACGGAGCGGCCGACCGCGCCGCCGAGCTGGCTTCGAAGTAAGGGCTGAGGACATGGCTATTTTTCTGAACGAGAACAGCAAGGTCGTCGTCCAGGGCATGACCGGCTCGGAGGGCCAGAAGCACACCCGCCGGATGATCGCCTCGGGCACCACGATCGTCGGCGGCGTGAACCCCCGCAAGGCAGGGGAGAGCGTCGACTTCGACGGCACCTCGGTCCCGGTGTTCGGCAGCGTCAAGGAGTCCATGGACGCCACCGGCGCCGATGTCTCGGTGGTCTTCGTGCCGCCGGCGTTCACCAAGGCCGCGGTCATCGAGGCCGTCGACGCGGGCATGCCGCTGGTGGTCGTGATCACCGAGGGCGTGCCCGTGCACGACACTGCGGAGTTCTTCGCCTACGCCCAGGCCAAGGGCACCACCCGGATCATCGGCCCCAACTGCCCCGGACTGATCAGCCCCGGCAAGTCCAACGCCGGCATCATCCCCGCCGACATCTCCAAGGGCGGCCGCGTGGGCCTCGTGTCGAAGTCCGGCACGCTGACCTACCAGATGATGTACGAGCTGCGGGACTTCGGCTTCTCCTCCGCGGTCGGCATCGGCGGTGACCCGATCATCGGTACGACGCACATCGACTGTCTCAAGGCCTTCCAGGAGGACCCGGAGACCGACGCGATCGTGATGATCGGCGAGATCGGCGGCGACGCCGAGGAGCGTGCGGCGGCCTACATCAAGGACCACGTGACCAAGCCGGTCGTCGGCTACGTCGCCGGGTTCACTGCGCCCGAGGGCAAGACGATGGGCCACGCCGGCGCGATCGTCTCCGGCTCGTCGGGCACTGCGCAGGCCAAGAAGGAGGCCCTCGAGGCGGTCGGCGTCAAGGTCGGCAAGACCCCGTCGGAGACCGCGCAGCTGATGCGCGAGGTCCTCGAGAAGCTCTGACCACCCCGCTTCACAGCGACGAGGCCGCCGTACCCCTTCGGGTGCGGCGGCCTCCGTCTGTCCGGCAGCGGCGCCCGGCGCAACAAGCGGTCATCTGAACGGTTCTGACGGCAGAAGCCGGGGAGGCGCTGTCACAACCGTTCAGATGAACGACTTGGGCAGCGGCACGGGTGTCCCGCGTGCCGGAGGAGCGCTCAGGTGACCGCGTGTCGCACGGCGTACTCGGGACGCTCGAACTCGCTCTCCGCCATCACCGCGACGAGCTGCTCGACGGCGTCGTACACGTCGGTGTGGGTGACGTGCAGCGGCGCGAAGCCGAACCTGGCCACGTCGGGGGTGCGGAAGTCGCCGACCACCCCGCGCGCGATCAGCGCCTGCACGATGCCGTAGGCGGAGGGGTGCCGGAGCGAGACCTGGCTGCCGCGGCGGTCGTGGTCGCGCGGGGTGAGCAGCTCGAACACCCCGGGCAGGCGTACGTCGACCAGCTCGATGAACCAGTCGGTCAAGGACAGCGACGTGGCGCGCAGGTCGGCAGGATCCACGCCGTCGAACACGTCCAGCGCCGCATCGAGGGCCGACAGCGCGATCACCGGCGGGGTGCCGGACGCCATCGAGGCCACCCCCGGCGCGGGCTCGTAGCCGGGCTCCATCGCGAACGGCCGGGCGTGGCCCATCCAGCCGGTCAGCGGCTGGTCGACCGAGTCCAGGTGCCGCGGCGCGACGTAGGTGAACGCGGGCGCTCCGGGGCCGGCGTTGAGGTACTTGTAGCTGCAGCCGACCGCGAAGTCGGCGTCCGCGGCGACCAGGTCGACCGGCACCGCTCCGGCGGTGTGGCACAGGTCCCAGAGCATCAGCGCGCCGGCGTCGTGCGCGGCCGCGGTGACCGTGGCGGCGTCGAACATCTCGCCGGTGCGGAAGTCGACGTGGGTCAACGCGACCACGGCGACGTCCTCGTCGAACGAGGCGGTAACGGTCGCGGAGTCGGCCCACCGCAGCTCGAGGCCGAGCATCCGGGCGACGCTGGCGGCGATGTAGCCGTCGGTGGGGAAGGTGCCCCTCTCGACCACCAGCACGCGGCGGTCGGGCCGCAGCCGGCAGGCCGCCACCAGGGTCTTGAACAGGCTCACGCTCGTGCTGTCGCCGACCATCACCGTGCCCGCGGGCAGGCCGAGCAGCGCCGCGATCCGGTCACCGACGCGACGCGGGAGGTCGATCCAGCCGGCGGTGTTCCACGAGGCGATCAGGTCCTGTCCCCACTCCTGGCGCACCACGCTCGCGACCCGCTCGGGGACCGTCCTCGGCAGCGCCCCCAGCGAGTTGCCGTCGAGGTAGACGACGCCGTCGGGCAGCGCGAACAGCGAACGTCGGTCGCGCAGCGGGCCGGCCTCGTCACGGGCGAGCGCAGCGGCACGGGAGAGCCGCTCGGGCACGGAGGTCATGGCAGCAGACGATAGTCCGCCGGGCTCACTCGACCTCGCGGAGCCGCTCCCCGGCTCGGATCACCAGGGCGCGGAAGTCGCCTGGCCGCAGGTCGGCCCGCCCGGCCGGCACGAACAGCAGCTGGGCGACGTGCCTGCCGCGGCGGACGAAGCCGACGTCGAAGACCACGTCGCGGTTCTCGGAGACCTCGGTGCGCAGCCGCCACGTCGACCCGTCCAGCAGGCCCTCCCGCAGCGAACGCGGGGCCTCGACCTCGGTGGCCAGGTCGCGCTCCTCGCAGGACGCCATCCGCTCGCGCACGGCGCGCAGGAACGCCTTGGCCGCCTTGGGGTCACGGAACTCACCGGTGGTCTCGGTCAGCCCGAACTGGTCGGGCAGCCGTGCCTCAGGCGGGGCGAAGAACGTGCGGGTCCGGCTGCGGACCGCCCCGGCCCGCCGGAACGCCGCCTTGTCGCAGCGGGTCGCGGCCGGGTTGGTCCGCGTGGACTCGGTCTGCGTGGCGACCCAGGGCAGGCTCACGCCGGCCATCGGTGGCATGTCGAGGGTGGCGAGGATGCCGGGCGCCTGGCCCGACGGGTCCGGAGGCACCGGCCGGACCTCGGGCCTGCCGCCGCAGTCGCTCCGGCCGGCTCGCTCGCAGATCATCCGGCTCGAGGCCGCCAGGGTGCGTGCGGCGAGATGTCGCTTGGGCGGCCGACCGTTGACCGTGTCGACGACGGTGGTGGTGACCACCTGGCCGACCTCGGCCACGCCGACGGTGTACGACGAGCGGGGGGTGTCCCACGACTCGAGCTCGAACAGCATCGCCCGCTCGGCGATCCCGTCCACGGCGTAGGCCTGCTTCAGCTGGAGCTCACCGTCCTCGCACCCGGCGAACCAGGACGCGATGGTGTCGTAGGTGGCCGACGCAGCCGCGGCGGACTCGGAGATCTCCACGACCTGGACCACCGACCGCGTGGCCCCGCGGGAGCTCTCCAGGGTGCGGACCAGGGTGGCGAGCCCTTCGGGGTCGGCGAACCGCTGTTGCTGGCACACGTAGTTGATGCCCTCGCCCGAGGTGTTGTCGTGGGTGGCGGTGACCGACCACTTGCCCTTCGGGGTCAGCCGCTTCGCGTCGTCGACGTCGAGCAGGTCGTCGGCCGACGGGAGGGTGGACTCGGGCGTGGGGGAGGTGGAGGGCCGGTCCGCCGGGCTCCCGTCCGGGGCGGTCGGCGTGATCGCCAGGGTGCCCGCATCCTGGTCGGCCACGGGCTGGTGGGCGAAGGCACCCGAGCCGACGGCCAGGAAGGTCGCCGCCGCCGCGCCGACGAGCGCGTGCGTGCGGCGCCGGCGGCGACCCTCACGGCGCACCGCCGCGGGGCGGGGGAGGACGGCCCGCGAGGCCGCCTCGCCCAGCGCGAGCAGGGGTGCCCGCACCGTGGAGGAGTCCTGGTCGAGCTGGACGGCCATCCCGGCGGTCGCGGACTGCAGTTGCTGCTCGAGAGCGGCCTGGGTGACGTTCAGCTCACGCGCCGCCACGTCGAGCGGCACGCCGGCGAGCTGCACCAGCAGCAGGGCCCGGCGCTCCGCGGACGGGAGCTTGTGCAGGGCGTCGAGGACCGCCCTGTCCTCGGGCGACAGGTCCCGGGTGCGCTGCCACAGGCGGGCGGTGTGGCGGCGCTGCGCCAACGCCCAGGCCCGGGGCCGGACCCAGTCGCGAGGGTCCTCGACGGCCTGAACCTTGCGCCAGTGGTGCCAGGCCAGCACGTAGGCGTCCCGGACCGCTCGCTGGGCAGCCGCGAGGTCCCCGGTCAGCGCGAACGTCTGGTGCACGAGGGCGCGCCGGGTCTTGAGGTAGAAGGAGTCGAACTGCTCCTCCGCGCGCATGTGCTGCACCCCTCCTCGCTGGCCGGCCGGCTTTGAACGGTACCGGGCGGCGTGTCGCGCCGCGAACCAGCGGGGTGTGACGTGTGCTGCGGCGCCGGAGCACCGGCCCGCGGCGTGGGAGCGTGATCCTCCTCGGGCAGTCGAGGAAGATCGACCTGATGTCCGATCTGCAGACCCGCCCCGCCCGTCGTACCTCCGCGACGGCCGAGGCGCGCTCCGCGTCCCGCCCGCTGCTCCCGAGCGCGTTCCTGGCCGGGCTCGTGGCGGCGTCGACGACGCTGGCGCTCAGCGCCGCGGTGGCGCTCGCCGGCTGGTTCGCCGCCGACGCCGGCAGGTGGGGCGACACCCGCGACGCGGTGCGGGTCGGTGCCGACGCGTGGCTGCTCGCGCACGGTGCCGGCCTCCAGCTCGAAGGGGCGACGGTCACCGTCGTCCCGCTGGCGCTGACGTTCTTGTGCGGCTACGTGACGTACCGGGTCGGCCGTCGCGTCGTGCTCGCCACGCGGCTGGCCGGCTCCGTCGCGGACCTGCGTGCCCTGACGACGGCGATCGTCGTCCAGGCGGCCGGCTACGCGGTCACCGCGCTGGTGGTCGCCGTGCTCGCCGGCGGGCCCGCGGCGGAGTCCGACCTGGGTCGGGCGTTGCTCGGCGGCTTCGCCCTCGCGATCGTGGCCGGCGGGGCCGGGTTCGCGGTCGGGTCCGGGCACGGTCCGGAGCTGATGATGCTGCTGCCGGCCGGGGTGCGGTCGGTGCTGCTCGGGGCCACCGCGGTCGTGCTCCTGATGTTCGGGACCGGGAGCATCCTGGTCGGTGCCGCGCTGGCCGCCGACTTCGGTACGGCGGCCACGATGCTGTCCCGGCTCGACGTCGACGCCGCCGGCGGCCTGATGTTCACGCTGGTCAACGTCGCGTTCGCGCCGAACGCCGCCCTGCTCGCAGGGAGCTACCTGCTCGGGCCGGGGTTCGCCGTGGGGGCCGGGACGGTCGTGTCCCCGGCGACGGTGGTGCTCGGGCCACTTCCTGCCTTCCCGTTGCTGGCCGCGCTCCCCGGTGACGGCGCGACCCCGGCGTGGGCACCGTGGCTGGTCGCCGTGCCGGTGCTGGCCGCTGCGGTCGCCGCGGCGCTGACCGCCCGCGTGGTGCCGGCCGAGCGGCTGGACCTGGCCGGTCTGCGTGGGCTCGGCGCCGGCCTCCTCGGTGCGGTCGTCCTGGCTGTGCTCCTGGCCGTTGCCGGAGGCTCGGCCGGTCCCGGCCGGATGGCTGACGTGGGCGCGCCGTTCATGGACACGCTGCAGGCGGCCGCGGTCGCCTGCGGCGGCGGTGGGCTGCTCGGCGGGCTGGTCGGCGGCTGGTGGTCCCGCCGCCGGGTGTCCGGGGCCGGGACCGCGGACGGCTGAGCCCGTCGGGATCGGTAGCCTGATCCCGTGCCCCCCACCTCTGCATCGCACCGACCTGCGCGCCTGCCCGCCCGGGTCGTCGTGTTCGTGTCGGGTGCCGGGACGAACCTGCAGGCGCTGCTCGACGCCAGCGGCGACCCGGCGTACGGCGTCGCGGTGGTCGCGGTGGGCGCGGACCGCGACGGCATCGAAGGGCTCGCCCGCGCCGAGCGTGCCGGGATCCCCACGTTCGTGCGGCGGGTCAAGGACTACGAGACCCGTGCGGACTGGGACCGCGCCCTGACCGAGGCGTGCCGGGAGCACGATCCCGACCTGGTGGTGCTCGCCGGGTTCATGAAGCTGACCGGGCCGGCGTTCCTCGAGGCCTTCGGCGGCAGGTGCGTGAACACCCACCCGGCGCTCTCCCCGTCGTTCCCCGGGATGCACGGTCCGGCCGACGCGCTGGCCTACGGGGTCAAGGTCACCGGGGCCACGTTGTTCGTCGTCGACGCGGGTGTCGACACCGGGCCGATCGTGGACCAGACCGTGGTCCGGGTCCAGGACGACGACGACGTCGAGTCGCTCCACGAGCGCATCAAGGTCGCCGAGCGGGAGATGCTCGTGACCTGCGTGGGCCGGATGGCCCGAGAAGGTTTCACCATCACCGACAGGAAGGTCCGGTTCGGCCAGTGACGACCCAGGGGACTCAGACCACCCAGCAGGCCGGCGACGGCCGGCGGCAGATCAGGCGCGCGCTCGTGTCGGTCTACGACAAGAGCGGGCTGGAGGAGCTCGTGACCGGGCTGCACCGGGCCGGCGTCGCGATCGTCTCCACCGGCTCCACGGCCGCCCGGATCGCCGAGGCCGGGGTCCCGGTCACCAAGGTCGAGGAGCTCACCGGCTTCCCCGAGTGCCTCGACGGCCGGGTCAAGACGTTGCACCCGAAGGTGCACGCGGGGATCCTGGCCGACCTCCGGCTCGAGTCGCACCGGGCCCAGCTCGAGGAGCTCGGCGTGGAGCCCTTCGACCTGGTCGTGTGCAACCTCTACCCGTTCACCCAGACGGTCGCCTCGGGTGCCGCTCCCGACGAGTGCGTCGAGCAGATCGACATCGGCGGGCCGTCGATGGTGCGGGCCGCGGCGAAGAACCACCCGAGCGTCGCGATCGTCACCTCACCGGAGCGGTACGCCGACGTGGTGGGCGCGGTGGAGCGGGGCGGCTTCACGCTGGCCGAACGGCAGTCGCTGGCCGCCGAGGCGTTCGTGCACACGGCGACGTACGACGTCGCGGTCGCCTCGTGGATGGGCAACGTGCTGACCGACACCTCCGACGGCACCGGCTTCCCGGCGTGGATGGGTGCCACCTGGGACAAGAGCGCCGTGCTGCGCTACGGCGAGAACCCGCACCAGCGGGCCGCGCTGTACACCAACGGCTACACCCCCGAGCCGGGGCTGGCCCAGGCCACGCAGCTGCACGGCAAGGAGATGTCCTACAACAACTACGTCGACGCCGACGCGGCCCGCCGCGCCGCCTACGACTTCGACGAGCCGGCGGTGGCGATCATCAAGCACGCCAACCCGTGCGGCATCGCGGTCGGCGGAGACGTCGCCGAAGCCCACCGCAAGGCGCACGCCTGCGACCCGCTCTCGGCGTTCGGCGGCGTGATCGCCACCAACGTGCCGGTGAGCCGGGAGATGGCCGAGCAGGTTGCCGAGATCTTCACCGAGGTCGTCGTCGCGCCCGGCTACGAGGACGGCGCGGTCGAGGTGCTCAGCGCCAAGAAGAACATCCGGCTGCTGGAGTGCGCACCGCTGAGCCGCGGCGGCGTCGAGATGCGGCCGATCTCCGGCGGTCTGCTGCTGCAGGCCCGGGACAACGTCGACGCCTCCGTCGAGGGCGGGGGAGACGACCCGTCGCAGTGGACGCTGGCCGCCGGCGAGCCCGCCACCGAGGCCGACCTCGCCGACCTCGCCTTCGCGTGGAAGGCGTGCCGGGCGGTGAAGTCCAACGCGATCCTGCTCGCCTCGGGCGGCGCCTCGGTCGGCGTCGGCATGGGCCAGGTCAACCGGGTCGACTCGGCGCGGCTGGCGGTCTCGCGGGCGGGCGACCGGGCCGCCGGCTCGGTGGCCGCCTCGGACGCCTTCTTCCCCTTCCCCGACGGGCTGCAGATCCTCATCGACGGTGGCGTGAAGGCCGTCGTCCAGCCCGGCGGCTCGGTGCGGGACGAGGAGGTCATCGAGGCTGCGCGCGCGGCCGGCATCACGATGTACCTCACCGGCACCCGGCACTTCTTCCACTGACCAGCCGGCTGCCGGACGCCCCGGCGGCCAGTGGTCCGGACAGGTGGCAGCGAAAAGCCAGTGACAGGATGGACGGCGTGACGGCACAGACTCTCGACGGCAAGGCGACCGCGGCGGCGATCAAGGCGGAGCTCACCGAGCGCGTGGCGAAGCTGCGCGACCAGGGCGTGGTTCCCGGTCTCGCGACGATCCTGGTCGGTGACGACCCCGGCAGCCGGTGGTACGTCGCCGGCAAGCACCGCGACTGCGCCGAGGTCGGCATCGAGTCGATCCGGGTGGACCTGCCCGAGGACGCCGACCAGTCCGAGGTCGAGGACGCGATCGCGCGGCTCAACGAGGATCCCGCCTGCACCGGCTACATCGTGCAGCTGCCGCTGCCCAAGCACATGGACGAGAACCACATCCTCGGGCTGATCGACCCGGCCAAGGACGCCGACGGCCTGCACCCGACGAACCTCGGCTGGCTGGTGCTGGGCAAGGAGGCGCCGCTGCCGTGCACCCCGGCCGGCATCGTCGAGCTGCTCCGCCGCCACGGCGTGCCGATCGCCGGCGCCGAGGTGTGCATCGTCGGCCGTGGCGTCACCGTCGGCCGGCCGCTCGGCCTGCTGCTCACCCGGCGCAGCGAGAACGCCACGGTCACCCTGTGCCACACCGGCACCCGGGACCTGGCCAAGCACGTGCGCGAGGCCGACATCGTGGTCGCCGCGGCGGGGGTCACCGGCATCATCACCGGCGACATGGTCAAGCCCGGCGCCGCGGTGCTCGACGTCGGCGTCTCCCGCGACGCCGACGGCAAGATCGCCGGCGACGTCGCCCGGGACGTGTACGACGTGGCGGGCTGGGTCTCGCCCAACCCCGGCGGGGTGGGCCCGATGACCCGGGCGATGCTGCTGGCCAACATCGTCCACGCCGCCGAGCAGTCGCTCGGTGCCTGACCTGCGCGCGGCCGCGTGATCCCCGAGCCCCCTCCGGACCTCGGTCCCGACCGCCGACCCCAGACGGTCGGCGGTGCGGTGTACCTGATGGTGCTCGTCGCGGCCCTGGTGGGCGTGGCGATCAGCGTCACCGGCGCCTGGCGGGTCGGCGTCGGCTGGGTCGGGGGCAGCGTGATCGTCGCCGGGCTGGTCCGGCTGGTGCTCCCCGAGCGGAAGGCCGGGATGCTCCGGGTGCGACGCCGGGCCTCCGACGTGGTGATGCTGCTCGGCGCCGGGGCCGCGCTGGTGGTGCTGGCGATCGTCGTACCCAACCAGCCGGGCTGAGGCACCCACGGCCGCCCGAGGGCACACCGCCGCCCGAGGGCACACCGCCGGCCGAGGGCACACCGCGGGTCGCGCCCGGCGAGACCAAGAACGCCGCCGCCCGCCCGGCCGGGCGAGCAGCGGCGTTCGTGAGTGCCGGTTCGAAGGCTCAGATCAGGCCGAGCTCCTTGACCGCGTCGCGCTCCTCGGTGAGCTCGGCGGCGGTCGCGTCCATCATCCGGCGGGAGAAGTCGTCGATCTCCAGGCCCTGGACGATCTCCCAGTCGCCGTTGCGGGTCGTGACGGGGAAGGAGTAGACAAGGCCCTCGGGGACGCCGTACGAGCCGTCGGAGTAGACCGACATCGACGTCCAGTCGCCCTCGGCGGTGCCGTGCAGCCAGTCGCGGGCGCAGTCGATCGTCGCCGAGGCCGCGCTCGCCGCGGAGGAGGAGCCGCGCGCCTCGATGATCGCCGCGCCGCGCTTGGCGACGGTGGGGATGAAGTCGTTCTCCAGCCAGGCCTGGTCGTTGACGAGCTCGGCGGCGTTCTGGCCGTTGACCTCGGCGTGGAACAGGTCGGGGTACTGGGTGGCGGAGTGGTTGCCCCAGATCGACATCTTCTTGATGTCGGTGACCTTCGCGCCGGTCTTGGCCGCGAGCTGCGAGATCGCGCGGTTGTGGTCGAGCCGGGTGAGCGCGGTGATGCGCTCCTTCGGGATGTCGGGGGCGTTGCTCAGCGTGATCAGCGCGTTGGTGTTGGCCGGGTTGCCGGTGACCAGGATCCGGATGTCGTCGGCGGCGTTGTCGTTGAGCGCCTTGCCCTGCGCGGTGAAGATCGCGCCGTTGGCCTCGAGCAGGTCGCCACGCTCCATGCCCTTGGTGCGGGGGCGGGCGCCGACGAGCAGCGCGAGGTTCGCGCCGGAGAAGATCGTGTTCGGGTCGTCGCCGATCTCGACACCCGCCAGCGTCGGGAACGCGCAGTCGTCGAGCTCCATGACCACGCCCTCCAGCGCCTTCAGGGCCGGGGTGATCTCCAGCAGGCGCAGCTCGACGGGGGTGTCAGGGCCGAAGATGGCACCGCTGGCGATACGGAAGAGCAGGCTGTAGCCGATCTGGCCGGCGGCTCCGGTCACGGCGACCTTGACGGGGGTGTTGCTCACGACGACTCCTTGGTGTGGGTCTCGAGGGGCACGGGGTCTCGACAAGCTCGACCGGCGGCCCGGGTGGTCGGGGCGCACTCGTGGCGGTCAGCACACGAAGGACGCGTCCGACGCTAGCAGCGATCGGCCGCGCGGCTCGCCGCGGGTGCGGCCGTGAACGCCTACCCTTCGGTGGCGGCCTCGAGCGGTGCGGCCGGTGCTGCCTTGCCGAGGAGGATGCCGTAGCCGAACCCCGCCACCAGGGCCCCCGCGACCGGCGCCACGACGAAGAGCCAGAGCTGGCCGAGCGCCTCACCGCCGGCGAAGAGGGCGGGGCCGAGTGAGCGGGTGGGGTTCACCGAGGTGTTGGTCACGGGGATGCTCACCAGGTGGATGAGGGTCAGCGCGAGGCCGATGGCCAGCGGCGCGAAGCCCTTGGGCGCCCGGGTGTCGGTGACCCCGAGGATCACCAGCAGGAAGACCGCGGTGAGGACGAGCTCGATGACCAGCGCGGCCAGGAGGCCGTAACCACCGGGGGAGCGGTCGCCGTAGCCGTTCGTGGCGAACCCCGACTCGGAGGCCGAGAACCCGTCGCGGCCGGAGGCCACCACGAACAGCACCCCAGCCGCCGCCGCCGCACCGACGAGCTGGGTCGCGATGTAGCCGACGGTGTCACGCCACGGGAACCGGCCGGCCGCAGCGACCCCGAGCGTGACCGCGGGGTTGAAGTGGCCGCCGGACACGTGGCCCACCGCGTAGGCCATGGTCAGCACGGTCAGGCCGAACGCGAGCGCGACCCCGAGGAAGCCGATCCCGAGCTGCACCCCGTCCTCGACGAGGAACTGGGCGGCCAGGACGGCGGAGCCGCAACCGCCGAGCACGAGGACGAAGGTGCCGAGGAACTCTGCGGCGAGACGTTCGGCTGTGGTCGGCGCGGACTCGGTCACGGCTTGCTCCTTCCGTGGGTCGTCATCCCCGACGCTAGGCCCGGCCGCCGTGCCCCGCTGGGCTTCGGCGCCTTCTCCGGATCTGCCCCGGTCGGCCGACTGCGGGCGGTTCGAAGGCCCTCGCCTCGGTGTGGGGTTGGCGGCAGGATGGGGTACCGCGGTCGTCGTACCCCTGCTCGATGAGATATCTTGACGTCAAGAAATATTCTCGAAGTCGGAACGGAGCCCCCGGTGACGGACTCGAAGATCATCTACACCCACACGGACGAAGCGCCCCTGCTTGCGACGTACTCCTTCCTCCCGGTGGTCCAGGCCTACGCCGGCACCGCCGGTGTGAAGGTGGAGACCCGCGACATCTCCTTGGCCGGCCGCATCATCGCCCAGTTCCCCGAGCGGCTGACCGCCGAGCAGCGGCTCGACGACGCGCTCGCCGAGCTCGGTGCCCTGGCGAAGACGCCCGAGGCCAACATCATCAAGCTGCCGAACATCAGCGCCTCGATCCCGCAGCTGAAGGCCGCGGTCAAGGAGCTGCAGGACCAGGGCTACGACCTCCCCGACTACCCCGACGACCCGAAGACCGACGAGGAGCGCGAGGTCCGCGCGCGCTACGACAAGGTCAAGGGCAGTGCGGTGAACCCCGTGCTGCGCGAGGGCAACTCCGACCGACGCGCTCCTGCGTCGGTGAAGAACTACGCCAAGGCTCACCCGCACCGGATGGGTGCCTGGTCGGCCGACTCCAAGACCAACGTGGCGACGATGGGCCACGACGACTTCTTCTCCAACGAGAAGTCGGTCGTCCTCGAGGCCGACGACACGCTGCGCATCGAGCACGTCGCCGCCGACGGCACGGTCACCGTGCTCCGCGAGTCGGTGCCGGTGCTGGCCGGTGAGGTCGTCGACGGCACGTTCATGAACGTCGCCGCGCTGCGCCGGTTCCTCACCGAGCAGATCGCCCGCGCCAAGGCCGAGGACGTCCTGTTCTCGGTGCACCTGAAGGCGACGATGATGAAGGTCTCGGACCCGATCATCTTCGGCCACGTCGTGCAGTCGTTCTTCCCGAGCCTGTTCGAGCAGTACGGCGAGCAGCTCGCTGCCGCGGGCATCTCGCCCAACGACGGTCTGGGCGCCCTGCTCAACGCGGTGGACAAGCTGACCGACGGCGCGGCGATCAAGGCCGCCGTGGAGGCCGGCCTCGCCGACGGCCCGACGATGGCGATGGTCGACTCCGACCGCGGCATCACCAACCTGCACGTGCCCTCCGACGTGATCATCGACGCCTCGATGCCGGCGATGATCCGCACCTCGGGCCACATGTGGGGACCGGACGGCGAGGAGCACGACACCCTCGCGGTGATCCCTGACTCCAGCTACGCCGGCGTCTACCAGACCGTGATCGACGACTGCCGCGCCAACGGCGCCTTCGACCCGTCGACGATGGGCTCGGTGCCCAACGTCGGCCTGATGGCGCAGGCGGCCGAGGAGTACGGCAGCCACGACAAGACCTTCGAGGTCCCCGCTGCCGGCACCGTCCGGGTCGTGAATGCCGCGGGCGAGGCCCTGATCGAGCACGAGGTCCAGCCCGGCGACATCTGGCGGGCCTGCCAGACCAAGGACGCCCCGATCCGGGACTGGGTGAAGCTCGCGGTCACCCGGGCCCGCGCCACCGGCGTCCCGGCGGTGTTCTGGCTCGACGAGAACCGCGCCCACGACCGCAACCTGATCGCGAAGGTCAAGCAGTACCTCACCGAGCACGACACCGAGGGGCTGACCATCGAGATCATGGCGCCGGCCGAGGCCACGGCGTACTCCCTGGAGCGGATCCGCCGCGGCGAGGACACCATCTCGGTGACCGGCAACGTGCTGCGTGACTACAACACCGACCTGTTCCCGATCCTCGAGCTCGGCACCTCGGCCAAGATGCTCTCGGTCGTGCCGCTGATGAACGGCGGCGGCCTGTTCGAGACCGGGGCCGGTGGCTCGGCGCCCAAGCACGTGCAGCAGCTGGTCAAGGAGAACTACCTGCGCTGGGACAGCCTGGGTGAGTTCTTCGCGCTGGTGCCGTCGCTGGAGCTGTACGCCGAGCAGGCCGGCAAGCCTGGCGCGAAGGTGCTCGCCGGCGCGCTGGACCGGGCGACCGAGACGTTCCTCAACGAGGACAAGTCCCCGACCCGCCGGGTGGGCGGCATCGACAACCGCGGCTCGCACTTCTACCTCGCCCTCTACTGGGCCCAGGAGATGGCCAACCAGACCGAGGACGCGGCGCTCGCCGAGGCCTTCAAGCCGCTCGCGGCCGCGCTGGCCGAGAACGAGCAGAAGATCGTCGAGGAGCTGAACGCGGTCCAGGGCCAGCCGGCCGACATCGGCGGCTACTACCGTCCCGACGACGAGAAGGCGGCCGCGGTGATGCGTCCGTCGAAGACGTTCAACGAGGCGCTGGCCCTGCTCGGCTGAGCGGCAACCGCGCGCGGAGTGGGCACCACACGCAACCCCGCTGTTCGTGCCCACGCTCGCGTCCGCCCGGCAGTCGGAGGCCCGGATCGTGACGAACGCGTCACACCGCGGAATACCTGATCTCTGCAACTACTTGGGGCTGACGTGACCTCGACCCTCCCGGCCCCGGCTGCGGCGCCGCCGCGCACCCGGCACGTGGTGCTCGCCGGGCTGGCCCTGGCCACCGGCGGCTTCGCGATCGGGTTGACGGAGTTCGTCACGATGGGTCTGCTGCCCCAGATCGCCGAGGGCGTGCAGGTCTCGATCCCCCGCGCCGGCCACGTGATCTCGGCGTACGCGCTCGGTGTCGTCGTCGGCGCCCCGCTGATCGCCGTGCTCGGCGCACGGCTGCCGCGGCGGGCCCTGCTGGTCTGGCTGATGGCCGCCTTCGCCGCGGGCAACGCGGCCACGGCACTGGCCACCAGCTACTCGGCGCTCACCGTCGCGCGGTTCGTCTCCGGGCTGCCGCACGGGGCGTTCCTGGGACTGGCCGCGCTGGTCATCGCCTCGGTCGTCGACCCGGCCCGACGCGGTCGGGCGATCGGCCTGGTCATGCTCGGCCTTCCGGTCGCCAACGTGTTCGGCGTCCCGGCCGCGACGTGGATGGGGCAGAACCTCGGCTGGCGCTCGGCGTACTGGACGGTGACCGCGCTCGGCGTGCTCACCTTGATGATGGTCGCGGCGTTCGTGCCCGCGACCCCGGGGGACAGGCACGCGACCGGCCGCCGCGAGCTGAAGGCGTTCGGCAACGCGCAGGTGTGGCTGACGCTGATGGTCGGCGCCGTCGGCTTCGGCGGGATGTTCGCGATGTACTCCTACATCGCTCCCACCGTCACCGAGGTGGCCGGTCTCGACCAGAGCCTGGTGCCGCTCTACCTGCTGGCCTTCGGCGTCGGCGGTGTCACCGGTACGGCGGTCGGCGGCCGGCTGGCCGACTGGTCGGTGTTCCGCTCGATGCTGCTCTCCGCGGCTGCCATGGGTCTCTCCCTGGCGGTGTTCACCGTGGCCGCACGGTCGCTCGTGCCCGGCGTGCTGATGGTGTTCGCCGTCGCGATGGTCGGGTCGGTGCTCGTGGTGAACCTGCAGGTCCGGCTGATGGAGGTCGCCGGGGACGCCCAGACCCTCGGCGCTGCACTCAACCATGCCTCGTTGAACGCCGCGAACGCCCTGGGTGCCTGGCTCGGGGGCGTGGTGATCGGTGCGGGTCTCGGGTACACCGCGCCGAGCTGGGTCGGTGCCGGTCTCTCGCTGGCGGGCCTGCTGGTCCTGCTGGTCTCAGCTGTGCTGCACCGGCGGGACGGCCGGGTCTAACCGCCGGGGGCGGCGTACTCGTTCCGGAGCAGGTCGAAGGTGACGGTGTCGGAGAACGTGCCGTCCCGGTGCGGGTTCTCCTGGCGCAGTATCCCGGTTCGCACGAAGCCGTTGGCCTCCAGCACGTGCTGGGAGGCGGGGTTGTCCGCCGAGGCGATCGCGTGCAGGCGGCGCAGCCCGAGTCCGCCGTCCTCCTCGTCGATGAAGCAGTGCCGCACCACGAGCCGGCAGGCCTCGGTCATCACGCCCTTGCCGCGGGCGGACGGGTGCGTCCAGTAGCCGACCTCCGCGTCTCCGTGCTCGTCGAGGTCGAACACGGAGATCTGGCCCACCAGGTCGTCGGTGTCGGGGTCGGCGACCGCCCAGGAGACACCCTTGCCCGAAGCGCGCTGCTCCCGCCGCGACTCGAGGAACTCGTAGGCGTCGTTCAGCGTGTACGGCGAGGGCAGGTGGGGGAGCCAGTACGACGTCCGCTCGTCCGAGCAGGCCGCCACGATCCGGGCGGCGTCGGCGTCGCGGTACCCCCGCAGGACCACCCGGCTGCCGGTGACCCGTGGCGCGTCGAACCACCGGTTGCGGGGGCGGCGTTCGTCGCCGGAGGTCAGCACCCCGACCCAGCCGTCCTTGAGGTCACCGCGCTGCGGCAGCCACTCCCGGACCGTCCCGTCGAAGGAGAACCCCAGCCGCCAGGCGACCTTGCGCGAGGCCCAGTTGCCCTTGTTGGCCCACCAGATCACGGTCCGGACATCGCGCTCCCGGAAGCCCCAGTCCAGGAGCAGCTCGAGCGCGCGGGCGACGTACCCGCGGCCGCGCGCCCACGGGTGCGCCCCGTAGGCGATCTCGGCGCGCCCGTGCCGCTCGTTGCGCAGCGACACCGTGCCCACGAAGCGCGCGGCGCCGTCCTCGTCGGGGGCTTCCACCGCGAACGCCCACTCACGGTCCTCGCGCCACCCGTCGGGGATGATCTCGCAGGCGAACTCGCGGGCGGTCTCGCGCGTCGAGGGGTCCGGCACGGTCGTCCAGCGCAGCATCACCGCGTCGACCGCCTGCTCGTAGAGCGCCTGGACGTCGGCCTCGGCGTGTGCGCGCAGGGTGACGACGCCGTCGGTGAGCGTGGGCACGTCCTCGGGGAACCTCATGGCCGCACCCTGCCGTCTGCCGCGCCTTCGGGCAAACGCATATCCTTCGCACATGAGCGAAGGTCAAAGACGGTGAGCGGCACGCTCGCCAACATCGGGCTGGTCTTCGTCTTCGTGCTCGTCGGCGGGGTGTTCGCCGCGGCCGAGATCGCGCTCGTCTCACTGCGCGACGGCCAGGTCCGGGCGCTCGCCGGGCAGAGCAAGCGAGGCCGCACGGTCGCCGAGCTCAACGAGGACCCGAACCGCTTCCTGTCGGCCGTGCAGGTCGGCGTCACGCTGATGGGCTTCCTGTCCGCAGCCTTCGGCGGTGCCACGCTGGCCGACGACCTAGCTCCGGTGCTGACCTCGTGGGGTCTGCCCGAGGGCGCCTCGGCCGCCGCAGCCCTGGTGCTCGTGACGGTCGCGATCTCCTACCTCTCCCTGGTCTTCGGCGAGCTGGTGCCCAAGCGGCTCGCGCTCCAGCGCTCGGAGGCGTTCGCGCTCGCGCTGGGCCCGATGATCGACCGGATCAGCCAGATCTCGCGGCCGGTGATCTGGCTGTTGTCGAAGTCGACCAACGCCGTGGTCCGGATGCTCGGCGGTGACCCCACCGCGCAGAAGGAGCAGATGACCGACGAGGAGCTGCGCGACCTCGTCAACCAGCACGAGACGCTGGGGGAGGAGGAGCGCCGGATCGTCGAGGACGTCTTCGAGGCCGGTGACCGGCAGATCCGCGAGGTGATGATCCCGCGCACGGAGGTCGACTTCCTCGACGCCGGCGAACCGGTCTACAAGGCGGCGAAGTACGCCCTGACCCAGCCGCACTCCCGCTACCCGGTCACCCGAGGCTCGGCCGACGACGTGATCGGGTTCGTCCACGTCCGCGACCTGCTCGACCCGGAGATGTCCGGCCGGTCGGTCCGGGTCGGCGAGCTGGTGCGCAACACCCTGGTGCTGCCCTGGACCCGGCCGATCCTGGCCGCCCTGGCCGACATGCGCCGCGAGGGCACCCACCTCGCGATCGTGGCCGACGAGTACGGCGGCACCGCGGGCATCGTCACGATGGAGGACCTCGTCGAGGAGCTCGTCGGTGACATCAGGGACGAGTACGACGTCGTCGAGCCCGAGACGACCCGCCATCGCAGCGGCGACGTCGAGGTCGACGGCCTGCTGAACCTCGACGACTTCGAGGACGAGACGGGCATCGAGCTGCCCGAGGGGCCCTACGAGACCGTTGCGGGGTTCATCGTCGCGCGGATCGGGCGGCTCCCCGAAATCGGCGATGAGGTCGAGGTCGAGCAGACCCGGCTGGTCGTGAAGGACGTCGACGGCCGGCGCGTGTCGCGGGTGCTGGTGACCGTCGTACCCGAGGAGGGCGAGGCTGAGCCGGCGCCGGACGGGGCAGCGGCGACCGGGGCCGGCGGCGACCAGGCGGTCTGAGTCCGCGGGCCCAGGTTGATTTCTTGACCATCTCGCGCGAGTGACACAATGGCCCGCATGTCAGAGGCCGCCACGACCAAGCCGACCGCCCGCCCCCGGGTCCTCTCCGGGATCCAGCCGACCGCGGACTCGTTCCACTTCGGCAACTACCTGGGCGCGCTGCGGCAGTGGGTGACCCTGCAGGACGACTTCGAGCCGTTCTTCTTCATCGCTGACATGCACGCGATCACCGTCGAGCAGGACCCCAAGCAGCTGCGCGAGCGCTCGCTGCGGGCGGCCGCCCAGCTGATCGCCACCGGAGTGGACCCCGAGCGTTCGGCGATCTTCATGCAGTCCCACATCCCCGCGCACGCCCAGCTCGGCTGGGTGCTGCAGTGCCTGACCGGCTTCGGTGAGGCCCGCCGGATGACGCAGTTCAAGGACAAGTCCGCCAAGGGCGGTGAGGGCGCGGCGTCGGTGGGCCTGTTCACCTACCCGATGCTGATGGCTGCCGACATCCTGCTCTACCGGCCGCAGTACGTCCCCGTCGGCGAGGACCAGCGCCAGCACCTCGAGCTGACCCGCGACCTGGCCCAGCGGTTCAACCACCGCTACAAGAAGACCTTCCGCCTCCCCGAGCCGTTCATCCTCAAGGAGACCGCGAAGATCCTGGACCTGCAGGAGCCGCGGTCGAAGATGTCGAAGTCGGCATCCTCGCCCAGCGGCATCATCGAGATGCTGGACGACCCGAAGGTGTCGGCGAAGAAGATCCGGTCCGCGGTCACCGACTCCGGCAGCGAGATCCGCTACGACGAGGAGGAGAAGCCCGGCATCTCCAACCTGCTCACGATCTACTCCGCGCTGACCGGTCGGAGTGTCGAGCAGCTGGAGAAGGAGTACGACGGCCGCGGCTACGGCGACTTCAAGAAGGACCTCGCCGACGTGGTGGTCGACTTCGTCACGCCGTTCCGCGACCGCACGCTGGAGCTGCTCGACGACCGCGCCGAGCTCGACGCCGTGATCCGCCGCGGCGCGGAGAAGGCACGTGCGGTGGCCGAGCGCACCCTGGTGGACGTCTACGACCGAGTCGGCTTCGTGGCCGACGGTCGGTAGGGTTCAGCACGTGACGACGATCGGCGTGGCCATCGCGGTGCCGGAGCCCTGGGGCGCGCAGCTCCAGGAGTACCGGACCTCGCTGGGCGACCCGACCGCGCACGGGATCCCCACCCACATCACGCTGATGCCGCCGTTCGAGGTCGACGACGCCGACCTCCCCGCTGTCGAGAAGCATCTCAGCGAGGCCGCGGCGAGCCGGCCGCCGTTCCGGATCCACCTGCGCGGGACGGGCACCTTCCGCCCCGTGTCGCCGGTGGTGTTCGTGACCGTCGTACGCGGGATCTCGTCGTGCGAGCAGCTGGCGATGGCGGTGCGCCGGGGACCGCTCGCCACCGACCTCGCCTTCCCCTACCACCCGCACGTGACCGTCGCGCACGACATCGACGACGAGCTGCTCGACCGGGCCTTCGACGAGCTGTCCGGTTTCGAGGCGGAGTTCGACGCCGACCACTTCCTGCTCTACGCCCACGACGAGGAGAACGGCTGGCGGCCGACCCGGGAGTTCCCGCTGACCGGCTCCGGCGACAGCCGCCCGCCCAGCAGGGGCTGATGGCCTCGCTCAAGGAGCGGCTGACCGCACGGCTGGCCCGGCTCCGCGACCGGCACCCGTCGGTGGACCACGCGATCCGGACGGTGCTGCACTACGGCGACGTCAGGGGGAACGACCAGGCGGGTGCGGTCACGTTCTTCGGCTTCTTGTCCTTCTTCCCGATCATGGCCCTGGCCTTCTTCGTGGTGGGCTACCTGAGTGCGGTCTATCCCGAGCTGCGACTCGAGGTCGTCCGGACCGTTGAGAAGGCGCTGCCCGGGCTGATCGGCACCGACGAGGGCAAGATCCCGCTGGAGACCTTCGAGGAGAACGCCGGCCGGGCGGCCGGGATCGGCGCGGTGGGCCTGCTCTACTCGGGCCTCGGCTGGATCTCCGGGATGCGGCGCGCCCTCGCCGCGATGTTCAAGCTGCCCGCGACCGAGCATCCGAACTTCGTGGTCGGCAAGCTGCGCGACCTGAGGACGCTGCTGCTGCTCGGCGTGATCATGCTCGTCTCGCTGAGCCTGTCCGCAGGGGTGTCCTGGTTCTCGGAGCTGATCCTCGGCTGGTTGGATCTCGACGGGAGCTGGCTGGCCGCGGTGGTGCTCTGGGTGGTCACCCACGCCCTCGCGATCGGTGCCACGACGCTGCTGTTCCTGGCGATGTTCCGGTTCCTCGCCCAGCCGCACATCGCCTCCCGGGCGCTGTGGCAGGGCGCCTTCGCCGGCGCGGTCGGGTTCGAGGTGCTCAAGGGCGTCGCCGCCTGGCTGATCGCCCTCAGCACCGGGGGTGCCGCTGCCCAGACGTTCGGCGTGGCACTGATCCTGCTGGTCTGGATCAACTACTTCTCCCGCCTGGTGATGGCCAGCGCCGCCTGGGCCTACACCGCCCCGGTGGCCGAGGAGGTCCGCGAGCTCGAGGAGCAGCCGCTGTTCACCGAGGAGGACGCCGAGGTGTTCGCGCCGGCTCCCGCAGCGGTGGTCCGGGAGGACCCGGAGGACGCGCCGCTGCCCGTCGTACGCCGCCGACGCCGGCGGCTCGAGCAGGCCGGGGTGGCCTCCGCGGTCGGCGCGGCCGCTGTGGGCGTGCTCACGTGGGTCACCCGGCGGAACCGGCACTGAGGCGGGGCAGGATGGGACGATGAGGCTCGAACGCAAGCACGCCGTGATGTTCCTGCTGATCGCGGCCTGGAACGTCCTCAGCTACGCCAACTTCGCGCGGAACCTGGCCGAGACGGCAGCGAGCGGCGAGGACCGTTCTGCCGGCTACTACGCCGCCCACCTCGTGCTGATCGTGGTGAACCTGGCGGTCGCGGCGTACCTCGCCGTCCTCGGCCGCCGGGCCTGGCGGGCCACTCGGGTCTGATCGAGCGTCGCTGTGATCGACGCCCGCGAGAGCAGGCGCGTTCCCCGGATGCGTCGAGCTCAGCGTGTCCGCAGACAGCTGGGTCACCCGACAAGAGCTCCTCGGCATAAGCTGCGTGCGCGTCCGCTCGGAGGATGTGGCCGAGCTGGTCCGCATGGGCGAACGGGTGGAGGTAAGCGGCCGACGCAGCATCACCCGCCGCGTGCGCTGCGTGCTTCGCCGCTTCGCTGGAAGCTGCCTTGGCTGCGCGGTGAGCGTCGAGGGCGGTGACGCGCTGGAGCTTCGTCCGTCGGGCACCGTTTGCGAAGACGGAGGCTGCCTGGATCGCGGCTCTCGGACGCGGGTCGCCCGGCTCGGCGTCCTCGTAGACGGCAAGGACGGCCTGTGCACCTTGGACCGCGAAGCGCGCGACCTCGCGCAGCTCGTCCATGGTGAGCTCGAAGTAGGGATCGGGATCGATCGCCATGGGTGCAGTGTCGTGCATCGTCGTCCGCACGTGTCGATAAGGGGTCCACACCCGTCGGCATCCGGCCGTGACGTCGAGGAGCGGGCTGCTCGTCACCTGAACAGGCACGTTTGCCGCGGGCGTCGAGGGTTCAGCCTGGCGGCGCGTCATCGGCGTCGAACCTGCCTGTTGGGCTGACCGGCGACATAGCAGGTTCGGCCGCTCCTGAACAGGTTCCACTTTGACGCGGGCTCCATTACGTTGCGGCAGCAACGGGGCGAAAGGTAAAGAAGCGACAAGCCCCGCGGTAGCTCTCGGACAAAGGCGTTCACGTGGTCCAGCTCGCGCCACAGCGCAACGGTCAGCGCACCGAGATGATGGCCTCCAAGGGGTGGCTCCAGGGCGTCGCCCTGGTGATGCTCTTCGGGTTCTTCGTGATGGGCCTGTTGGCCTTCCGGACCTACACCGACGCGATGCCGCTGCCCGAGCGCGTCGTCGACTCCGCGGGAGAGGTCGTCTACACCCAGGAGAACGTCACCTCGGGACAGCAGATCTTCCTGCGACGGGGCCTGCAGCAGTACGGCTCGATCGTCGGCCACGGCGGCTACCTCGGCCCGGACTACACCGCCGACTACCTGCGACGCTCCTCGGAGGAGATCCTCGACTCGCTCGAGGGCAGCGGGACCCAGGACCCGCGCGGCGAGCTGGTGACGATGATGCGGGCCAACCGGTACGACGAGGAGACCGGTGACCTGGTGTTCACCGACGAGCAGGTCGCCGCCTTCGAGACGCTCCAGGGCCACTACGGCGACTTCTTCGGCTCGCCCACGACGCAGTACGGCCTGATCCCCGATGCGATCACCGACCCCGACGACATCCGCGACCTGACCGCGTTCTTCTCCTGGACGGCCTGGGCCGCCGCTGCGGAGCGGCCGGGTCACGAGTACTCCTACACGAACAACTGGCCGCCGGAGTCGCTGGTCGACAACGGTCCGACCGCGGACATCATCGTGTGGAGCGGTCTCTCGCTGGTCGCGCTGCTGGCCGGCACCGGCGTGCTGTTCGCGGTGTACGGGCGGTGGAGCCAGCGGATCGGCTGGCACAGCGCCGAGGCGCCCGCGCCGGCGTTCAAGCAGCCGGGGGAGGTGCAGGTCACCCCGGCACAGCGTGCCACGGCCTGGTTCTTCTTCGTCGTCGCGGTGCTGTTCCTCGGCCAGGCGCTGCTCGGCGCCGCGGTGGAGCACTACCGCGCCGAGACGTCGAGCTTCTTCGGCCTGGACCTCGCACAGCTGCTGCCCTACAACCTCGCCCGCACCTGGCACGTGCAGCTGTCGCTGTTCTGGACCGCGGCCTCCTTCCTCGCGGCAGGCATCTTCCTCGCGCCGTACATCTCCGGCCGCGAGCCGAAGAACCAGCACTGGCTGGCCTACGGTCTGCTCGGCGCCGTGGCGCTCGTCGTCGCCGGCTCGCTGACAGGTGAGGCGCTGAGCATCTTCGGCGTCGACTGGGCCAAGGGCTCGCTGCTGTGGGACCAGCAGTGGGAGTACCTCGACCTGCCCAAGGTCTGGCAGGGGCTGCTCACCGTCGGCATGTTCTTGTGGATCGCGATCATCTACCGAGGCATCCGCGCCCGGCTGAAGACCGAGCACCGCGCGAACCTGCCGTGGATCTTCTTCTACGCAGGCCTGGCCATCCCCGGCTTCTACGCGGTCGGCATGCTCGCCGGCACCGAGACCCATCTGACCGTCGCCGACTTCTGGCGGTTCTGGGTGGTGCACCTGTGGGTGGAGGACTTCCTGGAGCTGTTCACCACGGTGATGGTGGCCTACATCTTCGTGATGCTCGGCGTGGTCCGGCGTCAGATCGCGCTGGGGATCATCTTCCTCGACGTGATCCTCTACTCCGCTGGCGGCGTGATCGGCACCATGCACCATTTGTACTTCTCCGGGACCCCGGTCGAGCACATGGCGCTCGGTGCGTTCTTCTCCGCGCTCGAGGTGATCCCGCTGACCTTCCTCACCGTCGAGGCCTGGAGCTTCCTGCAGCTCGGTTCGAGACAGGAGTCGCGCAGCTCGGCGCCGTTCCCGCACCGCTGGGCGGTGACGTTCCTGGTGGCGGTGGGCTTCTGGAACTTCCTCGGCGCCGGTGTGTTCGGGTTCCTGATCAACCTGCCGATCGTCTCCTACTACCAGATCGGTACGGCGCTCACCGCGAACCACGCTCACGGGGCGATGATGGGCGTCTACGGGATGATGGGCGTCGGGCTGGCCCTGTTCGCGCTGCGCTACCTGATCCCGCCCGCCCGCTGGCCCGACAAGCTCGCGCGCCTGTCGTTCTGGTCGCTGAACCTCGGCCTGGCCTGGATGGTGTTCGCGACGCTGCTGCCGCTCGGTGTCATCCAGCTGTGGCACTCGGTCAACGACGGCTACTACGAGGCCCGGTCGCTGAACTTCATCACCACCCCGGGCAACGCGCTGCTGGAGTGGCTGCGGATGCCGGGAGACGTGGTGTTCATCGTCGGCGGCGTGCTGCCGTTCCTCTGGATCACCTGGCTGGGCGTCCGGCACCGGATTGCGTCCACCACGCACGAGCTGCCCGAGGAGTCGCTGTTCGTGGAGGAGGTCCCGGCCGGCGCGGGCGGCGGGGGGACGAGGTACGCCTCCGACCGCCGTGAGCCCGGCGCCGACGGGCCCGGCCCGGACGGCGGGGGAGGGCAGCCGAGATGATCGCCACGGTCGGCGAGGAGGTGTGGCTGGCCGCGGTCTACGCCCCGTTCCTGCTGCTGGTCGCCTTCGGCCTCGACCTGGCGGCCCGGCGTACGGCGAGTCGCAGCGGCGCGTGGCGCTCGGGGTCGTTCACCTACCACGAGGACCACGATGCCTGGGTGTGCCCCGAGGACCAGTGGCTGTGGCCGCAGTCCTTCGACCCGGACCACCGCGTGATGCGCTACCGGGCCAGCCCCACGGTGTGCAACGCCTGCCCGGTCAAGGACACCTGCACGACCTCCGAGCACGGCCGGGAGATCACCCGCAACGTCGACCCGTGGCCGAGCTCGGAGGCCGAGCGGTTCCACCGAGGTGTCGCCTGCACGGTCGCGGTGCTTGCGGTGCTGAGCATGCTCGGCGACCGCACCACCACCGAGCTGCTGCTGCTCGCCGCGGTCGCCGCGCTGGTCGCAGTCGGCAGCTGGCCGTTGTGGTCGCACCTGCGCCGGTCGCCGGCCGGCTTCCCCGAGCACGTGAAGGTCCAGTCCTTGGACGACGCGGCCGGTGCGGCTCCGGCCGGGACGCCGGTTGCCCCCGCCCGTCGTACGGGGTATGCCAGTGACCGTAGGACGGATGCCCCCGCAGATCAGGATCGGCGCGACGGCGTCGGCTGGAGCAGGTTGGGAAGGTCATGACTGCAGTTCAGCTCGTGCTCGTGCTCGTCGCCCTTGCAGTGCTCGGCGGCCTGGTGTCGTCGGTCAAGGTGCTGCGGGAGTACGAACGGGGAGTCGCGTTCCGGCTCGGCCGGCTGCGCGAACCGCTGCAGCCCGGCGTGCGTCTGATCCTTCCCGGGCTGGAGAAGCTGGTGCGCGTGGACCTCCGGGTCGTGACGCTGACCATCCCGCCGCGGGAGGTGATCACCAAGGACAACGTCCCGGCCCGGGTGAACGCGGTGGTGATGTTCAAGGTGGTGGACCCGGTGCGGTCCGTGATGGCCGTCGAGAACCACGCGGTCGCCACCTCGCAGATCGCGCAGACCACCCTTCGTTCGGTCGTGGGCCGCGCCGACCTGGACACGCTGCTCGCGCACCGGGCCGACCTCAACGAGGACCTGGCCCAGACCATCGACGCCCAGACGGGGCCGTGGGGCGTGGAGGTGCAGGTGGTCGAGATCAAGGACGTGGAGATCCCCGAGGCGATGCAGCGGGCGATGGCGCGCGAGGCCGAGGCGGAGCGGGAGCGGCGGGCCAAGGTGGTCAACGCCCGCGGCGAGCTGCAGGCCTCCGACGAGCTCCGCCAGGCCGCGGAGACGCTGAGCCGCAGCCCCGCCTCGCTGCAGCTGCGCTATCTCCAGACGCTGCTCGAACTCGGCGCGGACCAGAACTCCACCGTGGTCTTCCCGCTGCCGATCGACATCGTCGGCGCCTTCCTCGACCGGCTGCCCGGCACGCCGGCGGCGAACGGCGAGCACCGGCCCGAGGGGACCGCCCCGCCGGCCGTGGCGCAGCAGACACCGACCAGCTCGAGCAACGGAAGGGGTCCGGCATGACCCAGCAGCAGGAGCCGTCCGCGGTCCCGGCGGAGCACGCCTCCAGCGCTCCCGACCGCGTCCGCGGGGTGCAGATGATGGTGCCGGTGTGGTGATCGCCGTGCTGGCGCCGCTGGGCGGATTCCTCGGCGGCAGCATGGTCGGCCCAGCGCGCCAGATCGGTGACCTCGACGCCATGTTCGTCTGGATGTTCGTGGGGCTGCTCGTCGGCAGCGTCGGCGCGGTGCTGGTCCTGCTCGGGATGGTCCGCTGGAACCGCGCGGTCCGCACCGAGCCCGCTCCCGGTACGACGGTCACCGGCTCCTGACGGGCCCGGGCGGGCGGCCCGGCTAGCCGGCAGCACGCCGGTGGTAGTCCGGCTCCCGGCCCAGGTCACCGCGGTAGATCCCCTCGCGCAGCTCGAGCTCGTAGGCGTCGAGGTCGGGCATGCCCACCTCGCGGGCGAAGGCGAGCTCGGCCTCGACGTCGTAGGGCACCCGCACGAACTGGATCGAGAACGGCGCGGGCTCGGCGCTGTCGAGGACGCCCTCGAGGACGACGTACACCGGGGTCGGGTCGCCCATGCTGTTGCCGACGCTGCCGGTGTTGAACAGCGTGCGGCGCTCCCGGTCCACCTCGTAGAAGGCGTCGTGGGTGTCGCCGTACCCGACCACGTCGGGGAGCGGGCCGTCGCCGGTGGCCTCGGTGTTGGCGAACATCCCGAGGAACTCCGCCTCGTCGTGGTCGAACCGGACCCGCCGGTGCACCGACGTGGCCGAGGCGTGGAACAGCCGGACCCGGCGGCCGGAGATCGCGAAGTCGTGGCAGAACGGCAGCGCCCGCAGCCAGCCCTCCTGGTCGCGGTCGAGCTGTCCGAGCCACCACTTCAGGGCCGGGTTGTCGTACTCCCGCGCCGGGTCCGGGAGGAAGTCGTCCCAGTTGCCGAGGATGTTGACCTCGCAGCGTCGGCGGCACAGGTCGACCACCTCGCGGCCACGGGGTCCCTTGCCGACGTAGTCGCCGAGGTTGAAGATCCGGGTGATCCCGCGCGCGTCGATGTCGGCGAGCACCGCCTCGAGCGCGGTCAGGTTCCCGTGCACGTCCGAGATCAGCGCGATCCGGTCGAGAGAGGTCATGGCGCACATTCAAGCACCCGAGAGGAACGCCGGCCGAGCACGCACACGGGGCACGCAGAAGGGGCACGCCGGACGGCGTACCCCTTCTGTCTCCGAGCCCGACGGCCGGGTGGTCACTTGCGGAAGATCAGCGCCCGCTTCACTTCCTGGATCGCCTTGGTCACCTCGATGCCGCGGGGGCAGGCCTCGGTGCAGTTGAAGGTGGTGCGGCAGCGCCACACGCCCTCCTTGTCGTTGAGGATCTCCAGACGCTGCTCGGTGCCCTCGTCGCGGCTGTCGAAGATGAACCGGTGGGCGCCCACGATCGCCTGGGGCCCGAAGTACTGCCCGTCGGTCCAGTACACCGGGCACGACGTGGTGCACGCCGCGCAGAGGATGCACTTGGTGGTGTCGTCGAAGCGCTCGCGGTCCTCCTGGGACTGCAGCCGCTCACGCGTCGGCTCGTTGCCGCTGGTGACCAGGAACGGCATCACCGAGCGGTAGGCGTCGAAGAACGGCTCCATGTCGACCACGAGGTCCTTGAGCACCGGCAGGCCCTTGATCGGCTCGACGGTGATCGGCTTGGACGGGTTGACGTCCTTGATCAGCGTCTTGCAGGCCAGCCGGTTCTTGCCGTTGATGCGCATCGCGTCGGAGCCGCAGATGCCGTGAGCGCAGGAGCGGCGGAAGGTCAGCGACCCGTCGAGGTCCCACTTGACCTTGTGGAGCGCGTCGAGCACCCGGTCGGTCGGCTCGGCGGTGACCTGGTAGCTCTCCCACTTCGCCTCCTCCGACACCTCGGGGTTGTAGCGGAGGATCTTGATCGTGACGTCCATCAGTACTTGCGCTCCATAGGCTCGTAACGGGTCTGCACGACCGGCTTGTAGTCCAGGCGGATGCTGCCGTCGTCCTGGCGGTAGGCCATCGTGTGACGCATGAAGTTCACGTCGTCGCGGTTGGGGTAGTCCTCGCGGTAGTGACCGCCGCGCGACTCGTTGCGGGCCAGGGCGGAGACGACGAGGACCTCGGCCAGGTCGAGCAGGAAGCCGAGCTCGATCGCCTCGAGCAGGTCGGTGTTGAACCGCTTGCCCTTGTCCTGCACCGAGATGTTGACGTAGCGCGCCTTGAGTCCCTCGATGTCGGAGAGCGCCTGCTTCAGGGAGGTCTCGTCGCGGTAGACCTGCGCGTTGATGTCCATCGTGGCCTGCAGCTCGGCGCGGATGGCGGCCACCCGTTCCGAGCCGCCGGCGTCGCGGAGCATCTCGATCTGGCTGACGACCAGCTGCTCGGGGTTCTCCGGCAGCTCGTCGTACTCGACGGTCTGGGCGTACTCCGAGGCGTAGATGCCCGCCCGGCGGCCGAAGACGTTGATGTCGAGCAGCGAGTTGGTGCCGAGCCGGTTCGCGCCGTGCACGGACACGCAGGCGACCTCGCCGGCGGCGTAGAGGCCGGGCACGACGGTCTCGTTGTCGCTGAGCACCTCACCCTTGATGTTGGTGGGGATGCCACCCATGGCGTAGTGCGCGGTCGGGAAGACCGGGATCATCTCGGTGTAGGGCTCCACGCCGAGGTAGGTCCGGGCGAACTCCGTGATGTCGGGGAGCTTCGCGTCGATCTGCTCCTTGGGCAGGTGGGTCAGGTCGAGGTAGACGTAAGCCTTGTCGGGCCCGGCGCCGCGGCCCTCGCGCACCTCGTTGGCCATCGCCCGGGCGACCATGTCGCGCGGCGCGAGGTCCTTGATGGTCGGGGCGTAGCGCTCCATGAAGCGCTCGTTCTCGCTGTTGCGCAGGATGCCGCCCTCGCCGCGGGCAGCCTCCGACAGCAGCACGCCGAGGCCGGCGAGGCCGGTCGGGTGGAACTGGAAGAACTCCATGTCCTCCAGCGGCAGGCCCTTGCGCCACACGATGCCCATGCCGTCGCCGGTGAGGGTGTGCGCGTTGGAGGTGGTGCGGAAGACCTTCCCGAAACCACCGGTGGCGAAGATGATCGCCTTGGCGTTGAAGACGTGGATCTCGCCGGTGGCCAGCTCGTAGGCGACGACGCCGGTCGCCTTCACCCCGCCGTCGGTCTCCTTGGTGATGATGTCGAGCACGTAGAACTCGTTATAGAACTCCACGTTGTGCTTGATGCACTGCTGGTAGAGCGTCTGCAGGATCATGTGGCCGGTGCGGTCCGCGGCGAAGCAGGAGCGGCGTACGGCGGCCTCGCCGTGGTTGCGGGTGTGGCCACCGAACCGGCGCTGGTCGATGCGACCCTGCTCGGTGCGGTTGAAGGGCAGGCCCATCTTCTCCAGGTCGAGGACGGCGTCGATGGCCTCCTTGGCCATGATCTCCGCGGCGTCCTGGTCGACGAGGTAGTCACCGCCCTTGACGGTGTCGAAGGTGTGCCACTCCCAGTTGTCCTCCTCGACGTTGGCGAGGGCGGCGCACATGCCGCCCTGGGCCGCGCCGGTGTGGGAGCGGGTCGGGTAGAGCTTGGTGAGCACCGCGGTGCGGGTGCGCTGGCCGGATTCGAGGGCCGCACGCATGCCGGCGCCACCGGCACCGACGATGACGACGTCGTACTTGTGGGTCTGGACCATGTTGATCAGCGCCTTACCGGTTGGTGCAGACCTCGAGCGTCGACGCGGGGTCGATGCACGGGTCGAACGTGAAGATGACGAGGGTGCCGAGGACGACGGTCACGAAGGTGGCGAAGTACAGCAGCGTCTTGAGCGTGAACTTCGTGCCGGTCCGCGTGGCGTAGTCGTTGATGATCGTGCGCAGACCGTTCATGCCGTGCAGCATCGCCAGCCACAGCATCGCGAGGTCCCAGATCTGCCAGAACGGGTTGGCCCACTTGCCGGCGACGAAGGCGAAGTCGATCTGCTGGATGCCCTCACCGAGCCAGAGGTTGACGAACAGGTGGCCGATGACCAGCACGACCAGCAGGGCGCCGGAACCGCGCATGAACAGCCACGAGTTCATCTCGAAGTTGTTGGTCTTGGCCGCCTTGTAGGGGGAGCGCGGCTTGGGGATCGAGGTCAGGCTCATCGCTATCAGTGTCCAAACACGTTCGAGAGGTGGCGGATCACGAAGGGCACCATGAGGACCAGGAACAGCCCGACCACGGCGTAGGTCATCTGTCGCTGGTAGCGGGTGCCGGGCCACCAGAAGTCGACCAGGATGATCCGGATGCCGTTGAAGGCGTGGAACAGCACCGCCGCGACCAGGCCGACCTCCATGATCCCGACGACGGGGTTCTTGTAGGTCTCCACCGCGGCGTTGTAGGCCTCGGGGGAGACCCGGACCATCGCGGTGTCGATGACGTGGGCGAAGAGGAAGAAGAAGAGCGTGACGCCGGTGATGCGGTGCGCGACCCACGACCACATCCCCTCACGGCCTCGGTAGAGCGTTCCCGCCGGTGAGCTGGCCAAGGGGAGTCCTTTCGAAACGCAGGTGTCCGTGCTGGAGCGCGCTGGTGTCCAGCGCAACCCTGGCACCTTATCGCCGCTGGATTTGTTACTGACCGGTCACTGTTGTGAAATGAATTACCGCACTCGGTCGTTGGCTATTGATCTGTCCAGGGCCGTTCGGCCCGGACCGGCTCAGACGTTAGCCATCTCACGGTGCGAGGCGCACCACGCCCGCCGTACCCTTCCTCGCATGGCAGAGGACACCACCCCCCGCTCGCACGCGGAGCTGGCCGCAGACCCCAAGACCCACACCGAGTCGGGTCTGCCCTTCCGGCCGGTCTACGGCCCCGAGGCGCTGGAGGGCTTCGACCCCGCGGCGCAGCTCGGTGAGCCGGGGGCGTTCCCGTTCACCAGGGGTGTGTACCCGACCATGTACACCGGCCGGCCGTGGACGATGCGCCAGTACGCCGGCTTCGGCACCGCCAAGGAGTCCAACGAGCGCTACAAGCAGCTCGTCGCGCACGGCACCGGCGGGCTCTCGGTGGCCTTCGACCTGCCCACCCAGATGGGTCACGACTCCGACTCCGCGATCGCACACGGCGAGGTCGGCAAGGTGGGTGTCGCGATCGACTCGATCGATGACATGAAGGTGCTCTTCGACGGCATCCCGCTCGACGAGGTGTCGACGTCGATGACGATCAACGCGCCGGCGGCGCTGCTGCTGCTGATGTACCAGATCGTCGCCGAGGACGCCGGGATCCCCGCGGACAAGCTGACCGGCACCATCCAGAACGACGTGCTCAAGGAGTACATCGCCCGCGGCACCTACATCTTCCCGCCGGCCGAGTCCCTGCGGCTGATCACCGACATCTTCAGCTACTGCCGCACCGAGGTCCCGCGGTGGAACACGATCTCGATCTCGGGCTACCACATGGCCGAGGCGGGGGCGACGCCCGCGCAGGAGATCGCGTTCACCCTGGCCGACGGCATCGAGTACGTCCGGGCGGCCGTGGCCTCGGGCCAGGACGTCGACGAGTTCGCTCCCCGGCTGGCCTTCTTCTTCGTCTCGCGCACCACGATCCTCGAGGAGGTCGCCAAGTTCCGCGCCGCCCGCCGGATCTGGGCGAAGGTGATGCGCGACGAGTTCGGCGCCAAGAACCCCAAGTCGCTGATGCTGCGCTTCCACACCCAGACCGCGGGCGTGCAGCTGACCGCACAGCAGCCCGAGGTGAACCTGGTCCGGGTCGCCGTGCAGGCACTGGCGGCGGTGCTCGGCGGCACCCAGTCGCTGCACACGAACTCCTACGACGAGGCGATCGCGCTGCCGACCGAGAAGGCTGCGCGGCTGGCGCTGCGCACCCAGCAGGTGCTCGCCTACGAGACCGACGTGACCAAGACCGTCGACCCGTTCGCCGGCTCCTACGCCATCGAGTCGCTCACCGACGAGCTCGAGGAGGAGGCCCTGGCGCTGATGGCCAAGGTCGAGGACCTCGGCGGTGCGGTGAAGGCGATCGAGCGCGGGTTCCAGAAGAACGAGATCGAGAAGGCCGCCTACCAGATCGCCAAGGACATCGACGCCGGCACGCGCACCGTCGTCGGGCTCAACAAGTACGCCTCCGAAGAGGAGGAGCCCTACGAGCCGCTGCGCGTCGACCCGGCGATCGAGGCCCAGCAGGCCGAGCGGCTTGCGAAGCTGCGCGCCGAGCGTGACAACGACGCCGTCCAGCGCCACCTCGAGGAGCTGAAGAAGGCCGCGCAGGGCTCGGAGAACGTCCTCTTCCCGATGAAGGAGGCGCTGCGGGCCCGGGCGACGGTCGGCGAGGTCTGCAACGCGCTGCGCGACGTCTGGGGCGTCTACTCACCGCCCGACGCCTTCTGACCACGGCCGCGGACGGTCTGGCGCGGCCGGGTAGCCTGTCTGGTCGTGTCCTCCCTGGTGCCTGCCCTCCTCGAAGCCGTCGACGAGCTCGCCGGTGAGCTCGTCGCGATCCGGCGGGACATCCATGCCCACCCCGAGGTGGCCTGGCAGGAGGAGCGCACCACGACCCTGGTCGCCAAGCGCCTCGAGGAGACCGGTGTGCAGCTGCAGCGGCTCCCGCGCAGCGGCCTCGTCGCCGAGGTGGGTTCCGCGGGCGGGCCCGTGGTCGCGCTTCGCGCCGACCTCGACGCGCTGGCCGTCGACGACCTGACCGAGGACCCCTGGCGAAGCACGTACGACGGTCTCGCGCACGCCTGTGGGCACGACGTCCACACGACAGCCCTTCTCGGCGCGGCGCTCGCGCTCGCGAAGGTGCACGAGAGCATCCCGCTGCCCGGACGGGTCCGGCTGCTGTTCCAGCCGGCCGAGGAGGTCATGCCGGGGGGCGCCCTGGAGATGATCTCCACCGGCGCGCTCGACGGGGTCGGCTACGCGTTCGGGCTGCACTGCGACCCGGCGCTCGACGTGGGCCAGATCGGGCTGCGCGAGGGACCGCTCACCGGCGCGGCGGACTCGATGCAGGTCCGGCTGAGCGGTCGTGGCGGCCACACCTCCCGCCCGCACCTGACCCAGGACCTCACCTACGCGCTCGGCAAGCTCGTCACCGAGCTCCCTGCGGCGCTCTCCCGGCGGCTCGACCCGCGCGCGGGCGCCAGCCTGGTGTGGGGGATCGTCCGGTCCGGCTCGGCCAAGAACGTGATCCCCTCCAGCGGCTTGGCGGCGGGCACCCTGCGGATGCTCGACGCGGTCGCCTGGGCCGAGGCGGAGAGCCTGGTCCGCGAGCTGATCGACCAGATCGTGGCGCCCTACGGGGTGCACGCCGAGGTGGACTACGTCCGCGGGGTGCCGCCGGTCGTCAACGAGGCATCGGCCACCCAGATGCTGGGCCGTGCGGCCGAGCTCGTGGTCGGTGAGGACTGCCACGTGCCCACGCCGCAGAGCCTCGGCGGCGAGGACTTCGCGTGGTACCTCGAGTCCGTCCCCGGGGCGATGGCCCGGCTCGGCACCCGGACGCCGGGCGGTCCGACGTACGACCTCCACCAGGGCGACCTCCGGGTCGACGAGGCGGCGACCGGGATCGGGGCCAAGGTGCTCGGCGTCGCCGCGTTGCAGGCGCTCAAGGCGTCCTGAGCGTCGGGCCCACACGCTCGCGGTCGCGGCCGGTCCGCGACGGGCCCGGGCCGCCGCGGTCCGCGCCAGGACGAACCGCGGCTGCCGGGATCACCCCTTGACGTAGGCCGTGCCGTCCGCGGCTGGTGCGCGGGACCGGCCGACGAGCCCGGCCACCGCGAAGATGGTCACCAGGTAGGGCAGCATCAGCATGAACTGGCTGGGCACCGGCGAGCCGATCACCGACAGCACGCCCTGCAGGGTCGAGGCGAAGCCGAAGAGCAGCGCCGCCAGCGTGGCGCGGATCGGGTCCCACTTGCCGAAGATCACCGCGGCCAGGGCGATGTAGCCGGCGCCGCCGGTCATCTCCCGGTTGAACTGCGGCACCGACACCAGGGTGTAGAAGGCGCCGCCCATCCCGGCGATGGCGCCGGCGAGCAGGATGGCGCGGTAACGGGTGCGCAGGACGTTGATGCCCACGGTGTCGGCGGCCTTCGGGTGCTCACCGACCGAGCGCAGGCGCAGTCCCCACCGGGAGCGGTAGAGCGCCCAGGCGATGACCGCGACGACGACGTACATCAGGTAGACGATCAGGGTCTGCCGGAACAGCACCGGACCGATCAGCGGGATGTCACCGAGCAGCGGGATGTCGAACGACTGAAACCGCGGCGGTGAGTTGAGGGACTCCGCGTTGGGGGCCAGCACCTGGCTGAACAGGAAGCTGGTCAGGCCGATCACCAGGACGTTGAGCACGACGCCGACGATGATCTGGTCGACGAGGTAGGTGATCGCGAAGACGCCGAGCAGGAGGGCCACCAGGAGACCGGCGACGCCGGCCGCCACCAGCCCGGCCCACACGGACCCGGTCATCGAGCCGACCAGGGCGGCCGCGAACGCGCCGGCGAGGAGCTGACCGTCGATGGCGATGTTGACCACGCCGGCGCGCTCGCCGATCACGCCGGACATGGCGCCGAACACCAGCGGCACCGCCAGCGCCACCGCGCCGCCGAACAGGCCGACCACCGGCATCGTGGCGCCGGTGGCCGCCCAGGTGAGGAAGGCCGTCATCGCAGCGACCGCGAAGAGGATCACCAACCACATGGGTGTCGGCCGACGCCTGCTGAACAGCACCCAGGACCATGCCGTGAGCGCGGCCATGACCGCGACGAACACCCACGCGGTCGCGGTGGCGGGGACCGTGAGCGACGGCAGCTCGAAGAAGTCGCGGCGGGTGCCGAACCGGAACGTGGTGTCGCCGGTCCGGGCAGCGAACAGCAGCACCAGGGCCATGCCGAGGGTGAGGACGCTGAGGATCACCGGCGCCTTGCGGTCGACGACGGTGACGACGGTGGGGCCGCCGGGGGGCGTCGTCTCCGGGGTGATCGTCGGGGCCTGGGTCATGCCTCCTCCTTCGCAGGAAGCCGGAAGATCGCCCGCACCAGCGGGGGAGCGGCGATGAAGAGAACGATCAGCGACTGCACGACCAGCACGAGGTCGATCGGGATGCCCTCGGAGGCCTGCATCGAGAACCCGCCGGCCTTGAACGCGCCGAAGAGCAGGCCGGCTGCGAGGATGCCGAGCGGCCGCGACCTGCCCAGCAGGGCCACCGTGATGGCGTCGAAGCCGATGCCGGCGTCGAGGTCGACCGCGACCCCGCTGGTCACGGTGCCCAGGACCTGGTTGGCGCCGGCGAGCCCGACCAGGGAGCCCGCGACCAGCATCACCAGGACGTAGGTGCGTCCGACGTTGATGCCCGCGACCCGGGCCGCGTCGGGGTTCTCGCCGACGGCACGGACCCGGAAGCCGAACGCGGAGCGGTTCAGCAGCCACCACACCACGGCGACCGCGACCAGGGCCAGCACGAAGCCCAGGTGCAGGTTGAACCGCTCACCCAGCAGGGCGGGCATCGTCGCGGTGTCCTTGACCGGCAGGGACTTGGGGTTGTTGGAGCCGGGCGCCTGGAGGATGCTCTGCTCCGAGAGCGCGAAGAACACCAGGTAGAAGCCGATGTAGTTGAGCATGATCGTCACGATCACCTCGTGCGCACCGGTGCGTGCCTTCAGGTAGCCGGCCACGCCCGCCCAGAGGGCGCCGACGACCATGGCGACGAGCACGGCGAGGACGAGGTGGACGACGACAGGCAGGTCGAGCTTGACGCCGACCCAGCCGGCGGCAGCGCCACCGAGGAGCATCTGCCCGCGGCCGCCGATGTTGAACATGCCGGCGCGGAACCCGAAGCCGACACCGAGGCCGGCCAGGATCAGCGGTCCGGCGAACTTCAGCGACTCGGTGAGCGGCCGGATCGCGGCCTCGAACGAGTCCGCCCGGGTGTTGTAGAAGGCACCGCGCGACAGCGCGGTGTAGGCACCCCAGACCGCGTCCCAGAGCGCCCCGAGCATGTCCGTGGGCCGGGAGAAGAAGTACCCCGAGGTCTCGCGGACCTCCTCGTTGGTCAGCGCGATGAGCAGCGAGCCGAACAGGACGGCGAGCACCAGCGCGAGGAAGCCGGGAAGCAGGTTGCCGGTGGTGATCTCCCTCGCTGCCACCCGCCACCTCGGGTCCTGCTGCTTGCGGGGAGGCGCTTCGGGAGGTGCCTCGGTCACGCGACTACTCCTTCCGGACGTTCGCCGGTCATCATCAGGCCGAGCACTTCGCGCGGGGTGTCGCCCGGCACGATGCCGACGATCCGCCCGCGGTAGAGAACCATGATCCGGTCGGCCAGGGCGGCCACCTCGTCGAGCTCGGTGGAGACCACCAGCACGGGGATACCGGCGTCGCGCGCCGCGACGATCTGCTTGTGGATGAACTCGATGGAGCCCACGTCGACGCCGCGCGTGGGCTGAGCAGCGACGAGCAGCCGCAGGTCACGGGAGAGCTCGCGAGCGACGACGACCTTCTGCTGGTTGCCGCCGGACAGCTTCCCGACGAGCGTGTCGATGCCGGGCGCGCGGACGTCGTACTCCTCCAGCGTCCTCTGCGCGAACTCGTCGCGCTCGCCGATCTGGAGCGTCGCTGCCCGGACGAAGGGCTCGCCGTGGCTGCGGTCGAGCATCAGGTTCTCGGCGATGGTCATGTTGGCGACCAGGCCGTCGACCTGACGGTCCTCGGGGATGAACCCGACCCCGGCGTCGAGGATGTGGCGCACCGAGCGACCCGTGAGCTCCTGGCCGTCGAGGGTGATCGAACCGCGGACGTGCGACTGGAGACCCATCAGCGCCTCGGTGAGCTCGGTCTGGCCGTTGCCCTGTACGCCGGCCACGCTGAGGATCTCGCCGGAGCGGATGGTGAAGGAGACGTCGTCGACGTGGACGTGGCCGGTGTCGTCGTGCACGGTGAGGTTGCGTACGACGAAGGCCTCGTCGCCCAGTTGGGCCGGGCCCTTGTCGACCGTGAGCATCACCGGGCGGCCCACCATCATGGCGGCCAGCTCGGCGTTGCTCGCCGACGGCTCGGCCTCCCCGACGACCTTGCCCAGCCTGATCACGGTGATCCGGTCGGCGACCTCGCGGACCTCGCGCAGCTTGTGGGTGATGAAGACGATCGCCTTCCCGGCCTCCCGGAGCTGGCGCATGATCTGCATGAGCTCGTCGGTCTCCGCGGGGGTGAGCACCGCGGTGGGCTCGTCGAACACGAGGACCTCGGCGTCGCGGGAGAGCGCCTTGATGATCTCGACGCGCTGCTGCACGCCCACCGGCAGGTCCTCGACGAGGGCGTCGGGGTCGACGTGGAAGCCGAACCGGTCGGCGATCTCACGGACCCGCGCACGTGCGGCGTCGAGGTCGAGGCGGCCGAGAGCGCCGGTCGGCTCGTTGCCGAGCATGACGTTCTCGGCGACCGTGAAGACGGGGATCAGCATGAAGTGCTGGTGGACCATGCCGATGCCGGCGGCCATCGCGTCACCGGGACCGGAGAAGTGCTGGACCTCGCCGTCGAGCACGATCTCACCCTCGTCGGCGGTGTAGAGGCCGTAGAGGACGTTCATCAGCGTGGACTTCCCTGCGCCGTTCTCCCCGAGGAGGCAGTGGATCTCGCCCGGCTCGACGGTGAGCGAGATGTCGTCGTTGGCGACGAGGGAGCCGAAGCGCTTGGTGATGTGGCGCAGGGCGAGTTTCATCCTGTGATCCTAAGGCGGGTCCGAGCGCGGCCGTGGGAGGCCCTGGTGGACCTCCCACGGTCACGTCACTGCTGGTCTCTTCGGTCGATCACTGCAGGTAGGACTGGACCTCGATCGAGCCGTCGATGATGCCGGCCTTGATCTCCTCGAGCTCGCCGGCGATCGTGTCCGACACCTTGTCCTCGAAGTTGTGGAACGGCGCCAGGCCCACGCCCTCGTTCTCGAGGGTGCCGATGTACGGCGTGAAGTCCAAGGACCCCTCACCGGAGGCGGTGACGGCCTCGTAGGTCGAGACCTTCATGTTCTTCAGGATCGAGGTGAGCACGACGTCCTGGGTGTTCGGGTCGGTCTCGTAGAAGTCCGCGTCGACGCCGATCAGGGCGACGTCACGGCCCGCGTCCGCGATGGCGGTGAGCGCACCCTGGTAGATCGGGCCACCGACCGGCAGGATCACGTCGACGTCCTGGTCGAGGAGACGAGTCGCGGTCTGGGTGGCGACGTTGTTGGCCTCGAACCCGCCGGTGAAGGCGCCGTCCTTGCCGTTCCAGCCGACGACCTTGACCTTGGTGCCCTTCTCCTGGTTGTAGTAGTCGACGCCCTGCTTGAAGCCGTCCATGAAGATGGTGACGGTCGGGAAGGGCTGGCCGCCGTAGGTGCCCACGACGCCGGTCTCGGTGTAGTCGGCGGCGAGGTAGCCGGCGAGGAACGCCGCCTCGGCGGTGTTGTAGAGCAGCGGCTTGATGTTGTCCTCGTCGGGCTTGCCGTCGAAGGTCTGGCCGTCGTCGCCGCCGTCCGCGGCGTCGTCGACGAGGATGTAGTCGATCTCCGGGTTGGCCGCGGCCGACTCCTTCGTCGCCGAGGCGAGCGCGAAGCCGACCGTGACGATCGCGTCGCAGCCCTCGGCCACGAGGCTCTCGAGGTTCGGGGCGTAGTCGTTCTCGCTGTTGGACTCGACCTCGGTCACCTCGGTGCCCAGCTCCTCGGCGGCCTGCTGGACGCCCTCGTAGCTGAGCTGGTTGAACGACTTGTCGTCGAAGCCGCCGGCATCCGACACGATGCAGGGCAGGAAGTCGCTTGCCTCGCTGCCGTTGCCGTTGCCGTTGCCGTTGCTGCTCTCCTCCGGGGCCTCGCCGCACGCGGCCAGGGTCGCGGCGGCGAGCGCCGTCGCCAGAGCCCCGGCGACGACCTTCTTCTTGTACTTCACAATGCCTCCTGTACTCGCCCCGTGAAATACAGGGCTTGCGGTCGGGCTCGATGCTGCCCGGTGCGTGGTGCTACCGGAAGCCTCCCACTCGAAGGGTTATCAGGTTGGGACTTTTCGGCACTGTCGCCGTGTGACGCGAGCGACTCCCGGCCGTTCACCGAGTGTCGCCCCGCCGACTGGGAGTGTCGGGCATAGTTGCCGTGATGAACTGGGACGAGCTCAAGAACACCGCCGCCGAGGCGATGCGGCATGCCTATGCCCCCTACTCCGGCTACCGGGTCGGCGCTGCAGCGGTCGTCGACGACGGCCGGGTGGTCACCGGGTGCAACGTGGAGAACGCCGCCTACGGCGTGACGCTGTGCGCCGAGTGCGGGCTGGTGTCCTCGCTGCACGCCACCGGGGGTGGGCGGTTGACCCACTTCGTGTGCGTGAACGGCGAGGGCGAGGTGATCATGCCCTGCGGCCGTTGCCGCCAGCTGCTGTGGGAGCACGGCGGCAAGGACCTGCAGATGATGACCGTGGTCGGCGTACGCCCGATGAGCGACGTGCTCCCGCACGCCTTCGGGCCCGAGGACCTCGGCCGCTGAGGCCACCACGCGACCCCGCGCCCCCCAAGATCCCGGCGACCCAGAGAGGCCCGCACATGTCCGAACGTCACGACGCCGTCGAGGTGATCGTCGCCAAGCGCGACGGCGGCGAGCTCACCGACTCCCAGATCGACTGGGTCGTCGACGCCTACACCCGTGGGGTGGTGGCCGACGAGCAGATGTCGGCGCTGGCCATGGCGATCCTCCTCAACGGGATGACCCGACGGGAGATCGGGCGCTGGACCGCGGCGATGATCGCCTCGGGGGAGCGGATGGACTTCTCGAGCCTGTCCCGGCCCACCGCCGACAAGCACTCCACCGGCGGGGTGGGCGACAAGATCACGCTCCCGCTCGCGCCGCTGGTCGCGTCCTACGGGGTCGCCGTGCCGCAGCTCTCGGGTCGCGGCCTGGGGCACACCGGCGGCACCCTCGACAAGCTCGAGTCGATCCCGGGCTGGCGCGCCGACCTCACGAACGACGAGATGATGCGCCAGCTGGCGGACGTCGGCGCGGTGATCTGCGCGGCCGGCGCCGGCCTGGCCCCGGCGGACAAGAAGCTCTACGCGCTGCGTGACGTGACCGGCACGGTGGAGGCGATCCCGCTGATCGCCAGCTCGATCATGAGCAAGAAGATCGCCGAGGGCACCGGGGCGCTCGTGCTCGACGTCAAGGTCGGCACCGGCGCGTTCATGAAGGACCTCGACCGGGCCCGCGAGCTCGCCGAGACCATGGTCGCGCTCGGCACCGACGCAGGCGTGCGCACCGTCGCGCTGCTCACCGACATGTCGACTCCTCTCGGCCTGACCGCGGGCAACGCGCTCGAGGTGCGCGAGTCGGTGGAGGTGCTCGCCGGTGGCGGACCCGCGGACGTCGTCGAGCTCACCGTCGCGCTGGCCCGGGAGATGCTGACCGCGGCCGGGAAGGGCGACGTCGACCCCGCCGAGCGGCTCGCCGACGGCTCGGCCATGGACACCTGGAAGGCGATGGTCCGGGCGCAGGGTGGGGACCCCGACGCCGAGCTGCCCACCGCTCGGGAGACCCACGTCGTGGCCGCACCCGCGAGCGGGGTGCTCACGCGCCTCGACGCGATGGCCGTCGGACTGGCCGCGTGGCGGCTGGGTGCCGGACGGGCTCGCAAGGAGGATCCGGTGCAGGCCGGGGCCGGGGTCGAGCTGCACGCCAAGCCCGGCGACCTGGTGTCGGAGGGGCAGCCGCTGATGACGCTGCACACCGAAGAGCCGGAGCGGTTCGAGCGTGCGCTCGACGGTGTCCTCGACGGCGTCGAGATCGTCGCCGACGCGGCGAGCTACACCCCGCGTCCGCTGGTCATCGACCGGGTCAGCTGAGCAGGAGGACGACCGTCTCCGCGACGCAGGCCGGCTTGTCCTCGCCCTCGATCTCGACCACGTAGCGGATCAGCACCTGCTTGCCGGCGGGCAGGTCGGTGACCTCGCCGAACGACGCCGTGGCGCGCACCCGCGCGCCGACCTTCACCGGGTTGGGGAACCGGACCTTGTTGACCCCGTAGTTCAGCTTGGCGCCCGGGGTCTCGAGGCTGAAGATCTGGGCGCCGAAGAACGGCACCATCGACAGCGTCAGGTAGCCGTGCGCGATCGTGCCACCGAACGGCCCCTGCTTCGCCCGCTCGACGTCGACGTGGATCCACTGGTGGTCCCCGGTGGCGTCGGCGAAGGCGTCCACCCGCTCCTGGGTGATCTCGGTCCAGTCGCTGGTGCCGAGCTCCTCGCCGGCCGCGGCCGCCACCTCGTCGAGGGACTTGAAAACGCGCATGGTTGCTCCTGTCGTGCGGGATGCAAGGATGTTCGTCATGGCTGAACTTATCCCTGCCCCGACACGCATCCCCGTCCCGGGTGGCAAGGTGATCGACGAGTACGTCGGTCGGGTCACCACCGGCACCGCGTCGGTCTCGGTGGCCCACATGATCGCCCCGGGCGGTTGGAGCGAGCCGGCCCAGCAGCCGGAGTTCGACGAGGTGACCGTCGTACTCCGTGGCGTGGTGCTGGTCGAGGTGACCGACGCCGACGGCACCAGCCGGACGCTGGAGGTCCCGGCGGGGCAGGCCGTGGTCACCAGGGCGGGGGAGCGGGTGCGCTACTCCACCGGCACCGAGGAGGCCGAGTACGTCGCCGTGTGCCTGCCGGCGTTCTCGCCCGACCTCGTCCACCGCGACGAGGAGGGCCAGGCGTGAGCGAGGACGCGCAGCGGAGGCTCCCGCCCCGGGACCAGGTGCACCGCGCCCCGAAGGTGCTGCTGCACGACCACCTCGACGGCGGCCTGCGGCCCCGGACGATCCTCGACCTCGCTCCCGGCGCCGGCCACCGGCTGCCCGCCGACGACGCGGAGTCGCTGCGCACCTGGTTCGAGGAGTCGGCGAACTCGGGCTCGCTGGAGCGCTACCTGGAGACCTTCGACCACACGGTGGCGGTGATGCAGTCCGCGGAGAACCTCCGCCGCGTCGCCCGCGAGTGCGTCGAGGACCTCTCCCAGGACGGCGTGGTCTACGCCGAGGTGCGCTACGCCCCCGAGCAGCACCTGCTCGGGGGACTGTCGTTGGAGCAGGTCGTGGAGGCCGTCAAGGCGGGCTTCGAGGAGGGCGAGGAGCAGGCTCGTGCCGACGGGCGACCGATCGTCGTACGCCAGCTGCTGACCGCGATGCGCCATCAGGCCCGGTCACGCGAGATCGCCGAGCTGGTGGTGCGCTACCGCGACGAGGGGGTGCTCGGCTTCGACATCGCCGGTGCCGAGGCCGGCTTCCCACCCACCCGGCACCTCGACGCCTTCGAGTACCTCCAGCGCGAGAACGCCCACTTCACCATCCACGCCGGCGAGGCGTTCGGGCTGCCCTCGATCTGGGAGGCGATCCAGTGGTGCGGCGCGGACCGGCTCGGCCACGGGGTGCGGATCATCGACGACATCACGCAAGGCCCTGACGGCCGCTACGTCCTCGGCCGGCTGGCGTCCTACGTCCGGGACAAGCGGATCCCGCTGGAGATGTGCCCGCGGTCCAACGTGCAGACCGGCGCCGCCACGTCGGTCGCCGAGCACCCGATCGGGCTGTTGAAGGAGCTCGGCTTCCGGGTGACGGTGAACACCGACAACCGGCTGATGAGCGGCACGTCGATGACCGAGGAGATGTTCGGCCTCGTCGAGGCGTTCGGCTACACCCTCGACGACCTGCGCTGGTTCACGATCAACGCGATGAAGTCGGCGTTCCTGCCGTTCGACGAGCGGCTGGAGATCATCAACAACGAGATCAAGCCGGCCTACACCGTGCTCGCCGCGATGAGCTAGGCGCTATCCTCCCGTTCGAGGGAGGGAGTACCCCGAGATGGTGGGACGTCACACAGCGTCCGCGCACGCCCGTGCCCGTGCACTACCGCTGCTCCTGGGGGTCGGAGCAGTCGCGGCTGTCGGCGTCGGCGGCTTCGCCGTGGTCTCCGCGATGTCCGGCGACGACGGTGGCGGGTGCCAGGGCTCGGTGGACGTGCGCATCGCCGCGGCCCCGGAGATCGCCCCGCTGGTGACCGACGCGGTGACCTCGCTGGAGGGCGAGGGCGTCGAGGTCGGCGGGTCCTGCCTGGAGTACGACGTCTCCGCCGTCGCGCCCGCGAAGGTCGTCGAGGTGCTGAGCGCGGCCTCCGAGAACAGCCCGCACCTGTGGGTGCCGGACTTCTCGGTGTGGCTGGCCCGGGTGCAGGCCGCGGGCGCCGACGTCGAGGTCCTCGACGCCTCGCTGGCCAGGACCCCCGTCGTCGTGGTCGGCCGTGACCTCGAGCCTCCGGGCTCGTGGCGTGAGGTCGGCTCGACCACGGTGGCCTTCCTCGACCCGCTGACCAGTGCCCCGAGCACCGCTGCGCTCCTGTCGGCGTTCGGCGAGATGCAGGTGACCGGAGCGTCGCGGACCGAGATGGGCGCGATGATGGTGCCGTTGGCCCAGCGGTACGGCGGCCAGGCCGACAAGCCACGGACGGCCGAGGACGTCGCCGCCGCCGCGGCCGGGGGCACGCTCGGCGTGATGAGCGAGCAACAGCTGGTCGCCCTCCAGGACGGCGGTGCCGCCGAGGGCCTGTCCGCGGCCGTGCCACGGTCCGGGACGATGATGCTGGAGTACCCCCTGGTCTCACTCTCCACCGACGCCGGGGTCGAACAGGCCGGCCGGCTCGTCCTCGACGCGCTCTCGGCGACCGACCTCGCCGAGCACGGCTTCCGGGACGCCGAGGGTGCCCCGCTCGGTCCCGACGTGGGCCTGGGTGAGGCGAGGTTCAACGTGCTGGCCGCACCGGAGGGCGAGGCCGTCGTGGACGCGCTGCGGCAGTGGGCGGTGCTGACGGTACCGTCCCGCAGCCTGGCGGTCGTGGACGTGTCCGGCTCGATGGACTTCACCGACGACGAGGGGCGCTCCCGGATCGCGTTGGCCGTGACCGCCGCGGAGAGCGCGCTCGACCTCTTCCCCGACTCCGCCCAGATCGGGCTGTGGGCGTTCTCCGTCGAGCTCGGCGGAGGCGGTCGGGACTACCGGTCGCTGGCCCCGGTACGTCGGTTGGGAGCCTCCACCGACGGCGGCTCGCACCGCAAGGACCTGGCGAAGGCACTGCGGCAGCTGCCGGAGCTGACCGGCGAGGGGACCGGCCTCCACGACACCACGCTGGCCGCGGTCCGCACCCTGCAGGAGGGGTACGACGCCCGCGCGGTCAACACCGTCATCCTGCTCACCGACGGGGAGAACGACGACCCGGGCAGCCTCTCCCTCCAGGAGCTGGTCAACACCCTCGAGCGCGAGCGGGACCCCGCCCGTCCCGTCGCCGTGATCGCGATCGGCATGGGCCCCGAGGCCGACGCACAGGCGCTGCGGAGGATCGCTGCGGCAACCGGCGGCCGCAGCTATGTCGCCCGGGAGCCCGCCGACATCGGTCAGGTCTTCGTCGACGCGATGCTGAGCCGCTGACCGCGGATCACCCGGTGCCGGCCTGACCGCCGCCGGCCAGCAGCCGCCGGACGTGGCGGTAGGCCTCCTCCGACGTCATCGGGGTGCAGCCGAGCGCCACGGCGTGGGCGATCACGACCGGCTCGGCCCTGAGCAGCATCAGACCCCGGCGCACCAGCACCAGCGGGTGCTTGCGGCGCTCGCGCAGGTCCCGGGTGAGCCGTCGCCAGAACGTGAGCCAGCGGTGGTTGCGCACACAGATCGCCTCGGCGAGCAGGCCCCGGTCCTGGCACTCCCGCACGACCTCCTGGGCGAAGATCCCCTCGGCGAGGAAGTACGACGACCCGTCGAGGTCGAGCACCCGGTGGCCGACCCGCCCGTCGTGGGCGATGTCGTAGATCGGCACGTCCGCCTTGCCGTCGCGGCACAGCGGCTCGATCGCGGCCAGCGCGTCCTCGTGGTGCCACGACGCCGGGTCGTCCCAGTCGACGATCGAGTCGTGCCCCATCCCGATCCGCGGCAGCGAGGGGTCGGAGCCGTCCTTGTAGAAGTCGTCGAGGTTGAGCACCGGCAGGCCGATCCGCCGCGACAGCCGGGACTTGCCGGATCCCGAGGGGCCGGCCAGGACGATGACGCGGGCGTTCGCCGAGGCGTCGGGGTGGTCGTCGTACACGGTCGTGGCCGGGTGGTGTGGCGGCTCCGGCTCAGATGCCGATCGGGTGCCAGACGGTCTTGGTCTCGAGGAACGCCTTCATCCGCTCGAGGCCGGGCTGCTGGGCCCAGTCGGTCGCCGGCGCCGGACGCAGCACCCGCTTGAGGTTCTCCGCGGCGGCCTCCTCGAGGCTGCGGCCGACCTCGCGGTCCTCGACGCCGGTCAGGTCGATCGCGTTGACGTCCATGTGCGAGGCCAGCCAGGGGCCGATCTCGGCGGCGTCGCCGGTCAGCACGTTGACCACGCCTCCGGGGACGTCGGAGGTCGCGAGCACCTCCGAGAACGTGATCGCCGGCAGCGGCCGGCGGTACGACGAGACGACCACGGCCGTGTTGCCGGTGACGATCACCGGTGCCACCACGCTGACCAGGCCGAGCAGCGAGGAGTCCTGCGGCGCGAGCACCGCCACGACTCCGGTGGGGTCGGGCAGCGAGAAGTTGAAGTACGGCCCCGACACCGGGTTGGCGCCACCCACCACCTGGGCGAGCTTGTCGGCCCAGCCGGCGTACCAGACCAGCCGGTCCACCGCGGCGTCGACGACGGCCTCGGCCTGGCGGCTCGAGAGCCCCTCGCCGGCACCGATCTCCTCGACGAACTGGCCGCGGCGGCCCTCGAGGACCTCGGCGACGCGGTACAGCACCTGGCCGCGGTTGTACGGCGTGCGGGTCGACCAGCCGCCGAACGCCTTGCGTGCCGCGGAGACGGCGTCGCGGCCGTCCTTCCGGGAGGCCAGGGAGGCGTTGGCCAGGAACCTGCCCTTGGTGTCGCTCACCTCGTAGGTGCGGCCGGACTCCGAGCGCGGGAAGGCGCCGCCGACGTAGAGTTTGTAGGTCTTGCGCACGTCGAGACGGTTGTCGCTGCGGGGGGTCATCTGACGTATGCCTCCAAGCCGTGGCGGCCGCCCTCGCGGCCGTATCCGGACTCCTTGTAGCCGCCGAACGGGCTCGCGGGGTCGAACCGGTTGAACGTGTTGGCCCACACCACGCCGGCGCGCAGCTGGTCGGCCATCCAGAGGATGCGCGAGCCCTTGTCGGTCCACACCCCGGCGGACAGGCCGTAGGGCGTGTTGTTGGCCTTCTCGACCGCCTCCGCGGGCGTGCGGAAGGTCAGCACCGACAGGACCGGACCGAAGATCTCCTCGCGGGCGATCCGGTGCGCCTGGGTGACGCCGGTGAAGATCGTCGGCGGGAACCAGAAGCCCTTCGTGGGCAGGTCGCAGGCCGCGGTCCAGCGCTCGGCGCCCTCGGCGTCGCCGACCTCGGAGAGCTCGCGGATGCGCGTGAGCTGCTCGAGGGAGTTGATCGCGCCGACGTCGGTGTTCTTGTCGAGCGGGTCACCGACGCGCAGCGTGCCCATCCGCCGCTTGAGGCGGTCGAGGACCTCCTCGGCCACCGACTCCTGCACGAGCAGGCGCGAGCCTGCGCAGCACACGTGGCCCTGGTTGAAGAAGATGCCGTCGACGATGCCCTCGACGGCCTGGTCGACCGGGGCGTCGTCGAAGACGATGTTGGCGGCCTTGCCGCCCAGCTCCAGGGTGACCCGCTTGTCGGTGCCGGCCACCGCCCGCGCGATCTGCCGGCCGACCTCGGTCGAGCCGGTGAACGCGACCTTGTCGACCCCGTCGTGCGCGACCAGCGCCTTGCCGGTCGCCCCGGCCCCGGTGACGATGTTGACCACGCCCGGCGGCAGGTCGGCCTGCTGGCAGATCTCGGCGAACAGCAGCGCGGTCAGCGGGGTGGTCTCCGCGGGCTTGAGCACGACGGTGTTGCCGGCCGCAAGTGCCGGGGCCACCTTCCAGGCCAGCATCATCAGCGGGAAGTTCCACGGGATCACCTGCGCCGCGACGCCCAGCGGCCGAGTCGAGCTGAGCCCGGCGTACTCGAGCTTGTCGGCCCAGCCGGCGTAGTAGAAGAACCACGACGCCACGAGCGGGACGTCGACGTCCCGGGACTCCCGGATCGGCTTGCCGTTGTCGAGCGACTCGAGCACCGCAAGCTCGCGCGAGCGCTCCTGGATGATCCGGGCGATCCGGAAGAGGTACTTCGCGCGCTCGCGGCCCGGCATCGCCGACCACACCTTGTCGTAGGCGCGGCGGGCGGCCTTCACGGCACGGTCGACGTCCTCGGCCGACCCCTCGGCGACCTCGGCGAGAACCTCCTCGGTCGCCGGGCTGACGGTCTTGAACGTCTGACCCTGGGTGGGTGCGGTGAACTCGCCGTCGACGAACAGGCCGTAGGAGGACTTGATGTCCACGATCGCCCGGGACTCCGGAGCGGGGGCGTACTCGAACGCCGAGCGCGCGTCCAGTGCGTGGGTGCCCGGACCGCTGGTCGAGCCCGGACCGCTGGTCGAGCCCGGACCGCTGGTCGAGCCCGGACCGCTGGTCGAGCCCGGACCGCTGGTCGAGCCCGGACCGCTGGTCGAGCTTGTCGAGACCTCGTTGTCTTGTGTCATCGCAGGATCAGTCCAGGGTGAAGTAGTCGGGGCCGGAGTAGCGGCCGGTCTTCATCTTCGTGCGCTGCATCAGCAGGTCGTTGAGCAGCGTCGAGGCGCCGAAGCGGAACCACTCCGGGTCCAGCCAGTCGGCCCCGGCGACCTCGTTGACCATCACGAGGTACTTGATCGCGTCCTTGCTGGTGCGGATCCCGCCCGCGGGCTTCACCCCGACCATCTGCCCGGTCGCCGCGCGGAAGTCGCGCACCGCCTCGAGCATCACGAGGGTGACCGGCAGCGTCGCCGCGGGCTGGACCTTGCCGGTCGAGGTCTTGATGAAGTCGGCGCCGGCCATCATCGCCAGCCAGGAGACCCGGCGGACGTTGTCGTAGGTCTGCAGCTCACCGGTCTCGAAGATCACCTTCAGGTGCGCGGCGGTGCCGTCGGGTCGCTTGCACGCCTCCCGGACGGCCACGATCTCGTCGTACACCTCGAGGTAGCGCCCGGAGAGGAACGCGCCCCGGTCGATGACCATGTCGATCTCGTCGGCGCCGGCCTCGACCGCGTCGCGGGTGTCGGCGAGCTTCACCGCCATCGACGCGCGCCCCGAGGGGAACGCGGTGGCCACCGACGCGACGTGCACGCCGCTGTCGCCGAGGGTCTCCTTCGCGACCGCGACCATGTCGGGGTAGACGCACACCGCCGCGACCTGCGGGCACGAGCCGTCGGCCGGGTCCGGCCGCATCGCCTTCGCCGACAGCGCCCGGACCTTGCCGGGGGTGTCCTGCCCTTCGAGGGTGGTGAGGTCGACCATGCGGATCGCGAGGTCGATCGCGAACTCCTTGGCCGTGGTCTTGATGGAGCGCGTCCCCAGCATGGCGGCCCGGGCCTCGGCCCCAACCTGGTCCACGCCGGGGAGGCCGTGGAGGAAGCGGCGGAGCGAGGAGTCCGAGGACGTCGCCTCCGCCAGGTCTCCGCTGCCGGCTCCGTTGCCTGGGCTTACGACGGTGGTCACCGGGTCAGCATATGGCGGGTGGTGCGGATGTGGAGAATCGTCGGCCCGCAGGCAGAATCGGTGCTATGGCAGCAGCGCAGGACCGTCCCGGCAGGGCTGAACCCGTCGAGAGGTTCCGCCCGACCAGTGGGCGTGTGCTCGGTTACACCGGCCTGGTCGTGATCGCCGGGTTGGTGGTCTTCATCGCTGTCGACGTGCACACGATCACCGGGCTCCGGATCGCGACCGGCCTGCTCTTCGCCGGCGTCGCGGTCTGGGTCACCCAGCTGCGCCCCCGCGCCACCGCCTACCCCGACGTGCTGCACCTGCAGAACTCCCTGCGGGACAGCACCGTCCCCCTCGCGGCGATCGACGAGGTGAGCGTGCGGCGGATGCTGAGTGTGTGGGTCGGCGAGCAGCAGTACGTGTGCATCGGGATCGGCACCCCGCTGCGCCGGCTGGTCAAGGGCGGCAGCCGCGGGCCCTCGTCGCTGCTCGGCTTCGACCGGCTCGAGGACTACACCGAGCGGTCCACGCCGCTCGGGCCCGACCAGAGCGCGATGACCTACCCGGAGTTCGTCGAGCTCAAGATCACCGATCTGGTGCGTGACGCCAAGCGGTCGGCCGGCCCGGACGCTCCGGCGGCGTCGCGCCCCCGGCACAGCTGGGCGTGGCCGGAGATCATCGCCCTCGCCGGGACCGGTCTCGCCTTCGTGCTCACGCTCGTGCTCTGACGTGCCGGTCCGGCACGGCGCCGGGCCTCCCGCCGGCGCCCGCCGGCGTCAGATCCCCAGTGCTGCCGAGAGGTCGCCACGGATCGCGTCGAGCCGACCGGTGGCGGCGATGCGTGCCGCGTCGACCCCGCCGTCGTCCTCGACCGGCATGACCACCTCGAGGTAGCACTTGAGCTTCGGCTCGGTCCCGGAGGGACGTACGACGACCCGCGCCCCCTCGGCGAGCCGGAACCGGAGCCCCTCGGTCGGGGGCAGGTCCGGACCGCCGACGGTCAGGTCGTCGACCTGCTCGACGGCCAGGCCGCCCAGCGAGGTGGGCGGAGTGGCGCGGAGCCGTGCCATCGCGTCGGCGATCAGGGTCAGGTCGGTGACCCGCACCGACAGCTGGTCGGTGGCGTGCAGGCCGTAGGTGCGCGCGATCTCGTCGAGCTGGTCGTCGAGGGTGCGCCCCTCGCTGCGCAGGATCGCGGCGAGCTCCGCCACGCGCAGCAGCGCCGAGACGCCGTCCTTGTCGCGCACCAGCTCAGGGGCCGCGCAGTAGCCGAGCGCCTCCTCGTAGCCGAACGCCAGCCCCTCGACGCGGCCCAGCCACTTGAAACCGGTCAGCGTCTCGCGGTACTCCTGGCCGTGCGCGGCGGCCATCTTGCCCAGCAGCGAGGAGGACACGATCGTCGTGGCGTAGACACCCTGGACGCCCAGCCTGAGCAGGAAGTCGGCGAGCAGCGCGCCGACCTCGTCGCCGCGCAGCATCCGCCAGCCGGCCGGCCCGGGCACACCCACCGCACACCGGTCCGCATCGGGGTCGTTGGCGATCACGAGGTCGGCACCAACCTCGGCGGCCAGCTCCATCGCGAGATCCATCGCGCCGGGCTCCTCGGGGTTCGGGAACGCGACGGTGGGGAAGTCCGGGTCGGGCTCGGCCTGGGCGGTGGTCACGTGCAGCGGCGGGAACCCGGCCCGCTCCATCACCTCGGCCACGATCTCGCCGCCGACGCCGTGCAGCGGCGTGTAGACCGCGGTCAGCTCGCGCGGCGAGCTGGGACCGACCAGCGCCGCGACCTTGGCAGCGTAGGTGTCTGCGATCTGCGCGTCGAGCCACTCCCAGCCGTCTGAGCGTGGCACGTCGGCGAGCGCGCCGACCGCAGCGATCCGCGTGGAGATCTCGGCGTCGGCCGGCGGCACGATCTGGCTGCCGTCCCCGAGGTAGACCTTGTAGCCGTTGTCCTGCGGCGGGTTGTGCGAGGCGGTGACCATCACGCCGGCCACGCAGCCGAGCTCGCGGATCGCGAACGCCAGCACCGGCGTGGGCAGTGGCCTGGGCAGCACCAGCGCCCGCAGGCCGGCCCCGGCCATCACCTCGGCGGTGTCCCGGGCGAAGACGTCGGAGTTGTGCCGCGCGTCGTACCCGATCACGACCGCGTCGCCCCCGGCCGCCCCCGTGTCGCGCAGGTACGCCGCCAGGCCGGCCGCCGCGCGGGTGACCACGACCCGGTTCATCCGGTTCGGGCCGGCCCCCAAGGCACCGCGCAGTCCCGCCGTACCGAACTCCAGGGGGCCGGCGAAGCGGTGCGCGAGCTCCTCGGCGTCGCTGCCGGACGGGTCCTTCTCGACGCGGGCGAGGAGCGCCTCGAGCTCGGCGCGGGTCTGCTCGTCGGGATCCTCGGCCGCCCAGGCGCGGGCAGCTGCGAGGAGGCCCTCCGGGCCGGTCGGGTGCGTCGTTGCGGTCATGCCGGAAGGCTAACGTTGCCCGCGTGAGCACGCCGTCGACTCCCGGTGCCCCGCAGCGTTCGGTGCGTCACGTCGTGGAGGGGCTCGCGGCAGAGCTGGGTGAGCCGGCGGTCGTGGAGGTGTGCTGCGCGCTGCTGGGCGGGGCCGCGCCTGAGGACCACGCGCCGGCGTCAGCCGTCCTGAGCGGCCACGAGGCAGGCGTGGAGCAGCTCCGCGCCGAAGGCTGGCGGGACTACTGGTGGCGGACCTGGGGTGCACGCGGGCTGCTGTACGTCTGGTCCCCGGAAGCCACCGGGGCGGTCGTCCGCGGCGTCGCCGACCGGCACTGGCGGCCGACCGAGATGTGCCTCAAGGTGGCCGCCCTGCGCGAGCTCGCGGAGGCGGCCGACGGTGCCGTCCGGCGCGCAGGCCACGACCTGCCGCGGGTGCGCGCCACGGCACTGCGGATGCTCGGGCGGGCCGGCGACACCGAGCACGTCGCGGTCGTCCGCGCCGGGCTGGAGGACCGCGACGAGGCGGTACGACGGGCGGCGGCCCTCGCCCTGGAGCGGATGGTCGAGCGGCTCGACCTACCGGGGGAGCAGCTGCTGTGAGCCGGGAGTACCGCTTCGACCACCGCTGGACGCTGCCGTTGCCGGCCGACCGTCTCTTCGACGTGCTCGTCGACGTGGCCGGCTACCCGGCGTGGTGGCCGCAGGTGCGCGCGGTCGCCCGCGTCGACGAGGACACCGCCCACGTGGTCGCGCGGTCCCGGCTGCCCTACGCCCTGGACCTGCAGCTGACGCGGGTGGTCGAGGACCGGGCCTCGGGCGTGCTCGAGGCGAGGCTCGGCGGCCGGCTCGAGGGGTGGGCCCGGTGGACGCTGACCCCGGTCGGCACGGCGACGACGGTCCGCTACGAGCAGGAGGTCGTCGTGCACGGACTCCTGATGAGCCTCGGCTCACGGCTGGCGAGGCCGCTGCTCGAGGCGAACCACGACGCGATGATGCGCGGGGCCCGCGACGGGCTGCTCAGCCGCGGTCGAGAGCCGGGCGGTAGTAGCGCTCGGTAGCGAACGGCCCGCCGACGTGAGCGGCCTCGGTCTCGTCGTCGGCCGTCGCCGGTGAGGCCTCGATCGCCTCGGCGAACGACTCGGCGTCGTCGCGCGGCTCGTAGCCCAGCGCCCGCCCCGGCGCGAGGTCCCACCAGGCGCGTGTGTTGGCGGAGATGCCGTAGAGCACCGCGAAGCCGGGGTCGGGGGCGGTGAGCCCCGCTTCGACCATCCGGACCGCGTCGTCGTGGGAGAGCCACGTCGACAGGTGCCGCCGAGACGACGGCTGGGCCAGGAAGCTGCCGATCCGGCACGCGACCGCGTCGACGGGGTAGCGGTCGGCGTAGAGCCGCAGCACCGCCTCGGCGGCGACCTTCCCCACGCCGTAGAAGGTGTCCGGTCGCGGTGCAGCGTCCACGCCGAGCAGGTCGGTGCGCGGGGTCCGGCCGACCGCGTGGTTGCTGCTGGCGTAGACGATCCGGCTCACGCCGTGCGTGACCATCACGTCGAGCAGCGCGGCCGTGGTGACCACGTGCGACTCGAGGATGACCGGCAACGACGCCTCGTCGGGGATGCTCGCCAGGTGCACGACGGCGTCGAGCGGCCCGGCCTGCTCCAGCGCGTCGAACGTGGCCATCACCGCGTCGGGATCGGCGCAGTCGGCGGTGTACCACGGGCCGCTGAACCCGCTCGGCTCCGCCGCCATGTCGAGCCCGGCGACGTCGTGGCCCCGCTCGCGCAGGCCGGCACACACGACCGTGCCGATGCTGCCGGCCGCGCCGGTGACCAGGACTCGCATCAGATCTTCGGCACGATCGCGCCGAGCAGTGCACCCATCCGGGTGGCTGCGGCGTTGCCGGCGGCGAGGACCTCCTCGTGGTTCAGCGGCTCGCCGGTGATCCCGGCGGCCAGGTTGGTGACCAGCGAGATGCCCAGCACCTCCATCCCCGCCTCGCGCGCGGCGATCGCCTCGAGCGTGGTCGACATGCCCACCAGGTTGCCGCCGATGGCGCGGACCATCCCGATCTCGGCCGGCGTCTCGTAGTGCGGCCCGCGGAACTGCACGTAGACACCCTCGTCGAGGTCGGGCTCGACGTCCTTGCACAGCTGCCGGAGACGGGGGCTGTACAGGTCGGTGAGGTCGACGAAGTGCGCGCCCTCGATCGGCGAGGTCGCGGTCAGGTTGATGTGGTCGCGGATCAGCACCGGCGTGCCGGGCTGCCAGGACTCGTCGAGCCCGCCGCAGCCGTTGGTGAGCACGGCGACCGTGCACCCGGCCGCGGCGGCGGTGCGGACGCCATGGACGACCGCCCGCACGCCGAGGTCTTCGTAGAGGTGGGTGCGGCCGAGGAAGACCAGCAGGTTCTTGTCGCCGGAGCGGACCGACCGGATCTTGCCGGCGTGGCCCGCGACCGCCGGCGGTGCGAAGCCCGGCAGATCGGTGGTGCTGACCTCGGCGGTCGCCTCGCCGAGGGCGTCGACGGCCGGCAGCCAGCCGGAGCCCATGACGAGGGCGACGTCATGGCGGTCGACCCCGGTGAGGTCGCGGAGCGCGGCGGCGGCTTCGGCGGCGGCGTCCTGAGCGGTGCGAGAGGTGTTGGTCACCGCGGCAGCGTAACGCCGAGGTGCCCGTCGTACGCCTAGAGGCCGGTGGACTGGCAGGGTCGCGCCCGCAGCGCGGCGACGTAGTCGTCCGGTGCACCGGCGGCCTCGGCGGCGTCGGCGATGATCCCGACCGTGCCCGCCGAGGGCAGCCCGCCCTCGTAGGCGTCGAGGACGTAGGCCCAGGCCAGGTGGTTGCCGGTCATCGTCGCGACGCGCACCTTGGTCTTGCGGTACAGCCCGGACGTGGCGCTCTCCACCTCGTCGAGGACCTTCATGTCCTCGTCGGTGACGTCGTAGAGCGCCACGAACACCTGCTCGAAGTGGTCCTGGACGATCGTGACCAGGGCGCCGTCCCAGCCGTGCTCCTCGCCGCCGAAGGTCAGTCGCCAGCCGGTCAGCCAGCCCGTGCTGCGCAACGGGGAGTGCGGACAGCGCTCGCTCATGCGGGAGGGGTCGAGGTTCGACCCGTAGGCGGCGTAGAGAGGCACGGCACAGGAGGCTATCGCGCGGATGGAACAATGGGGGCCGTGAATCGCGTAGTGATCGTCGGCGGAGGACCTGGTGGCTACGAGTCGGCGCTGGTGGCAGCGCAGCTCGGGGCCGAGGTCACCGTCGTCGACTCCGACGGGATCGGTGGCTCGGCGGTCCTCACCGACTGCGTGCCCAGCAAGACCCTGATCGCGACCGCCGAGCTGATGGCCGACATGGAGGAGGCCGCCGAGCTCGGGATCAACCTCGGTGACCCCCGCGCGGCGGTCTCGGTCGACCTGCTCCGCGTCAACGAGCGGGTCAAGGCGCTGGCCCTCGCGCAGTCCGCGGACATCGAGCGCCGGCTGACCCGCGAGAACGTCAGGATCGTCCGCGGGCGTGGCCGTCTCGCGGGTCCGCAGCGGGTCGAGGTGGACCTCAACGACGGGGGCAGCGAGACCATCGACGCGGGTGCGGTGCTGATCGCGACCGGGGCGAGTCCCCGCACCCTCGAGACCGCCCAGCCGGACGGCGAGCGGATCCTCAGCTGGGACCAGGTGTACGACCTGCGCGAGGTGCCCGAGCGGCTGATCGTCGTCGGCTCCGGTGTCACCGGGGCCGAGTTCGCCGGCGCCTACAACGCCCTGGGCATCGACGTGGTCCTGGTCTCCAGCCGCGACCACGTGCTGCCCGGGGAGGACCCCGACGCGGCGGAGGTGCTCGAGCAGGTCTTCGCCCGGCGCGGGATGACCGTGCTCTCGCGCTCCCGGATGGAGTCGGTCGTGCGCGACGGCGACACCGTGAAGGTCACCCTGACCGACGGCCGCACCGTCGAGGGCTCACACTGCCTCCTCGCGCTCGGCTCGATCCCGAACACCTCCGGGATCGGTCTCGAGGAGGCCGGGGTCAACCTGAAAGACGGCGGTTTCGTCAACGTCGACAGGGTCTCGCGTACGTCGGCTCGCGGCATCTACTCCGCTGGTGACTGCACCGGCGTGCTGATGCTCGCCTCGGTCGCTGCCATGCAGGGCCGGATCGCGATGTGGCACTACCTCGGTGACAAGGTCACCCCGTTGGACCTGCGGACCGTGTCCGCCAACGTGTTCACCGCCCCCGAGATCGCCACGGTCGGCTGGACCCAGAACGCCGTCGACGCGGGCGAGATCCAGGTCGAGACCGTGCGGCTGCCGCTGTCGGGCAACGCCCGGGCCAAGATGCAGGGCGTGCGCGACGGCTTCGTGAAGCTGTTCTGCCGTCCGGGCACCGGCATCGTCGTGGGCGGGGTGGTCGTCGGTCCGCGGGCCAGCGAGCTGATCCACCCGGTCTCGATCGCGGTGTCGGAGAACCTGACCGCCGACCAGCTCGCGCAGGCGTTCACGGTGTACCCGTCGATGAGCGGCTCGGTGGCCGAGGCCGCGCGCCGGCTGCACCGCTACCCGCAGTGACCCCGGTGGTCGAGGAGCGAGCGCAGCGAGCGTCTCGAGACCTCGGCTCCTCGCCGGGTCCGGCGGCCTAGAACCCGCCGAAGTCCCCGCCGCCGAAGTCGCCGAAACCGCCGCCGAAGTCGCCGCCGCCCCAGCCCCCTGCGTCACCGCCGCCGCCGTAGTCGCCGCCCCAGTCGCCGCCCGCGTCACCACCGCCTGCGTCACCACCGGCATCGCCGCCGCCGTCACCGCCCCAGTCGCCGCCCGCGTCGCCGGCGGCGTCGGACGCCTCACCCGCACCGAAGTCGGTGTCGGCTCCCTCGACTGCGCCGCCGTCCCAGGTCGGTGAGAGCAGGGTCAGCAACAGGAACGTCGGAAGCAGGTTCGAGGCGGCGTAGGCGCCGAAGTACCCGCTGGCCCAGGGGGAGTAGGCCGGCCCCGCCTGCCAGTAGGGGACCCGCTGGTAGCCCGACTGCACCGTGCGGATGTCGGGCTCCGCGCCCTGCGCGACCCGGTCGGCGTCGGCGGCGCACACGGGCACCTGTCGCGGGATGCCCGCCGGCGGCGCCCACTCGATGTCGGTGGTCGACGGGCCGTGCGCGGGGTTGAAGAAGCACGGTGGACGTCGTACCGGCAGCGGCCGGCCGTCCCGGCGGGCCAGGACGCACGCGACGGCGTACCGCCCGTCCTCGAGCGCCTCGGTGACGTGCTTGATGTGGTCGGGCTCGGTGGCGGTCCTCAGCGTCTCCTTCGCCGACTCGTAGGAGTCCAGCGCGCGCTGGTAGTCCTGGCGCATCGGCTCGTCGAGCGGGGTCACCAGCATCTCGGTGTCGAGGCGCTGCAGCTCCTCGCCGAAGCGGGTGACGTCCTCGTCGGCGACGCGGCGCACCGCGGAGAGGTCGGCGGCTCGCTTCTGCTCGAGCTGGTTGTGCTGCTGCCGGCGCGAGACCACGGTGGCGATCGCGATCGCGCCGAGCACGACGAGGAGCACGAGGAACAGGTCCATGACCCGAGCCTAGCCGCGGCTCCCAGGACCGCGGTCGGAGCGAAATCCGAGGGCAGCGGAATTACGCCGGTGTAATTACGCCAGAGTATTTTATCCGCATTTCCGAGAATGTGCCCGATTGCTCCGCAGAGTGCATAATCTGGCGTTGTTTTCACACACGCCTCAGAGTTCACACCGCTCACGTGAGCTCGCCGGAGCGCAGGGGAGAGTGCGGCGAATGGGTGCAGGCAGGCGCGGTGTCGCGCTGACGCTGGCGGCGATGGTCCTCGGCATGGCCGGGGGACCGCTCTCGAGCGCCCCCGCCTCCGCCGTCTCGACCGACCAGTCCTACTGGGTACCGGTCGGCAAGAAGATCACCGTCAGCGGTCGCGGTTACGGCCACGGGCACGGCATGTCGCAGTACGGCGCCCAGGGTGCTGCGCTGAAAGGCCTTGGCTACAAGGAGATCGTGGACTTCTACTACCCCGGCACGGAGTGGGGGGCGGTCCGCGGCAAGGTGCGCGTCCTGATCAGCGCCGACACGACCGACGACGTCGTCGTCAGTCCGACGGCGGGGCTGAGCGTGCGCGACCTCGCCGGGCGGTCGGTGCACGAGCTGCCGGTGGCGGCCAAGGTCTCACGCTGGCGCCTGGTGCCCGTCGCGGGCGGCACAGCGGTGGAGTTCTTCACCAACTCCTGGCGGCGGCTGAAAGCGCCGTGGGCGCGCAATATCACCGGCGACGCGGAATTCTTCGCAAAGGGCCCGATCAAGCTGTGGACCCCCTCCGGCTCGACCACCTATCGGGGAATTCTCCGCTCTGCCTCCCCGAGCCGGTCGTCGTCGTCTCGCGACACGGTCAACATCGTCACGATGGACCAGTACGTGATGGGCGTGGTGCCACGCGAGATGCCGGCGGCCTGGCACCCGGAGGCGGTGAAGGCGCAGTCGGTCGCAGCGCGCACGTACGCCACCTGGTCGCGCGCACAGAACGCCCGTGGCCACTACCAGATCTGTGACACCACGGCCTGCCAGGTCTACGGCGGCGTCGACGGGGAGGACGCCCGCGCCAACGCGGCCGTACGGGCCACCGCCCGGCAGATCCTCACGCACGAGGGCCGCCCCGCCTTCACGCAGTTCTCCGCCAGCAGTGGCGGCTGGACCTCGGCCGGCAGCGTGCCCTACCTGCCCGCGCAGGAGGACCCGTACGACGGCTGGGAAGGCAACACCGTCCACGCCTGGCGGACGACGGTGGACGCCTCCGCCCTCGAACGTCGCCACCCCTCGATCGGCAACCTGGAGCGGGTCTGGGTGACCACCCGTGACGGCAACGGCGAGTGGCAGGGCCGGGTGACCTCGCTCGTGCTCGACGGGACGCGTGGTGCGGTGACCATAACCGGCGACGACTTCCGCTGGGCCTTCGGCCTGCGCTCCAACTGGTTCTCGATCGAGCCGACGCCGATCATGAACCGCTGGCAGCGCATCGGCGGGACGTCCTCGCGGCTCGGTGCGGTGCGCAGCGGTGAGTACGCCGTCGCCACGGGCGCTGCCCAGCGGTTCGAGGGCGGCCGCATCTTCTTCCACCCGCGGACCGGGCCGAAGGAGCTCTACGGGCGGATCCTGAAGGTCTACCAGCGCCTCGGCGCTGCGGACTCCGACCTCGGCTTCCCCCGCACCGTCGCCCGCCAGCGCGGCGCTTTGAGCTTCACCCGCTTCCAGGGAGGCGCGATCTACGTGCGACCGCGGCTGGCGCCGATCATCGTCCCCGCCGCCATCGAGCAGCGGTTCCTCGCCGAGCGCGGGTTCCGCAGCGGGCTGGGCTGGCCGGTCCGCTCCGGCGACGTGCCCGGCGGCAAGCGGGTGGACTACGCCAACGGGTCGATCGTCTGGCACCGGGCGTCCGGCAGGACCCAGGTCCTGCGGGGCTGACCACGTCGCGGCCGGATCCATGACGCGGCCGAACCGACGTGCAGTTGCGGGTGCGCAGCGTCGACCCACAGGGGTGAGCGACGCCGAGCCCGCGTCCGAGTGCACGTCCATCTGGCCCGGGTCGCCACGGGCCCGGGTCGAAGGTCAGCCGGTCGGCCGGCAGTCGACAGCGACGACCTGACGCCAGGTGAGCACGCCCTCTGCCTGGATGTGCATGGACGCGAACCGGATCGGCACCTCCAGCGGCACCTGCGTGGCCGGTCCTGGTGGGTTGGGTGACAGGCACGTCGGCCACCCGCCCTCGTGCACGCCGGCTGCGTCGATCCAGTACGGCAGGCTCTCGTCGATGGCGTAGGTCCAGCCGTCGACTTCGACGCTGACCAACGGATGTGCCGACCCGCCGACCACCTCCACCGTCGCGGCGTGCCAGTCAGCCTTCCCGGCCGCATCTGCGCCTGCGACGAAGCCCCCGATGCCGGCCGCCACGGCGACAGCACCGACGAGGAGAACGGCTGATCGGAGAGTGGTCATTGCGACAGGCCGAGTCAGTCGGCGATGACGAGGACCAGGTCGCCACCCTCGACGGGCTGAGTGCCCGAGATCGCGACCCGCTCGACCTTGCCGGCCTTCGGCGCGGTGATCGAGGCCTCCATCTTCATCGCCTCGATCGTGGCGACCGTGTCCCCGGCCTCGACCGTCGCGCCCTCCTCGACCGTCACGGTCACCGCACCCTGGAACGGCGCGGCCACGTGGCCCGGCTTCGACGGGTCGGCCTTCTCCTGCGACGGCACGTCGGCGGCCACCGAGCGGTCACGCACGTTGACCGGCCGCAGCTGGCCGTTGAGCGTGCACATCACGGTGCGGTAGCCACGCTCGTCGGGCTCGCTGACGGCCTGCACGCCGAGGAGCAGGCGCTTGCCCTCCTCGATGTCGACCTCGTACTCCGGGCCGGTCTCCATGCCGTAGAGGTACAGCCGGGTGGGGAGCACCGAGAGGTCGCTGTACTTCTCCCGGGACTCCTCGAACTCGCGGGTGGGGCCGGGGAAGAGCAGCCGGTTGAGCGTCGTACGCCGGTCCTCGGCCAGGCCCTTGCGGTCCTCCTCGCTCAGCTCGGCCACCGGAGGCTTGGTCTTGCGGCCGGACAGCGCCTTGGTGCGGAACGGCTCGGGCCAGCCGCCCGGCGGGTCGCCGAGCTCGCCGGAGAGGAAGCCGATCACCGAGTCCGGCACGTCGAACCTGCCGGGTTCCTCCGCGAACTCCTTCGGGTCCGCGCCGACGGCGACCAGGTGCAGGGCGAGGTCCCCGACCACCTTGCTCGACGGGGTGACCTTGACGATGTTGCCGAGGATGTCGTTCGCCGCGGCGTACATGTCCTCGATCTGCTCGAACTTCTCGCCGAGCCCCAGCGCGATCGCCTGCTGGCGCAGGTTGGAGAGCTGGCCGCCGGGGATCTCGTGCCGGTAGACCCGGCCGGTCGGCGACGGCAGGCCCGACTCGAACGGCGCGTAGACCCGGCGGGTGGCCTCCCAATAGGGCTCGAGGGCGTTGACCGCGGCCAGGTCGAGCCCGGTCTCGCGCTCGGAGTGGTCGGTGGTGGCGACCAGGGCCGACAGCGGCGGCTGGCTCGTGGTGCCCGCCATGGAGGCAGTGGCGGCGTCGACGGCGTCCACCCCGGCGTCGATGGCGGCCAGCAGGGTGGCGAGCTGGCCACCGGGGGTGTCGTGCGTGTGCAGGTGCACCGGCAGGTCGAACCGCTCGCGCAGCGCCGTGACCAGGGTCCGCGCAGCCGGCGCGCGCAGCAGGCCGGCCATGTCCTTGATCGCGATCACGTGGGCGCCGGCGTCGACGATCTGCTCGGCCAGGCGCAGGTAGTAGTCGAGCGTGTAGAGCCTCTCGTCGGGCGAGGAGAGGTCGCCGGTGTAGCACAACGCGACCTCGGCGACCGTCGTACCGGTCTCGCGGACGGCCTCGATCGCCGGCCGCATCTGCTCGACGTCGTTGAGCGCGTCGAAGATCCGGAACACGTCGATCCCGGTCGTCGCGGCCTCCTCGACGAACGCCCGGGTCACGTCGGTGGGGTACGGCGTGTAGCCGACCGTGTTGCGGCCGCGCAGCAGCATCTGCAGGCAGATGTTGGGCACCGCCTGGCGCAGGTCCGCCAGCCGCTCCCACGGGTCCTCGGAGAGGAAGCGCAGCGCCACGTCGTACGTCGCTCCGCCCCAGGCCTCGAGGCTCCACAGGTTGGGTGTCATCCGGGCCACGTGGCCGGCGACGTTGATCATGTCGCGGGTGCGCACCCGGGTCGCGAGCAGCGACTGGTGGGCGTCGCGGAAGGTGGTGTCGGTCACCGCGACCGTCTTCTGCTCCCGCAGCGCGCGGGCGAACCCCTCGGGGCCGAGGGAGAGCAGCTGCTGACGCGTGCCGTCGGGGGCCGGCACCGTGAGGTCGAGCTCGGGCAGCTTGCTGACCGGGTCGACGCTGACCGGGGCCTTGCCGTGCGGCTGGTTGACGGTGACGTCGGCGAGGAAGGTCAGCAGCTTCGTGCCGCGGTCGGCCGAGGACCGCGCGGTGAGCAGGTGCGGGTGGCTCTCGATGAACGAGGTGGTGACCCGGCCCGCGCGGAAGTCGGGGTCGTCGAGCACGGCCTGCAGGAAGGGGATGTTCGTCGCCACGCCGCGGATCCGGAACTCCGCCACCGCCCGGCGGGCCCGCTCCACGGCCACCTCGAACGTGCGGCCGCGGCAGGTGAGCTTGGTCAGCATCGAGTCGAAGTGCGCGCTGACCTCGGCACCGGTGTAGGTGGTGCCGCCGTCGAGACGGATCCCGGCGCCGCCGGGGGAGCGGTAGGTGGTGATCTTGCCGGTGTCGGGGCGGAACCCGTTGGCGGGGTCCTCGGTGGTGATCCGGCACTGCAGCGCGGCGCCGCGCAGCACGACGCCCTCCTGGCTCAGGCCGAGGTCCGCGAGGTTCTCACCCGCGGCGATCCGCATCTGCGAGCGGACCAGGTCGACGTCGGTGACCTCCTCGGTCACGGTGTGCTCGACCTGGATCCGGGGGTTCATCTCGATGAACACATACGGTCGGGGGGCTCCGCCCCCCGACTGCCCCCCGATGTTCTTGCCGGAGGTGTCGAGCAGGAACTCGACGGTGCCGGCGTTGCGGTAGCCGATCTCCTTGGCGAACCGCACCGCGTCGGCGCAGATCCGCTCGCGCAGCTCGGGGTCGAGGTTCGGCGCGGGCGCGATCTCCACGACCTTCTGGTGGCGGCGCTGCACCGAGCAGTCCCGCTCGAACAGGTGGATCGTGTTGCCATCGCCGTCGGCGAGGATCTGCACCTCGATGTGCCGCGGGTCCACCACGGCCTGCTCGATGAACACGGTCGGGTCCCCGAACGCGCTCTCGGCCTCGCGCATGCAGACCTCGATCGCCTCGCGCAGGTCCTCGGGGCGGTCGACCCGCCGCATGCCGCGGCCACCGCCGCCGGCGACCGCCTTGACGAAGAGCGGGTAGGGGATACCCTCGGTCGCGGCGATCAGCTCGTCGGGGTCGGTGCCGGGTGGCACCGAGGCCAGCGTCGGCACGCCGGCCTTCTTGGCGGCGGCGATCGCGCGGGCCTTGTTGCCGGTGAGGGTGAGCACGTCGGCGGTGGGGCCGATGAAGGTGATCCCGGCGTTCGCGCAGGCCTCGGCGAGGCGCGGGTTCTCCGAGAGGAAGCCGTAGCCGGGGTAGATCGCGTCGGCGCCCGCCTTGACCGCGGTGGCGACGATCACCTCGGGGTCGAGGTAGGCCCGGACCGGGTGTCCGCGCTCGCCGATCTCGTAGGCCTCGTCGGCCTTGAGACGGTGCTCGGAGTTGCGGTCCTCGTAGGGGAACACCGCCACCGTCTGGGCACCCAGCTCGTAGGCAGCGCGGAAGGCACGGATCGCGATCTCGCCACGGTTGGCAACAAGCACCTTGGAGAACATGCGCCGAACGTTACCCAGGTGCCGGCATCCGGCGGCACCTCGTCCAGGAACCGAACGGGCGCCGGCGGTCTCCGCCGGCGCCCGTGGGACGGGTCGAGCCCGTCGTCAGCCCTTGAGCTCGCAGATCACCGCGCCGCTGGTGACGGTCGCCCCGACCTCGGCGTCCAGGCCGGTGACGGTGCCGGCCTTGTGGGCCTTCAGCGGCTGCTCCATCTTCATCGCCTCGAGCACCACGACGACGTCGCCCTCGGCGACCTCCTGGCCCTCCTCGACGGCGACCTTCACGATCGTGCCCTGCATCGGCGAGGTCAGCGAGTCGCCGGAGGCGGCGGCTCCGGCCTTCTTCTTCTCACGCTTGGGCTTCTTCGCGCCGGCAGTCGCCGCGCCGGCACCGGCCGCGGCGGCGAACCCGGCAGGCAGGACCACCTCGAGGCGCCGGCCGCCGACCTCGACGGTGACGCTCTGCCGCTCCTCGGGCTCCGGGCCCTCCTCGCCGCCGGAGTAGGGCTCGATCTGGTTGTCGAAGTCGGTCTCGATCCAGGTGGTGTAGACGGCGAACTCGCCCTCGCCGGTGGGCGTCGACGCACCGACGTAGGCCGGGTCCTCGACGACGGCCCGGTGGAAGGGGATCACCGTCGGCATGCCCTCGACGACGAACTCGTCGAGCGCGCGGCGGGACCGCTCCAGGGCCTGCAGGCGGTCGCGACCGGTGACGATCAGCTTGGCGACCAACGAGTCGAACGAGCCGGGCACGGTCTCGCCCTGGTCGTAGCCGCCGTCGAGCCGGATGCCCGGGCCGGACGGGGCGTGCCAGCGGGTCAGCGTGCCGGGGGCCGGCATGAAGTTGCGGCCGCCGTCCTCGGCGTTGATCCGGAACTCGATGGAGTGACCCTGCACCTTCGGGTCGTCGTACCCGAGCTCCTCGCCGGCGGCGATCCGGAACATCTCGCGCACGAGGTCGATCCCGGTCACCTCTTCAGAGACACAGTGCTCGACCTGGAGCCGCGTGTTGACCTCCAGGAAGGAGATCGTGCCGTCGCGGGCGACGAGGAACTCGCACGTCCCGGCGCCGACGTACCCGGCCTCGCGGAGGATCGCCTTGGAGGACTCGTAGAGCCTGGCGACCTGCTCCTCGGAGAGGAACGGCGCCGGTGCCTCCTCCACCAGCTTCTGGTGGCGGCGCTGCAGCGAGCAGTCGCGCGTGGAGACCACCACCACGTTGCCGTGCTGGTCGGCCAGACACTGGGTCTCCACGTGGCGGGGGCGGTCGAGGAACTTCTCGACGAAGCACTCCCCGCGGCCGAAGGCGGTCACGGCCTCGCGCACCGCGGACTCGTACAGGTCGGCGACCTCGCCCATCTCGCGGGCGACCTTCAGGCCGCGGCCACCACCGCCGAAGGCGGCCTTGATCGCGATCGGCAGGCCGTGCTCCTCGGCGAACTTCACGACCTCGTCGGCGCTCTCGACCGGGTCCTTGGTGCCCGGTGCGAGCGGCGCGCCGACCTTCTCGGCGATGTGGCGGGCCTTGACCTTGTCGCCGAGTGCGTCGATCGCGGCCGGCGGCGGGCCGATCCAGACCAGCCCGGCGTCGATCACCGCCTGGGCGAAGTCGGCGTTCTCGGCGAGGAAGCCGTAGCCGGGGTGGACCGAGTCGGCGCCGGCCTTCTTGGCCACGTCGATGATCTTCTCGATCGAGAGGTAGGACTCCGCCGGCGTCGCGCCCCCGAGGCTGTAGGCCTCGTCGGCGAGCCGGACGAAGAGCGCATCCCGGTCGGGCTCGGCGTAGACCGCCACGCTGCCGATGCCGGCGTCCTTGCAGGCGCGGATGACCCGCACCGCGATCTCGCCACGGTTGGCGATCAGGACTCGGCGCAGGGGCTTGATCTCGTTGCTCTCGGGGCTGCCGGACACACGGGCTCCTGGGTCTCTCGGTCGTCAGGTAGTAGCGGAGTCTAGGGCCTTCCAGGCTCCCTGCGGTCGGGCGCCCATGTGACGGTCACCATGGTGCGGGCTGGCTACGGTGGGGCGATGTCACCCACTCCGGTCCGGCCGACCGCACGACCCTTCCCGGCTCTGGCCGTCTACGCCGCGGCGGTGGTCGTGGTCTCCTCGGCGCCTCTCCCGACGCCGGGGGGAGGGAGCCGACGAGGCCGCGCCACTGCTGCGGCTGTGGTGGGTGCAGCTGGCGGTGAACTTCCTGTGGACGCCGGTGTTCTTCGCCGCGGGGTGGCTGTGGGCCGGTCTCGCCGTGGTCGTGCTGCTCGACGCGCTGGTGGCGGTGCTGGTCGTCCGCGCGTGACGGGTCGACCGGGTCGCGAGCGGGCTGCTGGCGCCGTATCTCCTCTGGATCCTGTTCGCGACCGCGCTCAACGCCGCGATTGCCGCGTTGAACTAGGAGCCGCGTCCGCCCGGCCGTCACCGCCCAGGCGCCGCAGGTCCTCGCGGCAGCGGCGTTCGACCTCGTCGAGCTCGGCGAGGGTCTCCTCGATGTCGCGCCGGCGCTGCTCGAGGTCGCGGCGACGCCCGGCGATCTGGTCGAGGAGGTACTCCAGCTGACCCGCCTCGCCGGGCTGCTCGTCGTACATGTTGACGATGGTGGCGATCTCGTCGAGGGAGAACCCGAGCCGCCGCCCGCGCAGGATCAGGGCGAGCCGGATCCGGTCCCGGTTGCGGAACACCCGGACGGTGCCGCGACGCTCGGGGGAGAGCAGGCCGCGGTCCTCGTAGTGGCGGATCGCGCGGAGGGTCACGGCGTACTCCGCCGCCAGGTCCGCGATCGTCCAGGTCGGCTCTTGCGTCACAGGGTCCACGTCCCTAGAGTGCCTTACGCTTACGTAAGCGTAAAGGAGTAGGTGCCATGTCGTTCGAGCTCTCCCGCGAGCACGAGGAGTTCCGCCGCAGCGTCCGTGACTTCGCGGAGGCCGAGATCGCGCCGCACGCCGCGAGGTGGGACCGCGAGCACCACTTCCCGACCGACGTGGTGCACAAGATGGGCGACCTCGGGCTGATGGGGCTGACTGCCCCGGAGGAGTTCGGCGGCGCCGGCGAGCACGGCGACTTCACGAGCCTGTGCGTGGCGATCGAGGAGATCGGCCGGGTCGACCAGTCGATGGGCATCACCCTCGAGGCGGCCGTGGGCCTGGGTATCAACCCGATCCTCACCTTCGGCACCGAGGAGCAGAAGCAGACCTGGCTGCCCGACCTGGTCGCCGGCCGCACGCTGGCCGGTTTCGGCCTCACCGAGCCGGCCGCCGGCTCCGATGCCGGCGCGACCCAGACCAGGGCCGAGCTCGACGGCGGCGAATGGGTGATCAACGGCTCGAAGCAGTTCATCACCAACTCCGGGTCGTCGATCACCTCGCTGGTGACCGTCACCGCACGCACCGGCGTCTCGACGAACCCGGCGACCGGCCAGGAGCGCGCCGAGATCAGCACGATCATCGTGCCGTCCGGCACGCCCGGCTTCACCGCCGAGAAGGCCTACGACAAGCTCGGCTGGCACGCCTCGGACACCCACCCGCTCACCTTCGAGGACGTCCGGGTGCCCGAGTCCCACCTGCTCGGCGAGCGCGGCCGTGGCTTCGCGCAGTTCCTGGCCACTCTCGACGACGGCCGGGTCGCGATCGCTGCACTGGCGGTCGGTGCGATCCAGGCCTGCCTGGACCTGTCGGTGGAGTACGCCGGGGAGCGGACCAGCTTCGGCCGGCCGATCGGTGCCAAGCAGGGCGTGGCCTTCCAGGTCGCCGACCTGCAGGTGATGCTGGAGGCGTCGCGGATGCTGACCTACAAGGCGGCGGCGATGAAGGACGCGGGCCGGCCGATGTCGGAGTTCAAGCACGCCGCGGCGGTCGCCAAGCTCTACGCCACCGAGTCGGCGGTCTCGGCCACCCGGATCGCCACCCAGATCTTCGGCGGCTACGGCTTCATGGAGGAGTACCCCGTGGCCCGGCTCTACCGCGACGCCAAGGTGCTCGAGATCGGTGAGGGCACCTCCGAGGTCCAGCGCATGCTCATCGCCCGAGGGCTCGGACTGCCTGTCGAGTGACAAATTTCGGGTGACACCCGCCTTAGGGTGTTGCCCATGGGTCGTCGCCTCCAGCGCATCGCCGCCGAGGCCGCCAAGTTCCTGGCGGTCGGCGGCGTCGCATCGTTGGTGGCGCTGGTGCTGTTCAACCTGCTCGTGCACGGGTTCTGGGGTTACCAGCCCGGACCGATGAACGGCCGGCCGCTGACCGCCTTCGTCGTGGCGAACCTCGTCGGCATGGTGGTCAGCTACCGCGGCACCCGGTCCTGGGCCTTCCGGCACCGGCAGGTCGTGGGGGCCGCCGGAGGGAGGCTGTCGTTCCTGGGCATCAACCTGGTGACGATGCTGATCCCGCTGCTCTGCCTGGCGGTGAGCCGCTACCTGCTGCACCTGGACAGCGCCCTGGCCGACAACCTCTCGGCGAACGTGATCGGGCTCGGCCTCGGGGCCGCCGCCCGCTTCTGGGCGTTCCGTGAGTTCGTCTTCCTGCACCCGCACGAGGCCGCCGCACGCGGCGGTGTCGTGGCGCGCGCCAAGCGCAGCTTGTCGTAGTCGTATACCCTGGGGGGTATGCGCAAGCCTGTTTCCGCCGCACTCGCCGGCGCCGCCGCCGTCCTGCTCCTGACGACCTCTGCCTGCTCCTCCGGCTCCGACGCCGTCGAGAAGGTCGACGCCACCGAGGCCGTCGACCTGATCGAGGCGGGCGAGCACACGGTGATCGACGTGCGTACGCCGGGGGAGTACGCCGCCGCCCACGTCGACGGGGCCGAGAACATCGACGTCACCGCACCGACCTTCGAGGACATCGTCGCCGAGCTCGACAAGGACGAGGAGTACGTCGTCTACTGCCAGAGCGGCAACCGCTCCGCGCAGGCGGCCGACAAGATGGCCGACCTCGGGTTCACCGAGATCGTCGACGCCGGCGGCATCGGTGAGCTGCAGGGCGCCGGCGCCCCGCTCGTCTCCGGCAACTGACGCAGGGGCGGGCCGCTACCCGGCGCCGGAGTCGGCAGCGGGTGCCGGGAACTGCTGCCACAGGTCGGTCCAGCGCACCCCGAGCTCGGCGAACATCTCCCGCAGCAGCGGGAGGCCGATCCCGACCACGGTGTGCGGGTCGCCCTCGATGCCCCGGACGAACGCGCCGCCCAGGCCGTCGAGCGTGAACGCGCCGGCGACCTTCAGCGGCTCACCCGTCCCCACGTAGGCGGCCAGCTCCGCGTCGGTCGGCTCGGCGAAGTGCACCAGCGTGTCCGCGGAGCGGGCCACCTCGCCCGACGTCGCGGTGTCGACCAGGCAGTGACCGGTGTGCAGCACCCCCGACCGGCCGCGCATCCTCTGCCACCGGGAGAGTGCCTCGGCCGCGTCGGCCGGCTTGCCGTGCACGTCGCCGTCGATCTCGAGGACCGAGTCGCAGCCGATCACCCAGGCCTGCTCCCCGGCGGCGGCCAGCGGACCGGCCACCGCTCGCGCCTTCAGCCGAGCCAGCTCGAGGGCCAGCCGCGCCGGGTCGCTGTGGTCGACGCTCGACTCGTCGACGCCGGAGACCACCACCTCCGGACCGACACCGGCGCTGCGCAGGGTGGCCAGCCGCGCCGGGGACGCGGAGGCCAGCACCAGCCGCCGGCTCATCCCAGCCTGGCCAGCGCGGCGCGCAGCGGGTCGAGGCCGATCGAGCCGAGGTCGAGTGCGGCGCGGTGGAAGGCCTTGAGGTCGAAGCCCTCGCCCTGGCGCGCCTTCGCGTCCTCGCGTGCCTGCAGCCAGATCCGCTCGCCCACCTTGTACGACGGCGCCTGACCCGGCCAGCCGAGGTAGCGGTTCACCTCGAACACGATCACCGGGTCCTCCATCCGGCAGTGCTGCCGCATGAACTCCAGGCCCAGCTCGGGGGTCCACCGCTCACCGGGGTGGAACCCGAACGGGTTGTCGGCCGGGATCTCCAGCTCCAGGTGCATCCCGATGTCCACGACCACCCGTGCGGCTCGCATCGCCTGCGCGTCGAGCATGCCCATCCGGTCACCCGGGTCGTCGAGGTAGCCCAGCTCGTCCATCAGCCGCTCGGCGTACAACGCCCAGCCCTCGCCGTGCCCGGAGACCCAGCACATCAGGCGCTGCCAGCGGTTCAGCACCTCGGTGCGGTAGACGGTCTGCCCGATCTGCAGGTGGTGTCCCGGCACTCCCTCGTGGAAGACCGTGGTCACCTCACGCCAGGTCGAGAAGCTGTCGATGCCCTCCGGCACCGCCCACCACATCCGGCCCGGGCGGCTGAAGTCCTCGCTCGGGCCGGTGTAGTAGATGCCGCCGTCGTTGGTGGGCGCCAGGCAGCACTCGATCCGGCGCACCGGGGTCGGGATGTCGAAGTGCGTGTCCGCGAGGTCGGCGACGGTGCGGTCGGCCAGCCCCTGCATCCACTGTCGGAACGCCTCCTTGCCCTCGATGGTGCGGGCCGGGTCGGCGTCGAGCACGGTGATCGCGTCGTCGAGGGTGCCGCCCGGGGCGATCTGCTCGGCCACCCGCGCCATCTCGGTCTCGATGCGGTGCAGCTCGGCCCAGCCCCAGGCGTAGGTCTCGTCGAGGTCGATCGTCGCGCCGAGGAAGTGGCGGGAGTGCAGCGCGTAGAGCTCCCGGCCGACGGCCTCGTTGGTCCGGCCGAGCGGGGCGAGCTCGTCGTCGAGGAACCGGCCGAAGGCGGTCACGGCCTCGGTGGCGGTGCGGGCGTGCTCGTCGAGCTGCGCGCGCAGTGCGTCGCCGGCTCCGTTGCCCTGGGCCTGTGCCACCAGCCGGCCGAGGACGCCGCCGTCGTCGCCACCGGTCCAGGACCGGACCTGGGCGGCGACCTCGCGGATCTGCCGCTGCGCCGCGACGTTGCCGCGGCGGGCCTCGGTGAGCAGGGTGGTGCGGTAGCCGTCGAGCGCCTCGGGCACCGCGGCAAGGCGCGCGTCGATGTTCGCCCACGCCTCCTCGCCGTCGGTCGGCATCAGGTCGAAGACCATCCGGAGCTCGTGCAGGCCGCTGACGAGCACCGAGAGCTGCGAGGCGACCGCCCCGGCGTCGTACAGCTCCACCTCGAGGCCGAGCCGCTCGAGGAAGGCGTCCTTGGCCACCTGCTCGCGCTCGTCGGTCGGCGTCGCGGCGCGGGCGGCCTCGAGTGCGCGCACGGTGAGCTGGTGGCGGGCGGCGAACCCCTCCGGGGAGAGGTCGGTGAGCCGGTCGTCGTGGCCGGCGACACCCATCCCGGTCGCGGCGACCGGGTCGAGGGCGCAGTAGTCCTCGAGGTACTGCTCGGCGATGGCGTCGACGGGACGGATGGCTGCGTTCGAGTCGGTCACGGTCAGCACCCTAGACGCAGCACCCCACCGACTTCCCACGGGTTGTGGACGCATCCCCGGCGGTACGCCGCGGGTTCAGCGTCCATAACCCCGCGTTACATGGCGTCAGCGGGGGAGGGCGCTGGCGCGCCAGCCGCCAGGCCCGGCGGGGTACGACGCGCGCAGCTTCCTGTGGTGCGCCGACCACTCGGAGACCGCCTGCGGCTCCTCGGCCGGCGCACTTGCCGCGGCGATGCCCTGGAGGACCACCGTCAGCGCGGCGACCTCCTCGGGCGTCGCGTCACCCTTGACCAGGAACAGCGGGGCCTTCTCGGGCGTCGGGGCGTTCTCCTCGCTCACAGCGGGATGTTCCCGTGCTTCTTCGGCGGCAGCGTCTCGCGCTTGGACCGCAGCAGGCGCAGCGCCCGGACGACCTCGGCGCGGGTCTCGTGCGGCTGGATCACCGCGTCGACATAGCCCCGCTCGGCGGCGAGGTAGGGGTTGGCCAGGTGGTCGTCGTACTCCTGCATCAGCTCGGCGCGCTTGGCCTCCTCGTTGCCGGCCTCGGCCGCCTCGGCGATCTCCTTGCGGTAGAGGATGTTCACCGCGCCCTGGGACCCCATCACCGCGATCTGCGCGGTCGGCCAGGCCAGGTTGATGTCGGCGCCGAGGTGCTTGGAGCCCATCACGTCGTAGGCACCGCCGTAGGCCTTGCGGGTGATCACGGTGATCAGCGGCACGGTCGCCTCGGCGTAGGCGTAGATCAGCTTGGCCCCGCGGCGGATGATGCCGTTCCACTCCTGGTCGGTGCCGGGCAGGAACCCGGGCACGTCGACGAACGTGAGCACCGGGATGTTGAAGGCGTCGCAGGTGCGCACGAAGCGGGCGGCCTTCTCGGAGGCGTCGATGTCGAGGGTGCCGGCGAACTGCATCGGCTGGTTGGCCACGACGCCGACCGGGCGGCCCTCGACGCGGCCGTAGCCCACGATCATGTTCGGCGCGAACATCGCCTGCACCTCGAGGAACTCGCCGTCGTCGACGACCGACTCGATCACGGTGTGCATGTCGTAGGGCTGGTTCGGCGAGTCGGGGATCAGGGTGTCGAGGGCGCGGTCCTCGTCGGAGACCTCGAGATCTGCCTGCTCGGGGTAGGCCGGCGGCTCGTCGAGGTTGTTCTGCGGCAGGTAGGACAGCAGCGCCTTGACGTAGTCGATCGCGTCGGACTCGTCGGTGCCCATGTAGTGGGCGTTGCCGGACTTGGTGTTGTGCGACCGAGCGCCACCGAGGTCCTCCATCGAGACGTCCTCGCCGGTGACGGTCTTGATCACGTCGGGGCCGGTGATGAACATGTGCGAGGTCTGGTCGACCATGACCGTGAAGTCGGTGACCGCGGGGGAGTACACCGCGCCGCCGGCGCAGGGGCCCATGATCAGCGAGATCTGCGGGATCACCCCGCTGGCGTGCACGTTGCGGCGGAAGATCTCGCCGTAGAGGCCGAGCGAGACCACGCCCTCCTGGATCCGGGCGCCGCCGGAGTCGTTGATGCCGATCACCGGGCAGCCGGTCTTCATCGCCAGGTCCATGACCTTGACGATCTTCTCGCCGAACACCTGGCCGAGGCTGCCGCCGAAGACGGTGAAGTCCTGTGCGAACACGCAGACCTGGCGGCCGTCGATGGTGCCGTAGCCGGTGACGACGCCGTCGCCGTACGGCCGGTTCTTCTCCAGTCCGAACGCGGTCGACCGGTGCCGGGCAAGCTCGTCGAGCTCGACGAACGAGCCCTCGTCGAGCAGCTCCTCGATGCGCTCGCGTGCGGTCTTCTTGCCCTTCGCGTGCTGCTTCTCGATCGCGCGCTCCGAGCCGGCGTGGACTGCGTCCTGCAGCTTCTGGTCGAGGTCGGCGAGCTTGCCGGCGGTGGTGTGGATGTCCACGCCCTCGGTGATCTCGACGCCCTCGCCGGGCTGGGTCATGGCTGCTTCGCTCACGGGTGAATGGCCTCTCTCGATTGCGTGGGTGTCAATGTAGTGCCTGTGACGTACGACGATCTCCGACGCCCACCCCTCGATCCGGTGGCCCTGTCCGCGGCACTCACCAGGCCGGGCTCGCTGTGGACCTCGGTGGACGTCGTCGCGTCGTCGCCGTCCACCAACGCCGAGCTGGCCGAACGGGCACGGGCAGGCGCCCCCGCCGGTGCGGTCCTCGTCGCCGATCACCAGACCGCGGGGCGGGGCCGGCTGGACCGCTCGTGGGTGACTCCGCCCGGCTCCGCACTGACCTTCTCCGTGCTGCTCGCGCCGGACCGGGTGCCGGCCGCGCGTTGGCCGTGGCTCCCGCTGCTCGCCGGGATCGCGGTGTCGGAGGCGGTACGCCGGGTCGCGCACGTGGACTGCTGGCTGAAGTGGCCCAACGACGTACTCGTCGGTGACGAGGGGCGGAAGCTGGCCGGCATCCTGGTCGAACGGGTGGAGCGGCCCTCGGGAGCGGTGGCGGTCGTGGGGGTGGGGCTCAACATCTCGCAGAGCGCCGAGGACCTGCCGGTCCCCACGGCGACCTCGCTGCTGCTCGAGGGCGCCGCGACCACCGACCGGACCGTCATCCTGCGGGAGGTGCTGCGCTCGCTCGAGGCGCTGTTCGTCCAGTGGCAGGCCGACCTCGGCGACCCCCGGCTGGGGCTGGTCGAGTCCTACGTCCGTCGCTGCGGGACCCTGGGCAGCGAGGTCCGGGTCTCGTTGCCGTCGGGCGAGCAGGTCGTCGGCACCGCGGCCGGGATCGACACCGACGGACGGCTCGAGGTGCTCACCGCGTCCGGACCCCGGATCCTCGGTGCCGGCGATGTGGTCCACGTCCGGCCGGCCACGTGACCTCCGCCACGTCCGCACAGCCTCGCGTGAGAGGATCGGAGCCGTGGCCATCTCCCGCAAGCTGCTCAACGACGACGAGTCCGTGGTGGTCTCCACGCGCACCCACGTCAAGGCGCTGATCGTCCCTGCGGTCGTGCTGATCGTGCTCGCCGGAGGTGCCGGGTTCGCCAGCACCTTCGCGCCCGCGGAGGGTGCGGCGAGGCTCGTGGTGCTCGGCCTGATCTGGGGCGTCGCCGCCCTGCTGGCCCTGCTCTGGGTCGTGCGACCGTTCCTGGCCTGGCTGACGACGACGTACACCGTGACCGACCAGCGGCTGATCACCCGCAGCGGCATCCTGACCCGGCGCGGCCACGACATCCCGATCACGCGGATCAGCGACGTGGCCTACGAGCGCGGTCTGCTGGACCGGATGCTCGGCTGCGGAACCCTGCTCGTCGCCGTGGCCAGCGAGCAGCGGGTGGAGCTGCACGACATCCCGCAGGTCGAGCAGGTGCACCTGCGGATCCAGGACCTGCTGAGCGACGCACCTGCCCCCCGGCAGAACGACCTGCAGGACGACCCCGGAGCGCGCCGCACCGATGGCTGACGTAGAACCTCCCCGGCCCCGTCCCGCCCACTTCACCCGCGAGGAGCTCGAGCGGGTGATCCTGGGCGACCAGCCCGGGCTGACCAGCACCGACGTCGCGTCCGCGGCGGGCGTGACCGTGGAGCAGGCCCGCCGGCTCTGGCGCGCCCTCGGCTTCCCCGACGCCGGTGAGCAGGCCGCGTTCAACGACGCCGACCTGATCGCGCTGAGCACCGTGATCGGCGCGGTGGAGAGCGGCGCGATCGACTTCGACACCGCCGTGCGGATGACCCGGGCGCTCGGCCAGACGATGGCGCGGCTCGCCGACTGGCAGGTCGCCACGCTGGCGCCGCGGGTCGAGGAGCTCGAGTCCGGAGCGGAGGCGACCGGCTCCCGGATCGGCAGCGCGCTGCGTCTCGCCGAGGAGGTCGGGGTGCCGTTCGAGCGGCTGCTGATCTACTCCTGGCGCCGGCACCTCGCCGCGGCGGTCGGCCGGGTCGAGGCCCTCGGTGCCGCCGACGAGGACCTGCACACCACGCAGACCACGATCGGCTTCGCCGACCTGGTGGCGTTCACGGCGCTGTCCAACGAGATCGACGAGGCCCGGCTCGGCGACATGGTGGAGGTCTTCGAGTCCCGTTGTGCCGACGTGGTCGCCGGTCACCACGGCCGGGTGATCAAGACGCTCGGTGACTCCGTGCTGTTCGTGTCCGAGGACCCGGTGCAGGCCCTCGAGATCGCCTTCGACATCGTCGGGGTCATCGGGCACGACCCCCGGCTGCCCGACGTACGCCTCGGCCTGGCCAGCGGCTCGGTGATCACGCGCCTCGGCGACGTGTTCGGGCCGCCGGTCAACCTCGCCGCGCGGCTGACCGCCGTCGCGCGCCGCAACCGCGTGATCATCGACCACGCCACCGCCGACCGGCTGCCCCCCGAGGAGTACGAGACCCGTCCGCTGCCGGCCCGGCCGGTGCGCGGCTTCGGCCTCGTCGAGCCGGTCGCTGCCCGCCGTCGCTGAGCACGGCGCGCCAGTGGCCCGAACGGTCTAGACATCGAGTGGTCCGAACGGACCAATGTTGTCGATTTGTCCGATCGTGGGTTCGCGCTCTTTTTACCCTGAGGTCATGTTCAGTGTGCAGGGGGTGGACCTCGACGCCGAGTCGCGTCGAGTGTGGCGCGACGGCGTGGAGATCAAGATGTCGAACAAGGAGTTCGACCTCGTTCATGCTCTCATCAGCCGTGCGGGGGAGATCGTCACGCGTGAGGAGCTCATGCGTGACGTGTGGCAGACGACGTTCTGGACGTCGGCGAAGACGATCGACGTGCACCTTGGCTGGGTACGTCGCAAGCTCGGCGACGACACGCGCCGGCCGACGTTGATCACCACGATCCGCGGCCGTGGCCTGCGTTTCGAGAAGGTCCCGCCGATCTACGTGACCAAGCCCGCGCCCACGGCGGAGGCCGCGCTCTCCTGAGCGACCCCCGAGCCGCGGGGCGTCGGCGGCCCGGCCGTCGTTAGGCTCTGCTCCGTGACCTCGCCTGCGCCCGCACCCGGTTCGACACCCGTCCTCGCCGTGATCGGCGGCGGGCAGCTGGCCCGGATGATGGCCCAGTACGCCGTGCCGCTCGGCGTACCGCTGCGCCTGCTCGCCGAGGGTGAAGGCGTGTCCGCCGCCCAGGTCATCCCCGACTCGACGGTCGGCGACTACCGCGACCTGGACACGCTGCGCGAGGTCACCCGGGGCTGCTCGGTTGTGACCTTCGACCACGAGCACGTGCCTACCGAGCACCTGCACGCCCTCGCCGAGGCCGGGGTGGCCTGCCGTCCGGGTCCCGGGGCGCTGGTGCACGCCCAGGACAAGGGCGTGATGCGGGCCCGGCTGCACCACCTGGGTGTGCCCTGCCCGCGCAACGAGATCGTTGCCGAGGCCGCGGACGTGACCGCGTTCGCCGAGCGGATCGGCGGGTTCCCGGTGGTGCTGAAGACCACCCGCGGCGGCTACGACGGCAAGGGCGTCTGGGTGGTCGACTCCGAGGCCGACTGCGCGGCGGCCTTCGAGGTCGCCCGGCGTGCCGGTGTCGAGATCCTCGCCGAGGAGAAGGTCGACTTCCGCCGCGAGCTGTCCGCGCTCGTGGCCCGCTCGCCCTCCGGTCAGGTCGCGGCCTACCCGGTCGTGGAGTCGGTCCAGGTCGACGGGATCTGCTCGGAGGTGATCGCGCCGGCACCCGGGCTCGACCCGGAGCTGTCGGTGCGGGCCCAGCAGATCGCCATGCAGGTGGCCGGCGAGCTCGGCGTCACCGGCATCCTGGCCGTCGAGCTGTTCGAGACCGGCGACGGCCGCGTGCTGGTCAACGAGCTCGCGATGCGCCCGCACAACACGGGCCACTGGAGCATGGACGGCGCGGTGACCAGCCAGTTCGAGAACCATCTCCGCGCGGTGCTCGACCTGCCGCTCGGGGCACCCGACGCGCGAGCGCCGTGGACGGTGATGGTGAACATCCTCGGCGGCGACCACGGCGCGGTGTCGGAGGACCTGTACGCCGGCTACCCGCACGTGTTCGCCCGCGACCCGCGGCTGAAGGTGCACCTCTACGGCAAGTCCGTGAAGCCGGGGCGCAAGGTCGGCCACGTGACCGCCTACGGAGACGACCTCGACGAGGTCCTCGAACGGGCCCGTCATGCCGCGGCGTGGTTCCGCGGCGACCTGGGGATGGAGAGCGAGTGAGCATGAGCGAGCAGAGCCCGCGCGTCGGGATCGTGATGGGGTCGGACTCCGACTGGCCGACGATGAAGGCCGCGGCCGAGGCCCTGGAGGAGTTCTCGGTGCCCTACGAGGCCGACGTGGTCTCCGCGCACCGGATGCCCGAGGAGATGCTGGCCTACGGCAAGGAGGCCGCCGGACGTGGCCTCTCGGTGATCATCGCCGGCGCCGGGGGAGCCGCACACCTGCCGGGGATGCTGGCCGCGGTCACCCCGCTGCCGGTGATCGGCGTGCCGGTGGCGCTGAAGCACCTCGACGGCATGGACTCCCTGCTGTCGATCGTGCAGATGCCCTCGGGCGTTCCCGTCGCCACGGTCGCGATCGGCAACGCGCGCAACGCGGGCCTGCTCGCCGTACGCATCCTGGCCGCCGCCGACGCGGGCCTGCGTGAGCAGATGGAGCAGTTCCAGGAGTCGCTGGCCGAGGCCGCCCGCGCGAAGGGGGCCGTGGTGCGCGGCGAGCGGACCCGCACCGTCGGTTTCGGCTGAGTCAGCGGCCGACCACGCGCGGCCACTCGATGACCGGGCAGGTGTCCATCACCATCGGCACGTCGGCCGCCGACGTGCGCTCGAAGGCCTCCTGGTCGACCACCCCGAGCTGGAACCACACCGCCTTGGCCCCGATCGCGACCGCCTGGTCGGCGAACTCCCCGGCCGCCTCGGACCGCCGGAACACGTCGACGACGTCGACCGGGAACGGGATCTCGGCCAGTGAGGCGTAACCGTCCTCGCCGAGCACGTGGTTGGCCTCCGGATGCACCGGCACGATCCGCTTGCCGCGCTCCTGGAGGAACCGCGCGACGCTGTAGGCGGTCCGGCTCGGGTCGCCGCTGAGCCCGACCACCGCCCAGGTGTCGCACTCCTCGAGCATGAACCGGATGTTCTTCTCGTCCAGCCAGGGTGCGTGTGAGGTCGTCATGACCTCACAGTGTCCACGACGGAGTCCCCCAAACGCGGGAGTCGTCGCAGGCGGAGCGAACCTAGTCTGGCGGTCATGAGGACGCCGGTGCGGGGGAGGGCGGTGGAGCTGGTCACCGGCCTGGTGCTGGCCCTGGTGGTGGCGGTGGCCGCCGTACTGCCCGGGGACCCCGGCCCCGCGGGGCGGGAAGCGTGGGTGACCGCCGCCGCGCCCGGGCTGTGGCTGTTGCTGGCGCTGTGGTCGTGCGGTGCGGTCCTGCGCCCGCGCACCGGATCGACCCCTGCTCGTGCCGCCGCCCGGCTGTGGGCGCGGTTGCTGCTGCTCGTCGTCGTGGGCCTGGCGTGGCCGTTGGTGCTCGCCCTCGCCCTGGCCGTGCCGGCGTCGGAGGCGGCGGGTTCCGGCCGGGAGGCCGTCGTACCGGTCGCGGTGGCCGTGGGCGCGTGGAGCGGATGGCGGCTTCGGGAGGCCCGGGGCGGCGGGTCGCTCGTGGCCTACGCCGTCGGCCGGATCGTCGCGAGCCCCGTCGCCGGGCCGGTGGTCACCGCCGGGCGGCTCAGCCTGCCGCTCTACCTCGGCAGCCAGCTCGGGATGCTCCTCCTGATGACCCGGGGCGAGCCCGCCTGGGGATACCGGATCGGTGAGTGGCTCGAGCCGTACGTCCTGGGCCACAACCGGGCCGGAGTGCTGCTGGTCGTGGTCGGCCTCTGGGCGATGGTGGTGGCGCTGCTCCCACATCGAGCTCCTGCCGACGCCGCCGCCCGGTCTACCCGCAAGTAGAATCCGGGCCATGAGCGCTGAGTACCCGATGTTCGCCCTGTCCGAGGAGCACCAGGCCATCCGGGAGGCCGTTCGGGCGGTCTGCGACGCCAAGGTCGCCCCGGCAGCCGCCGAGGTCGACGAGACCGGGGAGTTCCCGCAGGCCGCCTACGACGCGCTGGCCGGCGCCGACTTCGCCGCACCCCACATCTCCGAGGAGTACGGCGGGGCAGGGGCCGACGCGCTCGCCACCTGCATCGTGATCGAGGAGGTCGCCCGGGCCGACGCGTCGGCCTCGCTGATCCCCGGCGTCAACAAGCTCGGCACGCTGCCGCTGATCCTGGCCGGTTCGGAGGAGCTCAAGCGCAAGTACCTCACCCCGGTGGCCTCCGGCGAGGCGATGTTCTCCTACTGCCTGTCCGAGCCCGAGGCCGGCTCCGACGCCGCGTCGATGAAGACCCGCGCGGTCCGTGACGGCGACTCCTGGGTGCTCAACGGGGTCAAGCGCTGGATCACCAACGCCGGGGTCTCGAAGTACTACACGGTGTTCGCCGTCACCGACCCCGAGAAGCGGTCGCGCGGCATCTCGGCGTTCGTGGTGGAGAAGGACGACGAGGGTGTCTCCTTCGGTGCTCCGGAGAAGAAGCTCGGCATCAAGGGCTCCCCGACGCGCGAGGTCTACTTCGACAACGTCCGCATCCCCGCCGACCGGATGATCGGCGAGGAGGGCACCGGCTTCGCGACCGCGATGCGCGTGCTCGACCACACCCGGGTGACGATCGCCGCGCAGGCGGTCGGCATCGCGCAGGGCGCACTCGACTACGCGCTCGGCTACGCCAAGGAGCGTCAGCAGTTCGGCAAGCCGATCGCCGACTTCCAGGGCCTGCAGTTCATGCTCGCCGACATGGGCATGAAGGTGGAGGCCGCGCGTCAGCTGACGTACGCCGCTGCCGGCCGCTCGGAGCGTAACGACAAGGACCTGACCTTCTTCGGCGCCGCGGCGAAGGCGTTCGCCTCCGACACGGCGATGCAGGTCACCGTCGACGCGGTACAGGTGCTCGGCGGCTACGGCTACACCCGCGAGTACCCGGTCGAGCGGATGATGCGCGACGCGAAGATCACCCAGATCTACGAGGGCACCAACCAGGTGCAGCGGATCGTGATGGCCCGCCAGCTCCTCGCCGGGGTGCAGTCGGAGCTCTGACCTCGACCCGGCGCGCACCGCGCCAGGGCGAAATCGGACTGATGTGACCCAGTCCACGTCATCTGCAGAGCCGCAGGTGAGCGGGGGGTTCCGGCGTCCTTCCGCGGGCTGAGTCACCAAGCAGGGTTGCACTTCTGGCTCAGGTCGTTACGTTGCCGGGGATGCTTCCGACGACAGCAGACCAGCCCGCCGCCCAGCAGATCCCTGACCGAGTCGACCTCCGTCCGCCCACCGTGCAGGACGGCGCCGCCCTGTGGCGGATTGCCCGCGACTCGAGGACGCTCGACCTCAACGCCTCCTACGCCTACCTGCTCTGGTGCCGTGACTTCGCGCGTACGTCGATCGTGGCCGAGGTCGCGGGGCAGCCAGCGGGCTTCGTCTCGGGGTACCTCCGCCCGGACGCGCCCGACACGTTGATGGTCTGGCAGGTCGCCGTCGACAAGGCCCACCGCGGCCGGGGTCTCGGCCGCCGGATGCTCGACGAGCTCGTCGACCGGCAGGAGCGGCCGGTCGGGGTCCTGGAGACCACGATCACCGCCGACAACGAGGCGTCGATCAACCTCTTCGGGTCGTTCGCCGCCGGCCGCGGCGCCGACGTGCGCCGCGAGCCGCTGTTCGAGCCCGGGCACTTCCCCGACGGTCACGACGCCGAGCTGCTGTTTCGCATCGGCCCTCTTGCCTGACCCGTCACACCCCCTGACCGCCGTACCGCTCTCCACCGTCCCCCTGTGCCTGCACGAGGAAGGAACCAGATGTCAGTAGACGTGTTCGAGTCGCTCGAGTCGGAGGTCCGCAGCTACTGCCGGGACTGGCCGGCGGTGTTCGCCAGAGCCGAGGGCAGCCGCGTGTACGACGAGCACGGCCGCGGCTACCTCGACTTCTTCTCGGGGGCCGGTGCCCTCAACTACGGGCACAACCACCCCGACCTGCTCGAGCCGCTCCTGGCCTACCTGCGCAGTGGGGCGATCGTGCACTCGCTGGACATGCACACCGTCGCCAAGCGGACCTTCCTGGAGCGCTTCCGTGACGTGGTGCTCGAGCCGCGCGGGCTGGACTACAAGGTGATGTTCCCCGGCCCGACCGGCACCAACAGCGTCGAGGCGGCGCTGAAGCTGGCCCGCAAGGCGACCGGCCGCCAGCACGTGCTGTCGTTCACCAACGCCTTCCACGGCATGACCCTGGGCTCGCTGTCGGTCACCGGCAACTCCATGAAGCGGCAGGGTGCGGGCATCCCGCTGACCAACAGCTCCAAGATCCCCTACGACGACTACTTCTCCGGCGCGACCGAGGACTTCCTCTGGCTCGAGCGGGTGCTGGAGGACAGCGGGTCGGGCGTGGACAAGCCGGCGGCGGTGATCGTCGAGACCGTGCAGGGCGAGGGCGGGCTGAACGCCGCGCGCGCCGAGTGGCTCAGGGCGCTGGCCGACCTGTGCCATCGGCACGAGATCCTGCTGATCGTCGACGACGTGCAGGCCGGGTGCGGACGCACCGGCACGTTCCTCAGCTTCGAGGAGGCCGGCATCGTCCCCGACATCGTCTGCCTCTCCAAGTCGATCTCCGGCTTCGGGCTGCCGATGGCGCTCACGCTGTTCCGTCCCGAGCTCGACATCTGGGCGCCGGGGGAGCACAACGGGACCTTCCGCGGACACAACCTCGCCTTCGTGACCGGCGCTGCGGCCCTGGACCGGTTCTGGACCGACGACGTGTTCACCAAGAGCCTGGTTGACCGGATCGCGCAGCTCCACGAGGGTCTGCAGCACATCGCCGACCAGCACGAGGGCGCGGCCCTCCGCGGGAGGGGGATGCTCGCCGGCGTCGTCTTCCCCGACGTGACCGCGGCCGAGCGGATCGCCGCTGCCGCCTACGAGCACGGGCTGCTGGTGGAGACCTCCGGCCCCGACTCGGAGGTCGTCAAGGTGATGCCCGCCCTGACCATCGACGGCGACGACCTCGCCGAAGGCCTGACCATCCTCACGCGCGCGGCCGCCGAGGCCGTGGCCGCCTGACAGACACCGGGAGCACACCATGATCGTCCGCAACCTCACCGACCTCGACGGCACCGAGCGTGACGTCCGGGCCGACACGTGGCGCAGCCGCCGCTTCGTCCTCGCCCGCGAGGGCGTGGGCTTCTCCTTCCACGACACCGTCCTGTACGCCGGCACCGAGACCTCGATGTGGTACGCCAACCACATCGAGGCGGTGTACTGCGTCGGCGGTGAGGGAGAGCTCGTCAACGACGAGACCGGGGAGGTGCACCCGCTCGCCGACGGGACCCTGTACCTCCTCGACGGCCATGAGCGCCACCGGGTGCGCGCCACCACCGACCTGCGCATGGCCTGCGTCTTCAACCCGCCGGTGACCGGCCGTGAGGTCCACGACGAGCGCGGGGTCTACCCACTCCTGACCGACGAACCGACCGAGCACGAGACCGAGGAGGTTTCCGCATGACCGAGACCGTCGACCGTATCCAGGACGTCTACCCGACCCGGCTGAGCACCCCGGCACCCCCGATCGCTCGCCAGGACCCGGTCGTGTGGGGCAGCGCCGCGAGCGGCCCGATGGACGAGGGCACCCTCGAGGGCTTCGACGCCAGGGGCTACCTGACCGTCGAGGACCTGATCACCCCCGACGAGGTGGAGGAGTTCCGGGCCGAGCTGCGCCGGCTCTCCGAGGACCCCTCGGTCCGCGCAGACGAGCGCACCATCGTCGAGCGGTCCTCGCAGGAGGTGCGCTCGATCTTCGAGGTGCACAAGGTCAGCCAGGTGTTCGCGAAGATCGCGAACGACCCTCGCGTCGTCGACCGGGCCCGCCAGCTCCTCGGCTCCGACGTCTACATCCACCAGAGCCGGGTGAACTTCAAGCCCGGGTTCGACGGCAAGGAGTTCTACTGGCACTCCGACTTCGAGACCTGGCACGCCGAGGACGGGATGCCCCGGATGCGGGCGGTGAGCTGCTCGATCTCGCTCACCGACAACTACTCGTTCAACGGGCCGCTGATGATCATGCCGGGCTCGCACAAGACCTTTGTCTCCTGCGTCGGTGAGACACCCGACGACAACTACAAGTCCTCGCTGGTCCAGCAGGAGGCCGGCACCCCGGACCACCAGGCCCTGCACGACCTCGCGCAGCGGCACGGGATCGACGTGCTCGAGGGCAAGGCCGGTGGGGCGACGTTCTTCGACTGCAACTGCATGCACGGCTCGAACGGCAACATCACGCCGTTCGCGCGGTCGAACGTGTTCCTGGTCTTCAACAGCGTCGAGAACACGTGCGGTGAGCCGTTCGCGGCGAGCCGGCCGCGGCCGGACTTCATCGGCGCGCGCGACTTCACACCGGTGGGCTGAGCCACCGCCGCGAGGGCGTCCGGCGGGGCTCGTCGCTCAGGCGACGCGCGTCGTACGGACGTCCTCGCGCGCCCGGGCGGCGGCGCCGAGGCCGGCGCTCGTGCGCCCCTGGGCGGCGTGGGCCGCCCGAGCCTCGAGGAAGAACTCGCGCCACGACGTGACGTCGGGGTGGCGCAGCAGCACGGCCCGGCGTTCGCGCTCGGTCATCCCACCCCACACGCCCCACTCGATGCGGTTGTCGAGGGCCTCGGTGAGGCACTCGGTCTTCACCGGGCAGCCCAGGCACTGGCGCTTGGCCTGGTTCTGCGCGGCGCCGCGCACGTACATCGCGTCGAGGGGCGCCTGGCGGCACTGCCCCTTACGAGCCCACTGCTCGTCCCACATCTGATCTCCCGAGAGCTCAACGACCTTCCCTCTCTTCTTCGGCACCCCGGCGGGGCCGCTTGAGGGCAGGTCGCGATTGAGGTGCCCTCCGGCGGGGAACGAGTGCTCCGGGCCGCCCGGCCCGTCTCCAGGAGGAGTGGTGGTTCTCGCTGCCCGGCCTGGGTGACCGGGCTGGCTGAGCCTCGCCGTGGCCCCGCTGCCGATCGCGGGCATCAACCTCTTCCTGCGGAGCGGTCGTCGTACCCGACTCTGTCGAGGAAGCCGCCGACGACGCGGGTTGCTAGCCTGCCCCGGGTGAGCAGCGAACACGTCGACGTCCTCATCGTGGGAGCCGGCCTGTCCGGCATCGGTGCGGCCGCCCACCTGCAGGACGAGTGCCCCGGCAAGAGCTTCGCGATCCTCGAGGCCCGGGACGCGATCGGCGGCACCTGGGACCTGTTCCGCTACCCGGGGGTCCGCTCAGACTCCGACATGTTCACCCTCGGCTACGCGTTCCGGCCGTGGACGCAGGCCAAGGCGATCGCCGACGGCCCGTCGATCCGCGACTACGTCCGCGACACCGCCCGCGAGCGGGGGATCGACCGGCGGATCCGGTTCGGGCACCGGGTCACCGCCGCCGAGTGGTCCAGCACAGACGCCCGCTGGACGGTGACTGCCGAGCGCGACGGCGGCGAGCCGGTCACGCTCACCTGCTCGTTCCTGTCGGTGTGCTCGGGCTACTACCGCTACGACGAGGGCTACACCCCGGACCTCCCCGGCGTCGAGCGGTTCACCGGCCAGGTGGTGCACCCCCAGCACTGGCCCGAGGACCTCGACCACGCCGGTCGGCGGGTGGTCGTGATCGGCAGCGGCGCGACCGCGGTGACCCTGGTGCCGGCGATGGCGGGAACCGCTGCCCACGTCACGATGCTCCAGCGGTCGCCGAGCTACGTCGCCTCCCTGCCGGCGAAGGACCCACTGGCCGACGCGCTGCGCGGCCGACTGCCGGCGAGCTGGGTCTACCCCCTCGTGCGGTGGAAGAACGTGCTCGTCTCGATGGCGAGCTTCCAGCTGAGCCGGCGACGGCCGGCGTTGATGAAGTCCCTGCTGCGCAAGGCGGCTCTGCGGATGCTGCCGGAGGGGTACGACGTCGACACCCACTTCGGCCCGTCGTACGACCCCTGGGACCAGCGGCTGTGCCTGGTGCCCGACGGCGACCTGTTCCGGGCGATCCGCAGCGGCCGGGCCGAGATCGTGACCGACCGGATCGAGACCTTCACCGAGCGCGGCATCCGGCTGGCGTCGGGCGCCGAGCTGGAGGCCGACCTGGTGGTCACCGCGACGGGGCTGAACCTGCTACCGATCGGCGGGATGAGCCTGTCCGTCGACGGACGCGAGATCGCGCTCGCCGACACCTACTCCTACAAGGGGATGATGCTCTCCGGCGTGCCCAACTTCGCGCTGACCATCGGCTACACCAACGCGTCGTGGACCCTGAAGGCCGACCTCGTCGCCCACTATGTGTGCCGGCTGCTGAACCACATGGACACCCACGGCCACCAGGTGGTCACGCCGGTGACGCCGGCGGACTCAGCGTCCTGGGACCCGGTCCCGTTGATCGACCTGAAGTCCGGCTACGTGCTGCGCAGCGTCCACCGGCTGCCCAAGCAGGGCCCGGCCGCGCCGTGGCGGTTGCACCAGAACTATCCCCGCGACGTGCGCCTGATGCGCCGCGGACCGGTCGAGGACGACGGCGTGGTCTTCTCCCGGGCCGGCGTGCCAGTGGGCTGACGGTGGCACGGCCACGGGTCCTGCTCGTCACCGACCCCCACTACGTCGCCCGGGGCCGGGAGTATGCCGGCGAGGACGTCTACCTCGGCGGCCGGCTCGCGGAGTCCTTCGACGTCGAGCGCTGCCTGCCGACCGAGGCGGCGGACGCGATGGCCGGGTTCGACGTGGTGCTGGTGCGCAACAGCGGCCCGGTCGCGGGCTACCCGGCGGCGTACGCGCACTTCCGCCACCGTGCGTGGGCGACGGGACAACGGGTCTACAACGAGCTGACCGGCAAGGGCGACATGCTCGGCAAGCAGCACCTGCTCGACCTCTACCGGGACGGCTTCCCGGTGATCCCGTCGGTCGGCTCCGCCGGGGAGCTCGACCGGCTGCCGCCGAGTGACAGGTACGTCGTCAAGCCGCTGCTCGGCGCCGACTCGGCCGGCCTGACGATGGGCACGGCGGAGGAGGTCCGGGCCGCCGACCCGGCCGGCGTCGTCGTCCAGCCGATGGTCGAGATCGTCCACGAGGTGTCGTTCTACGTCGTGGACCGGACGCTGGTCTACGCGCTGCACACCCCCGACCCGCGGCAACGCTGGGAGCTCGAGCCCTACGAGCCGAGCGACGAGGACGAGTCGTTCGTCCGCAGGTTCGTGGAGTGGAACGACATCGAGCACGGCTTGCAGCGGGTCGACGCGGCGCGTACGGCGGACGGCCGGCTGCTGCTCGTCGAGCTCGAGGATCTCAACCCCTACCTGTCGCTGGACCGGGCCACCCCGCAGGGTCGTGAGGCGCTGGTGCGCGAGCTCACCGAGGCACTGTGGCGCCTGGTGGAGACCTGGCCTCAGTCCTGCCAGGGGTAGAACGGCGGCATGTCCGTCGTACGCCCGGTGAACTCGGGGTCGCGCTTGTCGAGGAAGGCCGCGACGCCCTCCTTGCCGTCGCCGATGCTGGTGTAGAACATCGCCAGCGAGTCGACCTTGTGCGCCTCGAGCGGGTGCGGCTGGGCGGCGTTGCGCCACATCATCTGCCGGGCCAGGGCTGTGGCGACGGGGGAGCGGTGGCGGGTGAACCGCCGGGCGAGGTCGTGGGCGGCGTCGAGCAGCTCGTCCTCGGGGTGCACCGAGCGCACCAGACCGCCGTCGAGGGCCTCCTCGGCGGTGAGGATGTCGGCGGTGTAGACCCACTCCAGCGCCCGGCTGATCCCGACGATCCGCGGCAGGAACCAGGACGAGGCGGCCTCGGGCACGATCCCGAGCTTGCCGAACACGAAGCCGATCCGGGCCCGCTCCGAGGCCAGCCGGACGTCCATCGGCAGGGTCATGGTCGCGCCGATGCCCACGGCGGGACCGTTGATCGCACCGATCACCGGCTTGGGGCAGCGGTAGACCGCCAGCGACACGCGGCCGCCGGTGTCCCGGACGCCGGCGACGATCGCGGGGTCCTCGAGGCGCTCCTCGAGATCTGCCAGCGACGGCTCCAGGGACTCGTCGAGGCCGAACACGTTGCCGCCGACGGACAGGTCCATCCCGGCACAGAACGCGCGGCCCCGTCCGGTCACCACGATCGCGGCGACGGCATCGTCGCGGCCGGCCCGGTCGTAGGCGTCGACGAGCTCCTCGGCCATGGTCACCGTGAACGCGTTGAGCTGGTCGGGCCGGTCGAGGGTGAGCGTGAGGATGCCGTCGTCGACGGTGTAGTCGAGCGTCTCGTAGGTCATCGCGGGAACCCCGACGGTGTGCACAGGCTCTTCGGCATCTCGTCCACGCGGTCCTCCTGGATCAGCTGGAACATCCGCGGTGCCCGCTCGGAGTCCCAGTTCACGGCGAAGTCGACGATCGGGACGCCGCAGGTCAGCCCGTTCTCACCGCTGACCCTGGTCATCGCCCACGCGAAGCGGAGCGTGTCGAACGGGCCGGTGTCCTCGCCGAGGACCACCGACTCCGAGCCGGCCGAGGCCAGCCGGACGTAGCGGACCGGGTTGAGCACCGACCACGGGGAGGCGGCCTTGTCGCCGACCGCGCTGACCACCTCTCGCTGGTTGCGGGCCCGGTCGATGTCACCGAGCTTCGTGGCGTGGCGCGAGCGCGCGTAGCCGAGCGCGGTCGGGCCGTCGACGTCCTGGCAGCCCTTCTCGATCTTGAGCTTGGCCAGCGGGTCGTTCATCGCCCGCTCGGGGCAGATCTCGATGCCGCCGACGGCGTCGACGACGTTGACGAAGCCGCCGAAGCCGATCTCGACGTAGCTGTCGATCCGGATCCCGGTCTCGTTCTCGAGCGTCTCCACGAGCAGCTCGGGGCCACCGTAGGCGTAGGCGGCGTTGACCTTGGTCGTGCCGTAGCCGGGCACCTCCACCTGGGAGTCCCGCGGGATCGACATCAGCAGGTTCGGGCCCGCACCGGTGTGCAGCAGCATGATCGTGTCGGTGCGCCGGCCCTCGGCGCCGCCGGTGCCGAGTCGACGTCGTTCGGCCTTGGTCAGGCCCTCGCGGCTGTCGCTGCCGACGAGCAGATAGGTGTGGCCGGGCTGGGAGCCGGGCCGTTCGCCGTCCGGTGCCGCGTCGACCTTCTCGATGTTGCTCCACGCCCACACGGGTACGGCGACCAGGAACACCAGCCACAGCAGCAGGACCAGCTTGACCCAGCCGAAGCCGCGGCGGGACCTGCGAGCCGAGGTCGGCGGCGGAGGCGTCGACCCGCGACGGCCGGCAGCGGCGGGTGGCGGCGGAGGTGTGACCGGGCCGCCGGAGCCGGAGCGGGGACGGCTCGCCCTCGAGCCGGCGTCGCTGGCGCCCGGGCGCCCCATCGTCGGGAGCACCCGGGTCGGCTCGGGGTCGCCGGGTGCGCCGGAACGGCCGCCTCCGTAGAGCCAGTCGTACTCGGGCGTGCCCTCCGGCGGTTCTCCGTCTCCGCGGCGTCGGTCTGCCATGGGAGCAGACGGTACCGTGCGGGCCCCCGCACTCCGTCGGCGCGGCGTTCCCGGCTGTTGCAGGTGTGACTGGTGATACTGGGAGCGACTTCCCCACCCGCAGCACCGAAAGGCAACCCGATGCCACCGGTCTCTTCCCCCCGCGCGACCGGCCGGCTGGACGACACCCTGGCCCGCGTCCGGTTCCGGCGTGCGGTGACCCTCATGCTGATGACCCTGGTCATCCCCGGCTCCGCCCAGCTCGTCGCCGGCCGCCGCCAGGTCGGCCGCATCGCGTTGCGGATCTGGCTGCTGCTGCTCGGCAGCACCGTGCTCGTCGTACTCCTCGGCCTGATCTGGCACGGCTTCGTCTTCTGGCTGATGAGCAACACCCTCCTGCTCGGCCTGGTCCGGTTCACCCTGCTCGCGCTCGCCGTCGGCTGGGCGGTGCTGTTCCTCGACGCCTGGCGCCTCGGTCAGCCGCTCGAGCTGCGCCAGAAGCAGCGGCTGGCGATGGTCGGCCTCAACGGCTTCCTGTGCTTCTCGGTGGCCGGGAGCCTGCTCTTCGCCTCGCACGTGGTCGGGGTCCAGCGCGACCTGCTCGCGATGTTCAGCGACGGCGAGGCCAGTGCGGCCACGGACGGCCGCTACAACGTGCTGCTCCTCGGCGGTGACTCCGGAGCCGACCGGTGGGGACTGCGCCCCGACAGCATGACCGTGGCCAGCATCGACGCCGAGACCGGTCGCACGGTCCTGATCGGCCTGCCGCGCAACATGCAGAACTTCCCGTTCGCCGAGGGCTCCGTGATGCACGAGCAGTTCCCCGACGGCTACGACTGCGAGGAGTGCTACCTCAACTCGCTGAGCACCTTCGCCCTCGACAACCCCGAGCTGTTCGGCAGGTCCGAGAACCCCGGTGTGGACGCCACGATCTCGGCGGTGGAGGGCATCACCGGCCTGGACGTGAACTACTGGGTGATGGTCAACATGCGCGGCTTCGCCAAGCTGGTCGACGCCTTCGGCGGCGTGCGGCTCAACGTCCGCGACCGGATCCCGGTCGGCGGCCTCGGCGACGACGTCACCGGCTACATCGAGCCCGGGGTCCGGGTGCTCGACGGACACGACACGCTGTGGTTCGCCAGGGCGCGGGAGGGCTCCGACGACTACTCGAGGATGGCCCGCCAGAAGTGCGTGATGCAGGCGATGGTCAGCCAGGTCAGCCCGCAGACGGCGCTGCGCAACTTCGAGAAGATCGCCGAGGCGGGCTCGGAGATGGTCTCGACGAACCTGCCGACCGGTGAGGTCGACCGGTTCATCGACCTCGCGCTGAAGGCCCGCTCGCAGCCGATGTCCACGCTGTCGCTGGTGCCGCCGATGATCAACACCGCCGAGCCCGACATCGACCTGGTCCGGAGCAAGGTCGAGGCGGCGATCGACCGGGCCGAGGGCACGAAGGTGGAGGCCGCGCCGCGAGCGAAGGGTGGGGCAGGGGCCGGAGCGGGCAATCCGCCCGCCCAGGTCACGGGCGGCTCGGTCGGCTCGCTCGGCGAGGGCTACGTGGCCAACCAGACCGACGATCTCGCCTCCGCCTGCTGAGGTCGGTCCCAGGCGCCACCCGTAGGGTGTGCACCGTGATCGAGCAGCAGGTGGTGGCCGTCGTCGTCACCTACAACCGGCTGGCCCTGGTCCGCCGGCTGGTGGAGTCACTGCAGCAGGTCGACGCGCTCGCCGCGGTGCTCGTGGTCGACAACGCCTCCACCGACGGCACCCGCGCATGGCTGGACGAGGTCGCCGCCGGCACCCCGGCCACCGGACCCCGGGTCGCGGCCCGGACGCTGGCCCACAACAAGGGCGGGGCCGGCGGCTTCCACGACGGACTGGCCTGGGCGATCGACGAGGGCGCGGACCTGGTCTGGCTCATGGACGACGACGGGCTGCCGGACCCCGACTGCCTCGACCGGCTGCTGCAGCACCGGGGCCGGCTGGAGTTCTGGGGGCCGCTGGTCGTCGACGAGGCCCGGCCGGACCGGCTGGTCTTCCCGATCCGGCTGCCCGGAGGAGCCCGGGTCGTGCACGCCCTGGACGACGTCCGGGCTGCCGCGCGCGACGGCCGAATCGACGGCATCGTCATCCCGTTCAACGGGGTGCTGGTGACGCGCGCGCTGGTCGACCGGATCGGGCTGCCGCGGGAGGAGTTCTTCATCTGGGGCGACGACCACGAGTACCGCCTCCGCGCCGAGGAGGCCGGTGCCCGGGTGGCAACCGTCGTCGACGCGGTGGTGCGCCACCCGAGCGTGGGCAACCTCGGCACCCCGATGATGTTCGGGATCACCACCTACAACGACTCCCCGAGCGACCTGAAGCACTACTGCATGGCTCGCAACAACCTGGTCAACCTGCTCAGCTACCGCGGCCGGCTCCACGCGCTGGCGTTCGTGGTGAAGACCGCGTGGTTCTACAGCTTCACCCGGCCCAGCCTGGGCCGGTTGCGGCTGAGCGCCCAGGCGATGCGTGCGGGCCTGCGCGGCGACTTCACCGGCCACCGGAGGTTCCTGTCGTGACCGAGACCGTCGCCGTGGTCATCGTCACCTACAACCGGGCCGACCTGCTCGGCCGGACGCTCGACGGGCTCGCCGCGCAGACCCGGCCGGTCGACGCCGTCTACGTGGTCGACAACGACAGCTCCGACCACACGCAGCAGGTGCTCGAGGCGCACGCCTCCGCGCTCCCGCTGCAGGTCACCCGCAGCGGGGAGAACCTCGGTGGCGCGGGCGGCTTCCACCTCGGCGTGAGCCAGGCCCACGCAGCCGGCCACGACCGGATCTGGCTCATGGACGACGACGTGGTGCCGGCGCCGGACTGTCTCGAGGCCCTGCTCCGGTACGACGGCCCGTGCCTGGCCGCCGTGCGCGAGGACCGCCACGGCAGCCTGGTGGAGAAGGCGGCGACCCGCTTCGACCTGCGCAACCCGCTTGCGGTGAGGCCGAAGCTCGGCACCGTCGACTCCGCCTACACCCGCCGCGCGGACATGCCCGAGCAGGTCGGGATCGAGAACGCGGCGTTCGAGGGCTTCATGGTGCACCGGCGTGTGATCGACGCGATCGGGCTGCCCGACCCGTCCTACTTCATCTTCTACGACGACGCCGACTTCACCATCCGGGCCCGGCGGGCCGGGTTCCCGGTCACCGCCGTCCGTGACGCGGTGATCGTGCGCCAGCTCGACTTCGACCAGCAGCACGCGCTCGACACGTGGAAGGGGTTCTACATGTACCGCAACCTCTTCGTCGTGCACTTCCGCTACGGCGAGAACGTGCTCGTGCGGCTCAAGCCCTACCTGATCGTGCTGGCCGTCGTACTGCTCAGCCCCTTGCGTGGGGGACGCGCCGAGGCGCGCAACGTGACGCGCGCCATCCGGTCCGCACGGACCATGCGTCAGGCCCCCGCGCGCCCGACGGGAGGCCGACCCCCCGTTGCTAGACTCTGACGGCCGTGCGCCCGATCCCGGAGGAGCCCTTCCCTTGTCTGACACCGCCTCTGCCCAGCCCGACCTCGTCGTCGTCGGGTCCGGATTCTTCGGGCTGACGATCGCGGAGCGCTGTGCCAACGAGCTCGGGCTGCGGGTCCTGGTGCTGGAGCGCCGGCACCACCTCGGCGGGAACGCCTACTCCGAGCGCGACCCGGAGACCAACGTCGAGGTGCACAAGTACGGCGCGCACCTGTTCCACACCTCCAACGAAAAGGTGTGGGAGTACGTCAACCGGTTCACCAGCTTCACCGACTACAAGCACCGGGTCTTCGGCAAGTACCAGGGCCAGGTCTACTCCCTGCCGATGAACCTCGGCCTGATCAACCAGTTCTTCGGCCGCAGCCACACGCCGGACGAGGCACGGGCGCTGATCGCCGAGCAGGCCAGCGAGATCGCGACCGAGGACGCCACGAACCTCGAGGAGAAGGCGATCAGCCTGATCGGGCGTCCGCTCTACGAGGCGTTCATCAAGGGCTACACCGCCAAGCAGTGGCAGACCGACCCCACCAAGCTGAGCGCGGACATCATCACCCGCCTCCCGGTCCGCTACACCTTCGACAACCGCTGGTTCAACGACAAGTACGAAGGCCTCCCGGTCGACGGCTACACCGCCTGGCTGCAGAAGATGGCCGACCACCCGAACATCGAGGTCCGGCTCGAGACGGACTTCTTCGAGGTCGCCGACGACTACAAGGGCAAGATCCCGATCGTCTACACCGGCCCCGTCGACGAGTACTTCGGCAACGCCGAGGGCAAGCTCTCCTGGCGCACCGTCGACCTCGAGGAGAGCGTCGTCGACGTCGACGACTTCCAGGGCACCGGCGTGATCAACTACAACGACCAGGACGTGCCCTACACGCGGATCATCGAGTTCAAGCACTTCCACCCGGAGCGGGAGAAGACCCACCTGCCGGGCAAGAGCGTCATCGTGCACGAGTACTCCCGCTTCGCCGAGGAGGGTGACGAGCCGTACTACCCGGTCAACACGGCCGAGGACCGCGAGAAGCTGCTGCGCTACCGCGAGCTCGCCAAGAAGGAGCCGATGGTGCTCTTCGGCGGCCGGCTGGGCACCTACAAGTACCTCGACATGCACATGGCGATCGGGTCGGCGCTGTCGATGTTCGAGAACAAGCTCAAGCCGCACTTCACCGAGGGCACGCCACTCGAGAGCGGTGGCGTGGACGCGTGAGCACTCCTGTGGAGGAACCGCTCGAGCCTCCGCTGGTGTCGCCGAGTGACCGCGGCGGCCTCCAGCACGTGTTCCGGGAGCGGTACCTGCTCAAGCTGTTGGTCCGCAAGGAGCTCGCGGCCCGCTACCAGGGCTCGGTGCTGGGACTGTTCTGGTCCTACGTGCAGCCGGCGGTCCGGTTCTCGGCGTACTTCTTCGTGATCGGCTACGTTTTCGCGCTGCACAAGAACATGACCAACTTCGCGATCCACATCTTCGCGGGGATGGTGATGGTGCACTACTTCACCGAGACCTTCACCTCGGGCACGCGCTCGATCGTGCGCAACAAGCGGATCATCCAGAAGCTCCCGCTGCCCCGCGAGCTCTTCCCGGTCTCCTCGATGCTGGTCTCGGCCTACCACACGCTGCCGCAGATGGTGATCCTGCTCGTCGGCGTGCTGATCGCGGGCTGGAACCCCGGCCTGTACGACGTGGCGGCCGGCCTCGTGGGCTTCTCGATCATCGCCGTGTTCGGGATGGCCCTGGCATTGATCTTCAGCGCGGCCAACGTGTTCTTCCGCGACTTCCAGAACATCGTCCAGACCTTCACGATCTTCGTGACCTGGTCGGTGCCGATGATCTACCCCTACGACCGCATCAAGAACCTGTTCGGCGGCACCTGGGCGGAGGAGGTCTACCTCGCGAACCCGATCGCCGAGGGCGTGATGCTCTTCCAGCACCTGTTCTGGGTGCCGACCGTCGGGCCCGACGCGGAGTACCCGGTCGTGCTCCCCGACCACCTGATGACGCGTGGGCTGATCACGCTCGCCGCCTGTCTGGTCGCGCTCGCGATCGCGCAGAAGGTGTTCACCCGGCTCGAGGGCAAGTTCGCGGAGCGGCTGTAGATGAGTACCTCGATCGTGGTCGACCACGTCTCCAAGCGCTTCACCATGCAGTACGCCCGGTCGATCAAGCAGATGACCATCGCCAAGCTTCGCGGACAGAAGGTCAGCGACTCCTTCCTCGCGATCAACGACGTCTCCTTCACCGTGGAGCAGGGCGAGTCGATCGGCCTGATGGGGCTCAACGGCTCGGGCAAGAGCACCCTGCTCAAGCTGATCTCGGGCGTGATGACCCCCGACGAGGGCAAGGTCCGCACGCGGGGCCGGATCGCCGGCCTGATCGCCGCCGGCGCCGGCTTCCACCCGCAGCTCACCGGCCGGGAGAACCTGTACCTCAACGCCGCCATCCTCGGGATGAGCGACGCGGAGACCCGGCGCAAGTTCGACCAGATCGTCGACTTCGCCGACATCGGCAAGTTCCTCGAGACCCCGGTCGGCCACTACTCGTCGGGGATGAGCGCCCGGCTCGGGTTCGCGGTCGCGGCGCACGCCGACTCCGACATCTTCCTCGCCGACGAGGTACTTGCCGTCGGCGACCGCCCCTTCAAGCGCAAGTGCATCGCGCGCATGGAGGAGATCAAGAAGGAGGGGCGCACGCTGTTCTACGTCAGCCACGCCCCTGGGTCGGTGCGCAAGATGTGTGACCGGGCGCTGGTGCTCGTAGACGGCAAGCTCGGTTTCGACGGTCCCGTCGACGAGGGCATCCACTTCCTGCGCTACGACGACAGCGACGGGCCGGACCAGAACGAGGACGACCTCGGCGCCGACATCTGACCTGGGGGCCGTCCCCGTCGGTCGGTGGCGGTGCACGGCCGGAGCCGTCGACAGGCCGGTGTTCCGGCCTGTCGAGGGGTCGGGACCCGTGTCCGAATTACACGTTTGTAGTTAATTCGAAGCGATGGCGCGCCCCTGTAACCGGTGTGAAGATTGGTACTCCTGTGACTGTCTGACCCGGGGGAGCGACCAGCCGATGGCCGAGAACAAGAGCCGCTTCGTCCTCGTCTGCCAGCAGCTGCTGGCGGTGGGGACGGTGGCCGCGCTGGCGGCCCCCGCGCTCGGGGTGGCCACCCTCGACATCGTCGGCCCCGCGCCCCGGCAGGAGGGCGCCGCGGCCCAGGCCGTGCCCGCCGTGGCACTCGTGGCCTCGGCCCCGGTCGAGCCGACCGTCACCGCGGTCCCGCTGGAGGGCGTCGAGCGGGCCGGCCTGACCGCCCTTGCCCGCCGCCCCGCGACCCGGCGCGAGGCCGCCTCCGAGCTCGCGGCACTCAGCGCGCCGGAGGCCGTCGAGGGCTACGCCACCGTGGGTGTGACCTGGGACCACGCCGAACGGCTCGAGGAGGACCAGGTCTCTGTGTCGGTCCGCAGCCGGGACGGTGACGGGTGGGGGCCCTGGCAGGAGATCGAGTACCACGACGACCACGGCCCCGACCCCGACAGCGCCGAAGCACGCATGGCCCGTCAGGGCACCGACCCGATCGTCGTCGGTGACGTCGACCAGGTGCAGGTCAAGGTCGAGACCGACGACGGTGAGGTCCCGGCCGGCGCGGAGCTCGTCGTCGTGGACCCCCAGGAGACCCCGGGCGCTCGCGTCGAGACCCCGGCGATCGACACCGCGGACCTGCCCGAGGGCGGCGCGATCACGCTGTCGTCCTCGACCACGGGTGCCTGGGACGGCACCGAGGGCGGGACCGGCGACCCGGAGCCCACCACCGACCCGACCGCGGAGACCCCCGTCCCCGACGGCACCGTCCCCGACGGCACCGATCCCGACGGGCTGCTCACCGGGGCGGTCGGCATCACGCCGAAGCCGCAGATCTTCTCCCGGGCACAGTGGGGCGCCGACGAGCGGCTGCGCAACAAGCGGGCGCTGAGCTACTACGAGGTGCACGCGGGCTACGTCCACCACACGGTGAACGCCAACAACTACACCCGCGCCCAGGTACCCGCCCTGCTGCGCGGCATCTACGCCTACCACACCAAGGCCAAGGGCTGGAGCGACATCGGCTACAACTTCATCGTCGACCGCTTCGGCCGGATCTGGGAGGGCCGCTACGGCGGGGTGGACCGCCCCGTCGTCGGCGCCCACACGCTCGGGTACAACGAGTACTCCTTCGCGATGTCGGCCCTCGGCAACTTCGACAAGGCCCGGCCCTCGGCGGCGATGCTCGACGCGTACGGCCGGTTGTTCGCCTGGAAGCTCTCGCTGCACGGCGTCTCCGCGGCGTCGAGCCAGCAGTGGGTCGGCAAGAAGTACTTCCCGGCCATCAACGGCCACCGCGACGCGGGGCGGACCGCCTGCCCCGGCAAGTACCTCTACGCACAGCTCCCCCAGATCAAGGGCCTCGCCGCCTCCTACCAGGCCCCGTTCACCTCGCGGACCCGCTCGGTGGACATCGCCGGCTCGCCGTGGCCGGACCTGGTCGTGCGCGACAGCGAGACCAAGGCGATCAAGGTGCTGCGCACCGGCGGTCAGACGAACTTCCAGCAGCCGACCTTCGCGGTCAAGGGCTGGAAGGGGATGGACCTGATCGCCGCGTCTCGCGACCTCACCGGCGACCAGATCCCCGACCTGCTCGCGCGCAACCGCGCCACCGGCAGCACGGGTCTCTACCCCGGCACCGCGCAAGGCACGTTCGGAGCGGCGGTGATGGAGACCGACCGGTTCGCCGAGGTCGACCAGCTCGTCGCCGCCGGAGACCTCACCGGCGACGGCGAGGCAGACGTCGTGGCTCGAACCCGGAACACGACCGAGCTCTGGGTGTACCCGGGCACCGGTCGCGGAGCGTTCCGGCAGCGACAGCTGCTCTCCCGGGACTGGGACTACGACCTGACCGCGGGCGTGGCCGATCTCGACGGTGACGGACGCGACGACCTGGTGGCGCGCAGGTCCACCCGGCTCTACCTGGTCCCGGGCACCGGACGGGGCCTCGGCGCAGCCACCGTGATGCCCGGGCGCTGGGCGGCGTTCACGTTGATCTCCGGTGCCGGTGACCTCGATCTCGACGGGGAGAACGACCTCCTCGTGAAGACCCGCCGTTCCCGGCAGGTGTTCATCATCCCCGGCGACGGAGCCGGTGGTCTCAGCACCCGACTGGGCCCCTTCCTGCAGTTCCGCGGGATGAACATGCTCGCCGCGGCCGGCCAGCTTGCCGGGGACGGTGCAGCGGACCTCGTCGGCCGCGACGCGATGGGCCGGATCCGGGTCTACCCGCACAACGGCGCGAAGAACGTCGAGGCGCTTCAGGACACCGGTCTGGCCATCCCCGACGCGAACCTGATCCTCAACGTCGGCGACTGGAACAACGACGGCTACGCCGACCTGATGAGCCGTGGCGCCGGTGGTGCGATGTCGCTGTGGCCCGGCACGGGTCAGGGCCGGTTCACCGGACCGCTGCCGGCGGGCCGGGGCTGGGCACGGGTCCAGCTGGTCGCCGCGGTCGGAGACATCACCGGGGACGGCTACCCGGACCTGATGGGCCAGCCCCGCGGGCGGGCGATGCGGATCTACCCCGGCAACGGCGCGACCGGGTTCCTGCCCAGCTACGTCGCCCACTCCGCGATCAGCTCCAACGGGCACGCGGGGCTGGGCCTCTGGGACGCAGACGGCTCACCGGACAGCCTGCTCCGCCGCACCGACGGCACCTTGGTGCTCTACCGCGGCAACGGCCCCGGCGGGCTCTTCGGGCCGAGCACGGTCGGCAAGGGCGCCGGCCGCTTCGACTGGCTCCAGGCCGTCGGTGACGCCACCGGTGACAGCCGCCCCGACGTGGTCGCGCGTGACCGCAGGACCGGCACCCTCTACCTGCTCGCGGGCACCCCGAAGGGCTTCACGGCGCCGCGCCTGCTTGCCGAGGGCTTCGCGACCTACGACCTGAGCAGCTGAGCTCTCACGCGGAGCGGTCACCGCGCAGCTGCGCGGTGGCTCGCTCCTCGGCGTAGCGCCGCTCCCACCGCTCCTCGTCCGGGTGCGCCACCCAGACGCAGCCACCACCACGCAACAGCGGCGACAGCAGCGTGCCGAGACCCTGCGCGGAGACCGGGTTCACGTCGGTCAACAGCCGACCGCCCGGCTCCAGCAGCGGTGCGGCCGCGGCCTCGCCGAGCAGCTCCTCCTGCGTCCGGGCCGCCGCGGGCTGCTGCCAGGCGACGTCCTCCGGCATCACGGGGTCCATCGGCACGAACACGTCCGGCTGACCGAGCACCACCGCGCCGTAGTCGACGACCCCGTCCGGCAGCGGCTCGGCGAACCGGGCGCCGAGCGGGCGCAGCGACAGCGCCAGCACCGGTACGGCGGCCGCGTGCTCGGCGTACTCACCGACCCCCTCCGGGCCGCAGACGACCAGATCCGCCTGGCCGGCAAGCGAGCGGTCGGTGGTGACGACCAGCCCGACCGACCACGCCGCGCCGAGCCAGACCGCACCGAGCCAGTGGGTCGGCAGGTCGATCAGCACGAGGCCGCCGCGCTCGACGTCGAGCTCGTCCTGCACCAGGCCGGCGGTCTTGGCGACCCAGTTGGCGTAGGTGGTGACCGACAGCTCGACCCGCTCGCCGGTGCGGTCGTCGTAGAAGGTGACCAGCGGGAGTGCGGGGTGCGAACGCAGCGCTCCGGCCAGGAGGTCGGGGAAGGTGCTCGGGGCAGGGGAGGGGCTCACCCGCAGCAGGGTACGCAATGGCAGGATGCCCGCATGTCGCACCATGCAGAGGCCGTGATCGTGGCCGGCGGGTTCGGGACCCGGTTGCTGCCGCTCACGGCCCGCCGCCCCAAGCACCTGCTCAACGTCGGCGGGGTCCCGTTCCTCGAGCACCAGCTCGCCCGGCTCGCCGGCGCGGGGGTCGAGCACGTCGTGCTCGCCACGTCGTACCGCGCCGAGCTGTTCGAGCCGGTCCTCGGCGACGGTTCCCGCTGGGGCCTGCGGCTGGACTACGTGCTGGAGGAGGAGCCGCTCGGCACCGCCGGCGCGATCCGCAACGTCGCAGCCGCCCTGGACGGCGACCCGGAGGGCGCGGTGGTGATCCTCAACGGGGACATCCTCTCCGGCCACGACCTGCGCAAGCAGCTCGCCGACTTCGAGACGCCGCGCGACGGACAGCGCGTCGACGTCTCCCTGCACCTGGTGCAGGTGCCCGACGCCCGCCCGTTCGGCTGCGTGCCGACCGACGCATCCGGCAGGGTCACCGGCTTCATGGAGAAGTCCGAGCACCCGGTGACCAACCAGGTCAACGCGGGCTGCTACGTGTTCCGCAGGCGGATCATCGACGAGATCCCACCGGGACGGGTGGTCTCGGTGGAGCGCGAGACCTTCCCCGAGCTCGTCGAGCGCGGCCGGCTGGTGGTCGGCTACGTCGAGACGGCGTACTGGCGCGACGTCGGCACCCCCGAGGCGCTCGTCGCCGCGTCGCAGGACCTCGTCACCGGGGTCGCGCCCAGCCCGGCGCTCGACCACGACCCCGCCGCGGCGCGGGTGCTCGACGGTGCCGACGTGGATCCCACGGCTCGGCTCGACCGGGGCAGTCTCGTCGACCAAGGAGCCCGGGTCGAGGCCGGGGCCCGGGTGAGCGGAAGCGTCGTGATGAGGGGTGCGGTCGTCGGGCCCGATGCCGTGGTGGAGGACTCGGTGGTCGGGCCCTCGGCGGTCGTCGGAGAGGCGGCGCGGCTGCAGCGGGTGACTCTCGGCGACGAGGCCACGGTCGCGCCCGGGACCCACCTGGCGGACGCCAAGGTCGACTGCGCCGTCGCGGTCTGACCCCTGCGCGCGGCCCCGCAGGCGCGTCGCGGCCGCGGGGTCAGGAGGCGCCGGGCTCGGGGGAGTCGGTGTAGGGGTAGTCCTCGACGAAGGTCGAGACAACCTCGCCGCTCGGCTCGCCGCAGTACTGCGTGATCCCGTGCTGGCCCTCGGGGTTGCCGTTGGTGCCGCCCATCGACCAGTGCGTCAACGCGATGTGCGCTCCGTCGGGGAACGGCTCGCCGTCCTCGGCGGTCCACGGGGCAGCGATGAACTTGTTCTCGTAGCTCTCGCCCTCGAACTTCTGCGCGATCGCCTTCACCTGGGCCAGCTTGTCGGAGTCCTCGGCGATGGTCTCGTCGTACCAGAGGATGTTGTAGCCGTGCTCGAGGTTGTGCACCAGGCGGCCCAGCTCGGGGCGGTCCTGGGCGGTGTAGAACTTGCGCTCGAGCGTGGCCCAGTCGGGGTAGTGCGGCCCGGCGGCCGGCGGCGACTGGTCGTAGGGCAGGTCGGAGCCCAGCGGGCGGTGGTCGTTGTTGCCCTCGGCCTTGACCGCCACCGGGTCGGTGCAGCTCGCGGCGTCGGCGGAGACGCCGAGAGCGCCGAGCTCCTCGTCGGCCAGCTTGTCCTGCTTCAGCAGCGGGTAGGCGCCGGCACCGATGATCACCAGCGCCACCAGCGACGCGGCGACGATCATCGCGATCGTGCGCTTCTTCTCGGCACGCTGCTGCTCGCGCTTGAGCTGCTCGACGACGGCGCGACGGTCATTGCCCTTGCTGGCCTTGGCCACGGAACCGATACCTCTCGACGGGGAAGTTACGCGCGCAGTCTACGGAGTGCCCGGCGAGAACAGCAGTCGCAGCCCGGCACCCGGATCCGAGGCGTCAGGAGCTGCCGCTTGCCAGCCGTGAGCGAACGCCACGCTGCGGGCTCGCTCCTCGAGCGCCCCGAGCAGATGCGGCTCGGTCCCGGCCGCGAGCGAGACCAGGACGCCGTCGGGGCTCGCGAGGCTGGTGGTCGCCTCGGGCGCGGGCAGGGCGTGGGACAACGTCGCGACGAGCTCCTCGGCCGGGGCGGGGTCGCCGAACCCCCGTCCGTCCTGACGCGCCGCTGCCTGGAGCACCGCCTCCCGGCTGCCGAGACCGAACATGTCCTGGGCCTCGGCACGCACCAACGCTGCCGCGCCGGACCCGTGCCGGCCGCGGGGCAGGACGAGGTGCCCGAGCCCCCGCACGACCGCCGCCGGGCTCCGGCTCAGCTTCCCCGTCACGAGGTCGGCTGCCGCTGCGAGCTCGTCGGCGACCGCGGGCACGGTGACAGCCAGCACGTTGCCGTAGCCGTCGTCACGACCCGCGTGGTCGTCGAGCACCTCGATCCCCGCCGCGCCGACCGCGATGTCGGTCTGGCCGGCTCGCCAGGCTCGTCCCGAGGTGTCGCTGATCAGGACCGCGACGTTCGGCCCGTCCGCGCCCAGTGCCTCGCGCAGCGCCCGGGCCGAACGGTCGGGGTCGGCCGGGAGCAGCACCAGCGTTCCCGGCTCGGTGTTGGAGGCGTCGATCCCGGCCGCGGCCATCACCAGCCCGAGCCGGGTCCGCACGATCGCGGTCTGCCCGCGCCGGGCGACGACCCGGTCCGTCTCCGCGGCGAGCGCCTCGGCCTTCTCGCCGCGGACCACCCGGCCTTCCGCCTTGCTCACCACCTTGCTGGTCACCACGAGCACGTCGCCGTCTCGCAGGTCCGCGCCGGAGGCGAGCAGGGCGGCCAGGTCGTCACCGGCGCGGACCTCACCGATGCCGGTGACGGCCAGGCAGCTGATCACCGCGCCGCCCCCGGCGCGCTGCCCGGGTCGACGACGTCACCGGCGAGGGCGTAGGCCTCGCCGACCATCGCCGCCGTCGCGTCGGGGTCGGTCATCATCAGTGGGACCGCCCGGCAGGCGATCCCGGCTGCCTCCACCCGCTGGACCTCGCCGGTGTCGCGCTCGTCGACGAGCCAGCCGTCGAGCACCCCGCCGCTGCGCCGGGAGCCGTAGTGCTCGGCCACCGCGGCGGCGCTGGTCTCGACGCCGATCGCCGCGAGCATCTGGGCCGCCATCCCGCGCACGTGTGCCCCGGCGACGATGGGGGAGACGCCGACCACGCGTGCGCCGGTCGCCCGCAGCGCTTCGCGGATGCCGGGCACGGCGAGGATCGTCCCGACGGAGACGACCGGGTTCGACGGTGGCAGCAGGACCACGTCGGCCGCGGCGATCGCCTCGAGGACCCCGGGCGCCGGGCGGGCCCGGTCGATGCCGACCGCGACCACGGCGCGGGCCGGGACCTCGGCGTGCATGCGGACCCAGTACTCCTGGAAGTGCACCACCCGTTGCCCCGACGGCGACTCCGGGTCGTCGACGGCGACGTGGGTCTCCACCCGGTCGTCGGTCATCGGCAGCAGGTCCACCCCCGGCTGCCAGCGCTCGCACAGCGCCCTGGTCACCGCGGACAGCGGGTACCCGGCGTCGAGCATCTGGGTGCGCACGAGGTGGGTGGCGAGGTCACGGTCGCCGAGGCCGAACCAGGTCGGCTCGACGCCGTACGCCTCCAGCTCGGCCTTCACGTTCCAGGTCTCGTCGGTGCGCCCCCAGCCGCGGTCGGAGTCGATCCCGCCACCGAGGGTGTACATCACCGTGTCGAGGTCGGGGCAGACCTTGAGCCCGTGCAGCCAGATGTCGTCGGCGGTGTTGGTCACCACCGTCACGTCGACGGGTGACCCCGTCGAGGCGTGGTGGTGGAGCAGGCCGGTGAGGAAGCGGGCACCCCCGATCCCCCCGGAGAGCACGACCACACGTCGGGTCGGTGGTGACGGTGGGGAGGAATGTGAGCTTTGGGGCGTTTGGGACGGCGAACCGGGGGTAGTCATGACGCGCTCTTCCTAGGGCAATGGCCCGACCGGGTCAACTTCACCGGCACGGACGGGCATATAGCAGATGCGGGCTTGACTTGGTCTCTACGACAGGCATGTAATTCCAACGTTGTTGTTCGAACCGGTCACATCGGGGAGCGATTGCCACTAGCGTCAGGCCAGTGCTGCAGAGCACGGGTAGTCAATGGGGGTCCTGCGAAGGATCTCACGGGTCGAAGGGCGGAATGCCGTGAGGGAGCTCTACGTACTCGACGGGGAAGCCGAGGAGCTGGGTTGGCAGGAGCGCGCGCTGTGCGCGCAGACCGACCCCGAGGCGTTCTTCCCGGAGAAGGGTGGCTCGACGAGGGAGGCCAAACGGGTGTGCCTGACCTGCGACGTGCGCAGCGAGTGTCTTGAATACGCGCTCGAGCACGACGAGAGGTTCGGCATCTGGGGAGGCCTCTCCGAACGCGAGCGCCGCAAGCTGAAGAAGCGGGCGGTCTAGCGCGACAACGGGCAGTGTGGTGACCACCGCACTGCCCGTCGTGGTTCTCGGGCAGCTGTCCCGGGCCGTGCGCTCGCCCCCGGCCTCGCCGATGCCTTCGGTCACCGGGCCGGTGGTTAGGGTTGGGCGCCGTGACGGTTACAGCGCTCCTGGTCAGCCACGACGGTGCTCGCTGGCTCCCGGCGGTGCTCGAGGGCCTGCGGCGCCAGACCCGGCGCCCCGACCGCGTGGTGGCGGTCGACACCGGCAGCACCGATGCCAGCCGCGACCTGCTGGTCGCGAACCTCGGTGCCGACTCCGTCATCGACGCTCCCGCCGAGCTCTCCTTCCCCGACGCCGTCGCCCTCGGCCTCGGGCAGCCACCCCGCACCGACGCGGACGGTGGCGAGTGGGTCTGGCTGCTCCACGACGACAGTCGGCCCGCCCCGGACGCTCTCGAGCGGCTCCTCGCGGCGGCCGCCGACAACGCCTCCGCCGCGATCCTCGGCCCCAAGATCCGTGAGTGGCCCTCGCTGCGCCGGCTGCTCGAGGTCGGGGTCACGATCAGCGGCACCGGCCGGCGCGAGACCGGCCTCGAGCGCGGCGAGTACGACCAGGGACAGCACGACCAGGTCCGTGAGGTGCTCGCGGTCTCCTCGGCCGGCATGCTCGTCCGCCGCGAGGTCCTCGAGCAGCTCGGCCTCGACCGCCGGCTTCCGGTGTTCGGCAACGACCTCGACCTCGGCTGGCGTGCGGCGCGGGCCGGCCACCGGACGCTGGTGGTCCCGGACGCGGTCGTCTTCCACGCCGAGGCGGCCCATCGCGGGCTCCGGCGTACGTCGCTCACCGGCAGTCCTCGTCGCGGGGAGCGCCGGGCAGCGTTGTACACCCTGCTGGCCAACGCGGCGCTCCCGGCGCTGCCGTTCCTCGTCGTCCGGCTGTTCCTCGGCAGCCTGCTCCGGGCGCTGGGCCTGCTGCTCGTCCGAGCACCGCGGGAGGCGCTGGACGAGCTGCTCGCGCTCCTGGCCACCTATGGCCGGCCGGACCTCGTACTGCGGGGTCGGCGGGAACGGCGCCGGACGGCCACCGTCCCGGCCCGCGACGTCCGGCACCTGCTGGCCCCGTCCTGGCTGCCCTACCGGCATGGCCTCGACGCGGTCTCCGACCTCGTCCTCGCGGTGGCCGGGCAGGTCGGCGAGGCGCCCTCCGGCCGGCGCGCCGCCCGTGCCGCGGAGACCGGGCCGGTGCCGGAGGAGGCCCAGGAGCTCCCCGCCGACACGGGCCTGCTGGCCCGGTTCCTGGCGAGCCCCCGTGCCTGGGTGGCCGTGCTGCTGGTGCTGCTCGCGCTGGTCGCGGCCCGCGGGCTGGTGGGCGGGGGTGTGCTCTCCGGTGGAGCGCTGCTGCCGGCACCCGGCTCGGCGGCTGCCTGGTGGGCGCTGTACCTGGAGTCGTGGCACGAGGCCGGCATCGGCTCGGACGTGCCGGCGGCGCCGTACCTGCTGCCGATGGCGCTCGGCGGCACACTCCTGTTCAACAAGGCGTGGCTGCTGGTCGACCTGCTCTTCGTGCTGGCCGTGCCCCTCGCCGCGTGGGGGGCCGGCAGGTTCCTCCGCGACCTCGTCGGCCCGGGCTGGCCGCAGCTGTGGGGCGCGGTCACCTACGGGCTGGTGCCGGTGCTGACCGGGGCGGTGGCCCAGGGCCGGCTCGGCACCGTCGTCGCCGCGGCGGTGCTGCCGTGGGTCGCGCACGCGGCCCTGTTCCTGGGCCCCGGGCATCGCAGCGAGCGGCGCTGGCAGGCAGGCTGGCGGACGGCCCTGCTCCTGGCGCTGCTCACCGCGTTCACCCCGCTCGCCTGGCCGCTGGCCGCGGTGCTCGCCGTCGCTGCTGTCGTGGCCGGTGTGGTCGGCGACCGGGCCACCTGGACCACGGTGACCGCGTGGGGTCCCGTCGCGGTCGCCGTGCTCGCCGTCCCCGTGCTGTTGCTGCCCTGGTCCCTGTTGCGGTTCACCGGGCAGCACGCCGGTGCCTGGTACGCCGAGGCCGGGCTGCCGGCGCCCGAGCTGGTCGCCGACCTCGGCTTCTGGGAGCTGCTCAGCGGCCGGGCCACCACCGCCGATCTGGGTGCCGCGCCGGCCTGGTTCAGCATCGGCGTCGCGGTGGCCGCGGTCGCCGCCCTGGTCGCCCGGCGCACCCGCCGGCTCGTCGTCGCGGGCTGGCTGGTGGTCGTGCTCGCGCTCGGGGTCGCGGTCGTCCTCGACGCGCGAGGTGAGTGGGCCGGCTTCCCGGTCCTGCTCGCCGCGGGGGCGGCCGTCACGGTCGTCGCCGCGGCCGGTCGGGGCACGACGCGCCGACTCTCGGGGCGGTCCTTCGGCTGGTACCAGCCGCTGGCGCTGCTGGTCGTCCTCGCGGCGCTGCTCGCGCCCGTCGCGGGGCTGCTCTGGTGGGTGACCGGAGTGCCCGGGCCGCTGGACCGCGCAGCCGCGAACGGCGTGCCCGCCTACATGGTCGACGCCTCGCTGCGCGACCCCGACCAGGGAGTGCTGGTGGTCCGTCGTGACGGCGCCGGGCTCGGCCACACGCTGTTGCGCGGCGAGGGGGCCCGACTCGGCGACGACTCCGTCCAGCCTTCCGCGGGGGAGCAGCGTGAGCTGACCGAGCTCGTGGCCGCGCTCGCCACCGATGCCACCGCCGAACAGGTCGACCGGCTGAGCGACTTCGCGGTCGAGTTCGTCTACCTGCCCCCGCCGGCCGACCCGACACTGGTCGCCAACCTCGACTCGGTGAGCGGCCTGAGCTCCGCGAGCTCGCTCCGTCCGGGCTCGCGCGCCTGGCAGCTCGACGCCGAGCCCACGCGCGACGCGCTGCCCGGTCCCGACATGTCGTGGCGTCCGGTGCTGCTGGGCGCCCAGCTCCTGGCACTCGTGGTCGCCGCGGTGCTCGCCGCACCGAGCAGGAGGGTCCGCCGATGAGCACGCCCACCCCCGGTCGCCGGATCGCAGCCCGGGCACGCCGGCGTCCCGACGCGGCGGTGCTCGCGGGCGCCGCCCTCGTCATCCTCGCCCTGGTGCTCCTCGTGGTGGTCGACCGTGTCGAGGCCGAACCCGAGGCACCGCCCCGGGCCTCGGCGGTGCCGGTCGGAGAGGTCACTGTCGCCTGCGCCGCCTCGCCCGTCCCGGGACGCCGCGAGGTGTCCACCCTCGCCGCGGCACTCCCCGACGCCGAGGGTGAGGGCCGGCTGGTCGCCGGCGCGGCGGGGGAGGAGCCGACGCAGATCCGGGGTGCCCGCGGCGAGCGGGTGGACGTCGACCTGCCCGCACGGGCCGCCGATGCAGCCGTGACCGTCGCGGCGACCGGTGCGCAGGCGCTGGGCCGAGTCACCTTCCAGGTCGACCGCGCACGGGGCGGCGAGCGGCTCGCCGTGCAGGCCTGCCCGCAACCGCGCTCGCGCTGGTGGTTCACCGGTGCGGGCGCCGGGCTCGACCACACCTCCGTGCTGACGCTGGTGAACCTCGATCCCGGCCCGGCCGTCGTCGACGTGCTGGCACTGGGCGCCGACGGCCCGATCGACAGCGTCGGCACCCGTGGGATCACGATCGGCCCCGGCGAGGTGCACACGCTCGACCTGGTCGACGTGGCGCCCCAGGCCGACGAGCTCGCCGTGCACGTCGAGGCGTCCCGGGGCCGGGTCGTCGCCGTGATGGCCGACGGGCTCACCGAGGGGCCGGCCGGCGCCGCGGGGCAGGAGTGGCTGCCCGGGCAGAGCCGTCCGGCTCGCGAGCTCCGGCTCGCTCCGCTGCCGCGCCGGGCCGACCGCCGTACCCTCCTCGTCGCGAACCGCGGCGACCGTGAGGCGCTGGTCGAGGTCGCTCTGGCCGGGGAGGCCGGGACGTTCGTGCCGACGGGGGTCGGCCCGGTGCGAGTGCCCCCGGGCACCGTGGTGACCCAGGACCTCGGCGACGCCGTCGGGGCCGAGCCCACGGCAGTGGTGCTGAGGTCCACGGTGGCGGTGACCGCCGCGGTGCGCTCCGTGAGCGGCGGCGGCGACCATGCCTATGCCGCAGTCGTCCGACCGCTCCGACGGCCCGCGGCTGCGGTGCTGCCTGTCGCCGGGGCCGCCGTGCACCTGACCGCCGGGGAGGACGGTGGCACCGCGCGGGTCACGTCCTACTCCGCGGCCGGCGAGGAGGTCGCCACCGAGGACGTCGAGGTGCCGGCCGCCTCGACCGTGACGTGGCAGCCCGGGCGCGACGCCGCCTCGGTGCTGGTCACCCCGGCCATCGGACGGCTCTGGGGCGGTGTTGCCCTCACCGGAGACGGCCTGTCCCAGATCGCGCTCCGCGAGCTGCCGGTGACCCTGCGCAGGCCACCGGTCGTGCCGGTGGTCCGCTGAGCCGAGGGCTCAGCCGGCGTCGTAGCCGGGGTCGACCTCCTCGGGCGGCAGGCCGAGCAGCTCGCCGACCTGCTCGGCGAGCACCGTCATCACCAGCGCCTCGAGGTCCGACCGGGTCTCGCACCGCATCTCGATCGGTCGCCGGAACAGCACCAGCCGGGTCGGCGTGGTGCCCGTCGCGCGCACCAGGGACGCCAGCGGCACCGGCCCCGCGCCCCAGTCCGCGGGCACGATCGGCGTCTCCTCGACCGCGAACTCGATGAGCCCCAGCTCGTCGTGCCACCGCTCCTCGAGCCGCTCGACGGCGGCGAGCACGATCAGGTCGAAGACGGTGCGCGGCGACCGGTCCCGCGGCACGCCGCGCGGGGACAGCGGTCCGGGCAGCACGGCGGGTCCACGCATCCCACGGCCCCGGCGGTCGCGGGTGCTGCGCCGCCGCGGACCTGTCACCGGGAGGCTCCACGACCCCCGCTCGGAACCACGTACATCCACGTTGGCGAGCCTAGTCGCAGGGGAGGGGAGCAGGATGTACCGTCTGCCTCGTGAGTTCTGCCCGTCGCTGTTCGCGCACCGCCTGCGGGCGGCCGGCGGTGGCCACCTTGACCTACGTCTACTCCGACCAGACCGCCGTCCTGGGGCCGCTGGCCACCTACGCCGAGCCGCACGCCTACGACCTCTGCGAGGCGCACAGCGAGCGCCTGAGCGCACCGCGGGGCTGGGAGGTCATGCGACTGGCCCCCGACCCCGACGCGCTCGGACCGTCGAGCGACGACCTCCTCGCGCTCGCCGACGCGGTCCGGGAGGCCGCCCGTCCGCTGCCGCCGCGCGAGGGTGCCGGGCAGGCGGTCGGGCTGGCCCAGGAGACCGGCCGCGAGGTGGGCCGGCGAGGGCACCTGCGAGTCCTGCGGTCCCCCGACGACTGACCCCGCGCGAGCGGTAGGGTCGGACCATGCCTGCGACCACGGAGCCGGGGAACCTCGCTGCGGTCTTCAAGGCCTATGACGTGCGGGGCACCGTCCCCGACCAGGTCGACGAGGAGCTGGCCCGTTCGGTCGGCGCCGCCTTCGCCGCGGTGACCGGCGCCGCGGGAGGCGCAGTCGTCGTGGGGCACGACATGCGGCCCTCCTCACCGGGCCTGGCCCGCGCCTTCGCGGACGGGGCCACCGGCGCCGGAGCCGACGTCGTGATGATCGGGCTCGCGTCCACCGACGAGCTCTACTTCGCCTCCGGCCGCTTGGACCTGCCGGGCGTGATGTTCACCGCCAGCCACAACCCGGCGCAGTACAACGGGATCAAGATGTGCCGGGCCCAGGCGGTGCCGATCGGAGCCGCCAGCGGACTGGTGGAGATCCGCGACCTCGTCGCCTCGGGCGCAGTCGCTCCGGCAGCCCGGCCCGGCACGGTCACGACCACCGACGTCCTCGCCGACTACGCCGACCACCTGCTCTCGCTCGCACCGGTCAGGGGCCGGCGGCTCAAGGTGGTCGTCGACGCCGGCAACGGGATGGCCGGGCACACCGCGCCCGCGGTCCTGGGCCGGCTGGACCTCGACCTGGTCCCGATGTACTTCGAGCTCGACGGGACCTTCCCTCACCACGAGGCGAACCCGATCGACCCGACCACCATGACCGACCTCGTCCGGCGGGTGCGCGAGACCGGAGCCGACATCGGGCTCGCCTTCGACGGCGACGCGGACCGCTGCTTCCTCGTCGACGAGCGCGGTCAGCTGGTCAGCCCCTCGGTGCTCACCGCGCTGATCGCCTCCCGAGAGCTGGCCGAGCACCCCGGCGCCACCGTGATCCACAACCTGATCACCTCGCGGGCGGTGCCGGAGATCGTCACCGAGCGGGGCGGGGTGCCGGTGCGCACCCGCGTCGGCCACTCCTACATCAAGGCGACGATGGCCGAGACCGGCGCGATCTTCGGCGGCGAGCACTCCGGCCACTTCTACTTCCGCGACTTCTGGCGCGCCGACTCCGGCCTCCTCGCGGCCCTCCACGGACTGGCCGCCCTGGCCGAGTACGACGGTCCGCTCTCGTCGCTGCTCGAGGAGTACTCCCGCTACGCCGCCTCCGGCGAGATCAACTCGACGGTGCGCGACCAGGCGGAGGTCCTGCGGCAGCTCGAGGCGGAGTACACCGAGCGCCCCGACGTCGAGCTCGACCACCTCGACGGGCTGACGGTGACCCACCCCGCCTGGTGGTTCAATGTCCGCGCCTCCAACACCGAGCCGCTGCTGCGGCTCAACGCCGAGGGCAAGGACGAAGCCACCATGACGCAGGTCAGGGACGAAGTGCTGGCCATGATCAGGAGAGATGCATGAACCTCAACCCCGCCCTGCTCGAGATCATCGTGTGCCCCGACTGCCACGGGAAGCTGGTGCCCGACGACGCGGCCTCGGAGCTGGTCTGCTCCGGGTGCGGCCTGGCCTACCCGGTCCGCGACGACATCCCGGTGCTGCTGGTCGACGAGGCTCGCAGGCCCGGGCAGGCGTGATGAGCCGCCTCTTCGACGAGTCGCGGCTCGACGACGAGGACGCCCTCGCTCGAGCCGACTCGGTGCTGCGCCCGCTGGCCGAGGCCGGGGCGCGCGTCCGCCGCGAGGCCGGCGGTGCCGCCGAGGCGATCGAGGCGGCGCTCGTGATCAGCGACCGTGACACCCGCCCGCGCGCGGTCGTCGCTGCCGGTCCCGACTCGCGCCTGCTGCGCGCGGTGCTGGAACCGTGGTGCCCGGTCCCGTTCGTGGCCTGGCCCGGCCCCAGCCTGCCCGGCTGGGCGGGCTCGCTGGACCTCGTGGTGGTGCTCGCTCCAGAGGGCAGCGACTCCGGCAGTGCCTCCGCGGTCGCCGAGGGCGTGCGTCGCGGCTGCCAGGTCGTCGTCGCGTGTCCCGAGAACAGCCTCGTCGCCGAGCACGCCGTCGGGCGACACTGCACGGTGCTGCCCGTCACCACCGGCGACCAGCTGGCGACCGCCGTGGTGATGCTGGAGTTCCTCGACCGCCTCGACCTCGGGCCGGAGACCGACCCGGAGGCGGTGGCCAACGCGCTCGACGAGGTCGCGATCTCCTGCTCGCCCTACAAGGACCTCGCGGTCAACCCCGCGAAGATGCTGGCGATCGCGCTCGCGGACTCGCTGCCCCTGGTCTGGGGCGGCTCGGTGCTGGCGGCCCGCGCCGCGCGCCGGGTGGCCGAGTCGATCCGCCGCAGCAGCGGGCGAGCCGCGCTGGCCGCCGACGCCGAGCACCTGCTCCCGGTCGTGGCCGCCGCACGTCGGCACGACGTGTTCGCCGATCCCTACGCCGCGCCGTACGACGACCTCAGCGACCCCGACGCCCCCGACCGCAGGCCCATCCTGCTGATCCTCGACGACGGCTCGGACGAGCCCTCGGTCCGCGAGCAGCGCGGCCGGCTGGTGGCCGCGGCCCACGAGCGTGACGTCCGGGTGGAGACCATCGCGACCGACGCCTCCAACGAGGTGGCCCGCTATGCCGCCCTGCTCGCCACGGGCACCTTCGCGGCCGCCTACCTCGGCGTGGGCCTCGACCACCTGGGAAGCTGACGCCGCCCTGCTCCGGCCGAGCACGCGTGGAGCCGCTCGGCGCGGGTAACCTGCGGTGAGGATTTCGGCCGACACGGCCGGGCAGGGACGGAAGGACTCTCGATGGCAGCCGGGCTTTTCGGCCTGCTCGACGACATCGCGGCGCTCGCCAAGCTCGCTGCCGCCTCGGTCGACGACATCGGCGCGGCCGCGACCCGCGCCGGGGTGAAGTCGGCCGGCGTGGTCGTCGACGACACCGCGGTCACTCCGCAGTACGTCCACGGCGTGACCGCCAAGCGTGAGCTGCCGATCATCCGGCGCATCGCGAAGGGCTCGCTCCGCAACAAGCTGCTGGTGATCCTGCCCGCGATCCTCCTGCTCAGCCAGTTCCTGCCTTTCCTGATCACGCCGCTGCTGATGGTGGGCGCGACCTACCTGTGCTTCGAGGGCGCCGAGAAGCTGTGGGGCGCGATGCGTGGCCACGAGAAGAAGGCGCCGGCCGCGGTCCAGGGCCCCGAGGCGGAGGAGACGGTGGTCTCCGGTGCCGTGCGCACCGACTTCATCCTGTCCACCGAGATCATGGTCATCGCGCTCAACGAGGTCACCGACCAGCCGTTCCTGGCCCGCGCGGCGATCCTGGTCGTCGTGGCGATCGGCATCACGCTGCTGGTCTACGGAGCCGTCGGGCTGATCGTGAAGATGGACGACGTCGGGCTGCTGCTCGCCGAGCGGACCTCCACGGCTGCACGGAAGGTCGGTCGGGGGCTGGTCAAGGGCATGCCGGTGCTGCTCCGAGTGCTGTCGGTGGTCGGTGTCGCGGCGATGCTGTGGGTCGGCGGCCACATCTTCCTCGTCGGTGCCGACGACCTCGGCTGGCACGCGCCCTACGAGCTGGTGCACCACCTGGAGGAAGAGGTGCGGCACGCCGTGCAGGGCCTCGGCGGCTTCCTCGCGTGGACGGTGAACACGCTGGCGTCGGCCGTGGTGGGCGTCGTGATCGGCGCGATCGCCGTCGCGGTGTGGCACGTCCTGCCGCTGCCGGGCCGCAAGGAGTCCGCCGCGCACTGAGGCGTACGGCGGAGCAGCACACCCGGCCACCGGGACGTGTCCCGGCCGGTACCCTTGACGAGTTGCCCCCGAGATGAGGATGTTCATGGATTTCAAGGTTGCCGACCTCTCCCTGGCCGACTTCGGCCGGACCGAGATCACCCTGGCCGAGCACGAGATGCCGGGCCTGATGGCCATGCGCGAGCGCTACGGCGACTCCAAGCCGCTGGCGGGGGCGAAGATCGCAGGCTCCCTGCACATGACGATCCAGACCGCCGTGCTCATCGAGACCCTCACCGCGCTCGGCGCCGAGGTGCGGTGGGCGTCGTGCAACATCTTCTCCACGCAGGACCACGCGGCGGCTGCCGTCGTGGTCGGTCCCGACGGGACCCCGGACAACCCCGCCGGGGTGCCGGTGTTCGCCTGGAAGGGCGAGACGCTGGAGGAGTACTGGTGGTGCACCCAGCAGATCCTGCGCTGGCCCGACGGTGAGTTCGCGAACATGATCCTCGACGACGGGGGCGACGCGACCCTGCTCGTGCACCTGGGCGTCGAGGCCGAGAAGACCGGTCACGTGGACTCCCCGGACTCCACCGACAACGCCGAGAAGAAGGTCATCCTCCAGGTCCTCGCCGACACCCTCGCCGAGGGCAGCAACGTGTGGACCCCGATCGCGAACGCGATCAAGGGCGTCACCGAGGAGACCACCACCGGCGTGCACCGGCTCTACGACATGATGAAGGAAGGGTCGCTCCTCTTCCCGGGCATCAACGTCAACGACTCGGTCACCAAGAGCAAGTTCGACAACAAGTACGGCTGCCGGCACTCGCTCGTCGACGGCATCAACCGCGCCACGGACGTGCTCATCGGCGGCAAGGTCGCCGTGGTCTGCGGCTACGGCGACGTCGGCAAGGGCTGCGCGGAGTCCCTGCGCGGCCAGGGCGCGCGCGTCGTGGTCACCGAGATCGACCCGATCTGCGCGCTGCAGGCGGCGATGGACGGCTACCAGGTCACCACCCTCGAGGACGTGCTCCCGGTGGCCGACATCGTGATCACCGCGACCGGCAACCGCGACGTCGTGACCGTCGACCACATGCGCCGGATGAAGCACCAGGCGATCGTCGGCAACATCGGCCACTTCGACAACGAGATCGACATGGCGGGCCTCGAGCGGTTCCCCGGGATCACCCGCAAGACCGTCAAGCCGCAGGTGGACCTGTTCACCTTCCCCGAGGGCAACTCGGTGATCGTGCTGTCCGAGGGCCGGCTGATGAACCTCGGCAACGCGACCGGCCACCCGTCGTTCGTGATGTCGAACTCGTTCACCAACCAGGTGCTGGCGCAGATCGAGCTGTTCACCAAGACCGACGAGTACCCCGTGGGCGTCTACACCCTCCCCAAGCACCTCGACGAGGAGGTCGCCCGGCTTCACCTCGGCTCGCTCGGCGTGAAGCTCACCGAGCTCACCGAGGAGCAGTCCTCCTACCTCGGCGTGCCGGTGGAGGGTCCGTACAAGTCCGACCACTACCGCTACTGACTCACGAGCCGGGACGGAGGGTGGTTGATGTCTGAGCAGGGAAGCCGGGGGCGGGTCCTCGTCGTGGACGACGACGCGGCCCTGGCCGAGATGCTCACGATCGTGCTCCGCAACGAGGGTTTCGAGCCGCGCGTGTGCGCCACCGGCGACCAGGCGCTGGGCGACTTCCGCGAGTTCCGTCCCGACGTGGTGCTCCTGGACCTGATGCTGCCGGGCAAGGACGGCATCGACGTGTGCCGCGAGATCCGCGCCGAGTCCGGCGTACCCATCGTGATGCTGACCGCCAAGAGCGACACCGTCGACGTGGTCGTCGGCCTCGAGTCCGGGGCCGACGACTACGTCGCCAAGCCGTTCAAGCCCAAGGAGCTCGTAGCGCGGATCCGGGCCCGGATCCGCCGGCACGACGACTCGGGCCCGGAGACGTTGCGGATCGCCGACCTCACCATCGATGTCGCAGGCCACCAGGTCACCCGCGACGGCCGGCCGATCTCGCTCACGCCGCTGGAGTTCGACCTGCTCGTGTGCCTGGCCCGCAAGCCGTGGCAGGTGTTCACCCGCGAGGTGCTCCTCGAACAGGTCTGGGGCTACCGCCACGCCGCGGACACGCGGCTGGTCAACGTGCACGTGCAGCGGCTGCGCTCGAAGGTCGAGCACGACCCGGAGAACCCCGAGATCGTCGTGACGGTGAGGGGTGTCGGGTACAAGGCCGGCACCTCCTAGGCAGCCGGCGATGAGACTGGTCGGGCTCCTGCGCCGGGCCGCCACCTTCTGGCGACGCTCGATCCAGGCCCGCGTCGTGGTCCAGACGCTGGTGCTCTCGGCCGTCGTAGTCACCCTCGTCGGCTGGGTCCTGATGCGCCAGATCACCGACGGTCTCGTGCAGAGCAAGACCAACCTCTCCGTCGCCGAGGCCACCCGCGGCGCCTACGAGGCGCAGAGCCGGCTCGAGGGGGTGCCTGGCACCGAGTTCGACTCCGGCAGCCAGCTCGCCCAGCTGGTCGCCGGCATCGTCGCCCGCGGGGAGGTGCAGGGCTACGACGTGGTCCTGGACGGGCCGGTCCCCGGGAGCGCCGACGCCGACCTGGCCGGCTCCGGGGGCACGTTCAAGTCTCCGGACGTCCTCACCGAGAGCATCCCGGAGCGCCTCCGCAGCACTGTCGAGACCAGCTCGGGCACGTCGTGGACCTACGCCACGATCGGGTACGAGCCTGGCAGCGGCCGGCGCGACGTGCCCGGCGTGGTCGCCGGCGCGCAGGTCGAGGTCCCCAGCGACGGCGGGGTCTACACGCTGTACTACCTGTTCCCGATGTCGGAGGAGGCAGCGACCCTGGGCCTGGTCCGCAGAGCGCTGCTGACCGGCGGCGGCCTGCTCCTGCTCCTGGTCGGCGGGCTGGCGTGGCTGGTGACCCGGCAGGTGGTCACCCCGGTGCGGCTGGCCCGCCGCGTCGCCGAACGGCTCGCCTCCGGCCGGCTGGAGGAGCGGATGCAGGTCCGCGGCGACGACGACATCGCCCGCCTCGGCACCTCGTTCAACCAGATGGCGGCCAGCCTGCAGCAGCAGATCCGCCAGCTCGAGGAGCTCTCCCGGGTGCAGCGGCGGTTCGTCTCCGACGTCTCGCACGAGCTGCGTACGCCGCTCACCACGGTCCGGATGGCCGGCGACGTGCTGTACGACGCCCGGGCAGAGTTCGACCCCGTCACGGCCCGCTCCGCCGAGCTGCTCCAGAAGGAGCTGGACCGGTTCGAGATGCTCCTCACCGACCTGCTGGAGATCAGCCGCTTCGACGCCGGCGCGGCGCAGCTGGAGCTCGAGGACGTCAACCTCGTCGACATCGCGCACCGGGTCGCGGAGTCCACCACCGCCCTCGCACAGCGACGAGGCGTGCAGGTGGTCGTGCACGATCCCGGCCGACCCTGCGTCGCCGAGGTCGACGTACGCCGGGTTGAGCGGATCGTGCGCAACCTGGTCTCGAACGCCATCGACCACGCCGAGGGCAAGGACATCGAGGTGAGGGTCGCCGCCTCCGACGAGGCCGCCGCCCTCGCCGTGCGCGATCACGGGGTCGGGCTGAAGAAGGGCGAGGCGCAGATGGTGTTCAACCGGTTCTGGCGGGCCGACCCGGCGCGAGCGCGCACCACCGGGGGGACCGGCCTGGGGCTGGCCATCTCGCTCGAGGACGCCCGCCTGCACGGTGGGTGGCTCGAGGCCTGGGGGGAGCCGGGCCGCGGTGCGCAGTTCCGGCTCACGCTGCCCCGCCGAGCCGGGGACCCGCTGACCTCGAGCCCGTTGCCGCTGGTGCCCGCACCGCTCCGTTCGCGGTCGGCGTCCCGGGTGCCCAGCGACGAGCCGGCAGGCACGTCGTGAGAGCCCGCGCCCTGGTGCCTCTGGCCGCCGCGCTCGCGCTGCTCGCGGGCTGTGTCAGCCTGCCCGAGCGGGGCGCCGTGGAGACCCGCCCCGGACAGGAGACGGTGGAGCAGGGCTCCGGGTCGTTCGACTACACGCCGTCGGGCCCCCGCCGCGGCTCACCGCCGTTGACCATCGTCGAGGACTTCCTGCTCTCGATGCAGGCATCTCCCCAGTCCACGGCGGTCGCGCGCAAGTACCTCACCGACGAGGCCCGCGCCGGCTGGTTCCCGGACAAGACGACGCTGGTCTACGGCTCCAAGGTGGTCACCGCCGACCAGGACGCGGTCCGGGTCGACCTCGAGGAGACGATCCAGCTCGACGACCGCGGCACCTGGCTCGGACGGGTCGGTGACAGCGGTGAGCTCGGCTACCGCCTGGAGCTGGTGCGCGAGGAGGGGGAGTGGCGGATCACCAACCCGCCGGACGCCCTGGTGATCCCGCGCTCCCACTTCGAGACCCGCTACCAGCAGTTCCTGGTCTACTTCTTCGACCCGACCGCGCAGGTGCTGGTGCCCGAGCCCACCTACCAGCCGCGGGGCGAGCAGGCCGCCACCCTGTTGGTCCGGCGGTTGCTCCGCGGCCCGCACCCGCGGCTCGAAGGGGTCCTGCGCACGTTCGTGCCCGGCGGGACCGAGTACGTCCTGTCCGTGCCGGTCACCCCGGACGGCGTGGCCCAGGTGGGGCTCAGCGAGCAGCTCCTGCGGCTCGACGCCGAGGAGAGGCAGCTCGTGCTCGCCCAGCTCGCCTGGACGCTGCGTCAGGTCGAGGGGGTGGAGTCGATGCAGGTGACCGTCGACGGCGTCCCGCTGGAGATCCCGGGCTCGGGCAGTCCCCACAGCGTGTCGTCGTGGTCGCAGTACGACCCCTCGATCCACTGGGCGTCGCAGGAGCTGTTCGGGCTGCGCGACGGACAGGTGGTGGCGCTGGGCTCCGACGGTGCCGTGATCGGCCAGTTCGCCGGGCCGCGCGGCGACCTGCGCGACATCGCCGTCGACCTGGAGGCCGAGCAGGTGGCCGGGGTCAGCCGGGACGGTACGTCGGTGGTGCTGGCGCCGCGCCGACGCACCGAGAGCAGTGAGCCGGGTGGGGAGGAGGCCCAGGTCGTCTACACCGGGACCGACGTGCTCCAGCCGGCCTGGACCGTCTTCGACGAGATGTGGCTGGTCGACCGCACCTCCGGTGGCGCGCGGGTCAGCGTGCTCCTGGACGGTGCGGCCGAGCCGGTGCCGGCCCCGAGCCTGACGGGCGAGGACGTCTCGGCGTTCGTGGTCTCACGTGACGGCACACGTCTCGTCGCCGTGGTCGACGGACGCGGCGGTGACCGGCTGGTGATCGCGCGGGTGCTCCGCGGTCCCGCCGGGAAGGTCCAGGGGCTGAGCCGCGCCGTCGACCTGCCGCTCGCCCAGGGCGGGGTGGACGAGATCCGCGACCTCGCCTGGCGCAGCCCGGCGAGCCTCGCCGTGCTCACCGGGCCGACACCTGAGTCCTCGCAGGTCCTCCTGGCGCTCGTCGACGGCTCGACCGCGCTCGCCGACGTCGAGAGCACCGCCGAGATCTTCCGCCGAAGGGCGGACCGCCTGGTCTCCGCCCCGTCACCGGGGACACCGATCTTCCTCGGCACCGACCAGGGCGTGCTCTACGAGCTCGGCGGCGACGGGCAGTGGAGCGAGGCGGTCGAGCGGGTGCCGCTGCTGATGCCGACCTTCGTCGGCTGACCAGGCCTTGTCCACGGCGCGGGGGGGAGGACGCGCGGTCCACAGCCGCCCAGCCGCGGCTGCGGTCGCCCGCACGGAGGCGGATCCTCGACGCATGCGCGATGCCGTCCTCGACCTGGTCCTCGGCAGCACGTGCGCGGTCTGCGGCCGGCCCGGCGCTGCGATCTGCGCATCCTGCAGCCGCGACCTGCCTCGTCGGCCGGTGACCTCCTGGCCCTCGCCGTGCCCACCCGGGCTGGCCCGCCCGACCGCCGTCGGCGACTACGACGGTGCACTCAAGGTGCTGGTCAACGCGCACAAGGAGCAGCAGCGCTTCGCGCTGGCCCGGCCACTGGGCGAGCTGCTCGCGGTCTCGGTGCTCGACCATCTCCCGCACCCGAGCTGCTCGAGCCGCACCGCCTCGCCGGTCCTGTTGGTGCCGGTGCCGTCCCGCCGCGCGGTGGTCCGCGACCGGGGCCACGACCCGCTGCTCCGGGTGGCCAGGGCAGCGACCGCCACCCTGCGGCGTCAGGGTGTTCCCGCAAGGGTCGGTCGCTGGCTCCGCGCGCTCCGCGCCGCCGAGGACCAGGCCCGGCTGGGAGCGGCCGACCGGGCCCGGAACCTCGCCGGCAGCATGGCGGCGGGGCGCAGCGTGCGCAGGACGGCCGCCGCGGCACGGCCGGTGCCGCTCGTCGTGGTCGTCGACGACGTGATCACCACCGGCGCCACGGTCCGCGAGGCGCAGCGGGCGCTCGAGGTGGCCGGCGTCGAGGTGCGCGGGATCGCGACGGTGGCCGCCACCCGGCGTCGGCGGGAGGTGGTTCAGAGCACCTGCGTCCGGTTGATCGCACCGGAGGACAAATCGGGCACTTCACTACCGCTTTCCGGTTCCGCCGACTAGCGTCTAGTCATGGAGTCCGTCCGGGTCCGTGGTTGCACCGACAGGATCCGGCCGAGCGCGGCTTTCGAGCTCGCGCCCGGGTGCTGGACCTGTCGGCTAGCCGATGCCAGTCGCAGGCGAAACGGTCCACGTAAGGCGTCGCCGTCGCAGGTGCCCTCGGGTGCCGACACCGCCGGCGCACGTCGATCACGGTGCGGCTTAGAAGTAAGTCCTGCCTCGCCCGCGTCGTCAGATACGACGCGCCGGTGGGAGAAGGTCAGTAGTGGCAACAAGCTGCGAGCACCTCAGCAGGCGGTTGTGGGGTCGAAGACCAGGTCGGCCGGACGGATCTCCATCTCTCAAGGCCGCCGGAGCGGCGGTCAAGACACCCCTGGTGACGTGGTCACCAAGACAATCGGGAGGTTGCCGTGGAAATCGTGGTCAAGAGCAGGCACATGGACGTGTCGGACCGGTTTCGCAGTCACGCCGAGGAGAAGCTCACCCGGTTGGAGAAGCACGACCAACGCATCATCAGGGTCGAGGTAGAGGTCGACAAGGAGCAGAACCCCCGGCTGCAGGACCGCGCCGTGCGCGTGGAGCTCACCGCGTTCACCAAGGGCCCCGTGATCCGCGCCGAGGCGGCGGCCGAGGACAAGATGGCCGCCCTCGACATGGCGATGGACAAGATGGCCAGCCAGATGCGCAAGGCCGCCGACCGTCGCCGCGTGCACCGTGGCCGCCGTACCCCGGTCTCGGTGGGGCAGGCGCTCGCGGGGATCGAACCGGCGCCCAACGGCACCGCCCCCGCGGAGCCCGAAGACACCGAGCGTCGGGTCGGACCGATCACCGTGATGGGGGACGGGCCGCTCGTGGTGCGGGAGAAGACCCACCAGGCCGACCCGATGACCCTCGACCAGGCGCTCTACGAGATGGAGCTCGTCGGGCACGACTTCTTCCTGTTCGTCGACAAGGAGAGCGAGCGGCCCTCGGTGGTCTACCGGCGGCACGGCTACGACTACGGCGTGATCTCCCTCGACGTGTCCGGGACGTGACGTACGCGTCTGCTTGGAAGTTTTCGACCCACTTCCGTGAGGCCCATGACATGATCGGGGCGTGTCCGCACCTCAACAGCGCATGACTGCAGGCGAGCCCATCCGCGTCGCGGTCGTCGACGACCAGGAGCTCTTCCGTCGTGGGCTGACCATGCTGCTCGGCGTGGAGGAGGACATCGAGGTCGTGGGTGAGGCTGGAGACGGCGTGGCCGCGACCGAGCTCGCGGCCACGGCCGTTCCCGACGTGATCTTGATGGACGTGCGGATGCCCAAGCGCTCGGGCATCGAGGCGTGCGTCTCGATCAAGGACGTCGCCCCCTCGGCCAAGATCATCATGCTCACGGTCAGCGACGAGGAGGCCGACCTCTACGACGCGGTGAAGAACGGTGCCTCGGGCTACCTCCTGAAGGACTCCTCGATCGACGAGGTCGCGCAGGCGATCCGGGTCGTGGCCGACGGGCAGTCCCTGATCAGCCCGTCGATGGCGGTGAAGCTGCTCGACGAGTTCAAGCAGATGACCCGCTCGGACCGCCAGCAGGTGCCGACGCCGCGCCTGACCGACCGCGAGCTCGAGGTCCTCAAGCTCGTGGCCCAGGGCCTGAACAACCGTGAGATCGCCAAGCGGTTGTTCATCAGCGAGAACACCGTGAAGAACCACGTGCGCAACATCCTCGAGAAGCTCCAGCTGCACTCCCGGATGGAGGCGGTCATGTACGCCGTGCGGGAGAAGCTGCTCGACATCCCCTGATGTCGGCGGTCGACGCATCCGGCGCCGGGCCGCGGACGGCGGTCTCGCTCAGCCGGGCCCAGGCACGGCGGGTCGCCCTCGTGGCGCAGGGCTTCCGCGACCCGCGGCACGTCGTACCGACGATGCGGACGCTGAACCGCACCCTGGCGCGTACGGCGGTCCTGCAGATCGACTCGGTCAACGTGCTCCAGCGGGCGCACTACATGCCGCTGTTCTCGCGGATGGGGCCCTACGACGTGGACCTGCTGCACCGGGCTGCCGAGAAGCGGCCGCGCCGGATCGTCGAGTACTGGGCGCACGTCGCGGCGTTCATGCCGGTGGAGCTGTGGCCCGTGATGCGACACCGGATGCACCACTACAAGGAGCAGGGGCACGCCTGGATGGGCCTGCCCGAGCGGCAGGAGCTCGTGTCGTCGCTGATGGCCGAGATCGCCGAGCGTGGGGCGGCCACCTCCCGCGACCTCGACGACGGCCTGCCTCGCAAGCGGGAGCACTGGGGCTGGAACTGGTCGGAGACCAAGAAGGCCCTGGAGTACCTCTTCCTCGCCGGCGAGCTGGCGGTCGCCGGGCGCACCTCGCAGTTCGAGCGGCTCTACGACCTGCCCGAGCGGGTCGTCCCGCACCGCTACCTCGAGGCGCCCACCCCGTCACCGGAGGAGGCTGCCGTGGAGCTGGTCCGGCGGGCCGCGGCCGCGCACGGGGTGGCCACCGCGGCCTGCCTGCGCGACTACTTCCGGATGCGCGACGACCAGGTCCGCCCCGCGATCGGCACCCTGCTGGAGTCCGGCGAGCTGCTCCCGGCGCGTGTCGAGGGGTGGAACCGCCCGGCCTACCTGCACCACGCGGCGGCGCTGCCGCGGCGGGTGTCCGCGCGCGCGGTGCTCAGCCCGTTCGACCCGCTGGTGTGGGAACGCGCGCGCACCGAGGCGCTGTTCGACTTCCACTACCGCATCGAGATCTACGTGCCCGAGCACAAGCGGGTGCACGGCTACTACGTCCTGCCGTTCCTGCTCGGGGACCGGATCGTCGCCCGGGTGGACCTCAAGGCCGACCGCGCGGCCGGGGTGCTCGTCGTGCACGCGGCGTACTCCGAGCCCCACGCGCCCCCGGAGACCGCCGCGGAGCTCGCCGAGGAGCTCGGCAGCCTCGCCGACTGGCTGGCGCTCGACGAGGTGTCGGTAGGCGAGCGGGGCGACCTCGCCGGACCGCTGCGCAGCGAGCTGCGGACCGCTCGCGGCTCGGCTGGTGGTGCTCGGTGAGGTAGGTAGGATGTCAACGGCCCAGACTGCGGCCGTCGCATGTCCAGTCCGTCACGGGCAACCCGCACATCATCAGGAGTCGACTCTCGTGCCTGCCATTCTCGACAAGATCCTTCGCATCGGTGAGGGCAAGATCATCCGCCAGCTGGAGTCGATCACCCGGGCCGTGAATGCGATCGAGGATGACTTCGTCGCGATGTCCGACGAGGAGCTGCGCGGGCAGACCGAGCTGTTCAAGCAGCGGCTCGCCGACGGCGAGACCCTCGACGACCTCATGCCCGAGGCGTTCGCGACCGTCCGTGAGGCGGCCCGGCGCGTGCTGGGGCAGCGGCACTACGACGTGCAGATCATGGGCGGCGCGGCGCTGCACATGGGCAACATCGCCGAGATGAAGACCGGTGAGGGCAAGACCCTCGTGGCGACGCTGCCGGCGTACCTCAACGCGCTCGCCGGCAAGGGCGTCCACGTGGTCACCGTCAACGACTACCTCGCGAAGTACCACGCCGAGTGGATGGGCCGCGTGCACCACTTCCTGGGCCTGACCACCGACGTCATCCTCCCGCACATGCGGCCCGACGAGCGGCGGGTGGCCTACGCCGCGGACATCACCTACGGCACCAACAACGAGCTCGGCTTCGACTACCTGCGCGACAACATGGCCAGCTCCATCGAGGAGTGCGTCCAGCGCGGTCACTTCTTCTCGATCGTCGACGAGGTGGACTCGATCTTGATCGACGAGGCGCGCACCCCGCTGATCATCTCCGGCCCGACCCAGGACGAGGTGAAGTGGTACGGCGAGTTCGCCGAGATCGCCCGCCGGATGGTCAAGGACGTCGACTACGAGGTCGACGAGAAGAAGCGGACCATCTCGGTGCTCGAACCGGGCATCACCAAGGTCGAGGACTACCTCGGCATCGACAACCTCTACGACTCGGTGAACACCCCGCTGATCTCGTTCATGAACAACGCGATCAAGGCCAAGGAGCTGTTCCGTCACGACAAGGAGTACGTCGTGATGAACGGCGAGGTGCTCATCGTCGACGAGCACACCGGCCGCATGCTCGCCGGCCGCCGCTACAACGAGGGCCTGCACCAGGCGATCGAGGCCAAGGAGGGCGTGCAGATCCGCGAGGAGTACCAGACCCTCGCCACGGTGACCCTGCAGAACTACTTCCGGCTGTACGAGAAGCTCAGCGGGATGACCGGCACCGCGATGACCGAGGCCTCGGAGTTCGACAAGATCTACGGTCTCGGCGTGGTGCCGATCCCGACCAACAAGCCGATGGCCCGCATCGACCAGCCCGACCTCGTGTACCGCACCGAGGAGGCCAAGTTCAACGCCGTGGTGGAGGACATCGCCGAGCGCGCCAAGAAGGGCCAGCCGGTCCTTGTCGGCACCACCTCGGTCGAGAAGTCCGAGCACCTGTCGCAGCTGCTCAAGAAGCGCGGCATCGCGCACAACGTGCTGAACGCCAAGCACCACGAGAACGAGGCCAAGATCGTGGCGCAGGCCGGTCACAAGGGCGCGGTCACCGTTGCCACGAACATGGCCGGCCGAGGCACCGACATCATGCTCGGCGGCTCCGTGGAGTTCCTGGCCGACCTCGAGCTGCGCAAGCAGGGCCTCGACCCGCTGGAGGACAACGAGGAGTACGAAGCCGCCTGGCCCGGCATGGTCGAGAAGATCAAGGCCCAGGTGGCGGCCGAGCACGACGAGGTCAAGGAGCTCGGCGGCCTCTACGTGATCGGCACCGAGCGTCACGAGTCGCGGCGGATCGACAACCAGCTCCGCGGTCGTTCCGGGCGTCAGGGCGACCCCGGCGAGTCGCGGTTCTACCTGTCCCTGCAGGACGACCTGATGCGGCTGTTCAAGTCCGACTGGGTGGACTGGGTGCTGACCACGCTGAAGGTGCCCGACGACGTCCCGATCGAGAACAAGCGCGTCACCGGGGCGATCGCCTCCGCGCAGGCGCAGGTCGAGGCCCAGAACTTCGACTCCCGCAAGAACGTCCTCAAGTACGACGACGTCATGAACCGGCAGCGCCAGGTCATCTACGCCGAGCGGCGCGCGGTGCTGGAGGGTGCCGACCTGCGCGAGCAGGTCCGCACGATGGTCGACGACGTGATCACCGGCTACGTCATGGGCGCCACCGAGGGTGCGCCGGCCGAGTGGGACCTCGAGGCGCTGTGGGCAGCGCTGAAGACCCTCTACCCGGTCGGGCTCCGCCTGCAGGACGTCGAGCAGGAGGCCGGCTCCCGTGAGGGCATGTCGCGCGAGCACCTCGTCGAGGAGCTCAAGGCCGACGCGCAGGCGGCGTACGCCGCCCGCGAGCAGTCCTTCGGCGAGGAGGTCATGCGCGAGCTGGAGCGCCGCGTCGTGCTCTCGGTGCTGGACCGCAAGTGGCGAGAGCACCTCTACGAGATGGACTACCTGCGCGAGGGTATCGGCCTGCGCGCCTACTCCCAGCGTGACCCGCTCGTGGAGTACCAGCGTGAGGGCTTCGACATGTTCGCGGCGATGATGGACGGCATCAAGGAGGAGTCGGTCGGCTACCTGTTCAACCTGGAGGTCCAGGTCGAGGAGGCGCCGAGCGAGGAGGAGGCGGCCGAGCTCACCGCACTCGGCGAGGGCGCAGCGGTGGCCCAGGCCGCCGCAGCCGGCACGACCCCCCACATCGTCGCCCGGGGCCTGGAGGCTCCGAAGGCCCCGAAGCACCTCGCCTACACCGCGCCCGACGAGGGCGGCGAGGCCGAGGTCACCGGTGCCGCACCGGCCGAGACGACCGACGAGTTCGCCGGGGTCGGCCGCAACGACGACTGCCCCTGCGGCTCGGGCAAGAAGTTCAAGAAGTGCCACGGGGCGCCGGGGGGGCCGACCGGCCTGACCACCCGCGTCAACGGCTGAGCGACCGCGCACCAGCCCGGGGACGCGCCCGGGCCGGCAGCGGAGGGCGGTGCGGTCAGCCCAGCTGGAGCTCGGTGCAGCGCCAGTGGCCCCGCACCAGCTCAAGCCGGGCGGCGATCGCCCGCGAGCGCTCCCCGTGGCGGACGTGCACACTGACCTCGGCGGAGACCGGGGTCGGGTGGAACACGTGCACGCTGCGGACCTGGGGCCGGATCGTGCGCATCCGGCGCCCGGCGTCGGAGGTGCGGGCCAGGATGCTCAGCCGGTGGCCGAGCTCGAGGTAGACGCGGTGGGAGGTCCAGCGGACCAGCTGCGAGAGCGGGCGGTCGCCGCCGAGCACCTCGACCACGGCCTGGGCGAACCGGGCGGCCCAGCGCTGCACGTCCTCGTCGGAGCGCCCGCCGACCAGCCGTAGCTCGGGGGTCTCGGGTGGGCCACCGGCGGAGTCGCTCGTGCCTGGGTCCTGCAGGGCCAGCGCGCCGTCGACGGCTGCAGGGACGGAGTCGCCGAGCACTGCGGGCGCCTGGCCCAGGCGGGTGACGGTCGCCCACTGCCTCGGCGCGGCCGGTGGTCGGTGCGCGGAGCGGCCCTGGTCCTCGTCGGTGTGGTCGTTCATGACTGTTCCTTGTCTCGTGCGGGGCCTGAGCCGTCGGGCCGGCCGGAGGTGGAAGCGGGAAGCAGGCGCGGCACCCGCAGCTGGACACCGACGCGGAGCAGGTCGGGATCGTCGCCGACCCGGTCGCGGTTGGCCCGGTAGAGCCGGCGCCAGGCACGGTCCACCTCGACCGTCGTGGCCGTGGCGGGGAGGCGCCCGGCGGCGATCCGCCACAGGCTGTCGCCCTTCTCGACGACGTGGGTCCCGGGAGCCGGGCGGGCCCGCGCCGCGACCTGGTGCTTCGTCCCGGGGGTCGACAGGAGACCGACCGGACGGTCGGGCAGGGCCAGCCCGTCGAGGGAGCTGACGCAGGCCGGCCCCGCCGGTTGTCCGGGGCAGGGCTCGGGTGCGGCCGAGGCTGGTGCGAGCACCGCTGCGCCGGAGACGGCGACGCCGAGGCCGGTGGTCACGAGACGCCGCAGCGACTCAGGTGTCAGGCGCCGCAAGGCCGAGACGGACCGTCCGGTGAGGACCTCCACCGCCACCGCGACCGTGATGAGGAGCAGCCAGACGGTGCACGCGGTGAGGATGACGGCGGCCAGCGCCGGCACGGCGACCTCGGCTGGCACGTCCTGCCAGCTGCCCCCACCCTGCCTCCAGTCGGTCGCCCTCGCCAGCGCATCGCTGCACAGAGCCTGGGCGAGCCGGGTCACGCCAGCGACCATGAGCAGCAGGAGCAGCCGGTTCAGCGGGATCCGGATCCTGGACGCGTGACGTGCCATCGCTTGACTGCCGATCTATGTGTTTGCTTGCGTTTGCCTTTTCTAGCCTGCGGCTGGAGCCGACGTCAACGCTCCATCCACAGGCGTTGACAGTCCGGCCGTGAGACGTGATCGTGCTGGGCATGGGGGAGATCCCGCTCCACGACCTCTTCGAGGACCTCGAGCAGCAGGCCGCGGGCCTGGAGCTGACCGAGCGCGACGCCGAGCTGGCCGACCGCGCCCGGAGCGAGTACGCCGCGGTCACCGTGTCTGCGCGGGTCCACGCATCGCTCGGCCGCCGGGTCAGGCTGATGCTCACCGACGGCGCCGCTCTCGAGGGTGTCCTCGCGCAGGCCGGTCCGGACTGGTGCTGGCTGGGCCAGGCCGGTCCGCCGGGGGTGCAGGCCGAGTGCCTCGTGCGACTGGCCGCCGTAGCGGTGGCGGAGGGGCTGTCTCCTCGGGCTGTCGCGGAAGCCGCCCGCCCGGCAGTCGCGCGTCTGGGATTCGGATCGGCCCTGCACCGGTGTGCAGGCGACGACCGCCGACTACGGCTCCGGGTCGCTGGTGCCGGCGACGTGGAGGCTCGGGTGCGCAGGATCGGCGCGGACTTCGTCGAGATCGAGGCCGTGGGTGCTGCGGGGAAGGAGGGTCACGCCGGGGAGAAGGAGACCCTGGTCGTGCCGTTCGCCGCGGTCAACGCCGCCTGGGCGCGGTGGTGACTCACCGCGCGGGGTCGTCCTGCTCCGCCTCGGCGAAGGGGTGCTCGCGGACGAAGGCCCTGGTCTCCTCGTAGGAGCGCTGGATGAACGCCTCGAGCTCGGAGGCCTCAACCCGCCACTGGCCGCGGCCGCCGATCTTGATCGCGGGCAGCTCGCCGCGTCGCACGAGAGCGTAGACCTGGGCGGTCGAGGTGTTCAGGATCTCGGCCACGTCCGCGAGCTGGAGGAAGCGGGGAGCCGACGCACCGTGGGTCATGGCCTCATTGTGTCACCGGTTGACCCGGGATCTGCGTGGTTGCCGCCGTTTGCCTGTGGACGGACCATGGCCGAATGCACGCGACGCGGCCATGATGTCCCCGTGCGCGCTTCATCCATCCACCAGGCCGAGGCGGCCGCGCCGACCACCGACACGGGTCGCCCGCGTGCCCGCGACGCGGCTCAGCTGCCCAGTCCGACGGCCGTCCGTCCCGCCCGCCGGAGCTGGCGGGACCCGCGCCTGCTCGTCGGGCTGTTCATCGTGGCCGTCTGCGTCCTCGCCGGCGCGAGGCTGGTCGCCGGCGCCGACGACACCGTTGCCGTCTGGACCGTGCGTGCCGACCTGCCGGCCGGCAGCCGCGTGGGCGAGGCGGACGTGGAGAGCGCCAGGATGAGGTTCGGGTCCGAGGAGGCCGCGGGTCGCTACCTTCCGGCGTCGGCGCCGATCCCGGAGGGGATGGTGCTCCTGCGTGAACTCGGCGCCGGCGAGCTCCTTCCCAGATCCGCTCTCGCACCCGAGGACGGCGGTTCGCTGGCTGAGCTGCCGCTGTCGGTGGCCTCCGAGCTCGTGCCGACAGGTCTGCGCCCGGGGGAGCTGGTCGACGTCTGGGTCACCCCGCCGCAACGGGCCGGGGCGGCGGAGGAGGCCGTGCGCGTGCTCGAGGAGGTGCGTGTCGTCGCCGCGCCGCGGGAGGCCAGTGCCCTGGGTCCCGCCACGACGAGACAGGTGGTCGTGGGCGTGCCGGAGGACCAGGACGGCCTGCTGGCCCGGGCGCTCGCCCAGCTGGCTGAGGGCGTCGTGGTGCTCGTGAGGCGGGGCTGACCGTGCTCGCGCCGCGCCCCGGTGTCCTGGTGGCGGCCGCGGGCTCCGGGTGGGAGGTCGCGGCCGTCCAGCTGCTCGCCGGTGGACCCGCCGGGGCAGTCCTCCTCAAACGGTGCGTCGACCTGCCGGACCTGCTGGCCAGTGCCTCGACCGGGCAGGCCAGTGTCGCGCTCGTGTCGGCCTCGCTGCCGGGTCTCGACGCCGACAGTGTGAGCCTGCTCCGTAGGGCGGGTGTGGCGGTGGTCGTCGTGCGTGAGCCCGGTGCGGAGCAGGCTGCGCTGCCCGGCGTCTTCGCGACGCTGGAGGAAGGGCGCGTGGCCGAGCTGGCCGCGCTGCTTCCGGCCGCCGCGGCCTCGGCGGTGTACGACGAGCCTGGGTCGAACGGCTCGTCCCGCGGCGCAGTCGGTGTGAGCGACAGCGACGACACAGAGCTCGAGCAGGCTTCTCCTGTCGTCGAGCGCGGGACGGTCGTCGCCGTATGGGGTCCCACCGGGGCCCCGGGTCGCACCACGGTCGCCGTGGGGGTCGCCGCGGAGCTGGCGCACCGCGGTCACGACGTGCTGCTGGTCGATGCCGACGGCTACGGCGGCGCGGTCGCGCAGCACCTCGGCGTGCTCGACGAGGTGTCCGGCCTGCTCGGTGCTGTGCGCGCGGCCAACGCCGGGACGCTCGACCCCGCGAGGCTGGCCGGCCTGGCCCGGAGCGTGACCCCCGGCCTCCGGGTGCTGACCGGGCTGCCCCGGGCGGACCGGTGGCCGGAGGTCCGGCCCGCCGCGTTCGACGCTCTGGTGGAGACCGCGCGAGCGCTGTGCGGCTACGTCGTGCTCGACCTCGGGTTCAACCTCGAGCAGGAGGCGCAGGTCTACGGCAGCGGGTCTCCCCAACGCAACCACATGACGGTGGCCGGGCTCGAGCTCGCCGACGAGGTGCTGGTCGTCGGTTCGGCGGACCCGGTGGGCCTGGCACGCCTGGCCCGGGGCCTGGTGGAGCTTCGCGACGCGGTTCCCGTCGGGCCGCCCAGAGTCGTCGTGAACCGGGTCCGGCCCTCGCTCGGCTGGGCGGAGCAGGACGTGCGGCGGATGGTGGAAGGTTTCGTGATGCCCGCGAGCCTCGACTTCCTGCCCGACGACCCGTCCGCGGCCGACCGGGCGCTGGTCTCGGGGCGGACCCTGCGGGAGACCGGGGACTCGGCGCTCGCGAGCGCGATGGGCCGCCTCGCCGCCGCGCTCGACGGGACAGGGCCGGTGCCCGCGCGAGCGGGCGGCCTGCTCAGGCGCCGAAGAGCAGGTAGAGCCCGGTGACGGTGTAGAAGACCATCACGAACAGCAGCGGCAGCTGCCCGGTGAGCTGGCTGCGCCGGGGCAGCAGCCGGACGGCGCGGTCGTGTGCCGCGATCACGCCGAGCACGTGTCCGGCCACCACGGCGAGCACCTTCGTGACCGCCAGGAACGTCGGGTGCATCGACAGCCAGTAGTTGACCTCGCCGTCGGCGGTGCCGAGGTAGTTCGAGCCGTCGCCCATCGGGTCGCTGAGCTGGATCAGCGTCTGTTGGCCGGACTCGACGAAGTAGGTCAGGTAGTGGGCGACCATGTAGCCGACGATGATCGGCACGACGGAGTGCGCGAACAGCGCCGGCAGGTCCCACCGGCGGACGCCCTCCCTCGGGGTCGCGGCCGCCGTCGCGAGGGTGAGGCTGAGTCCCACGACGAGCGAGAACCCGAGCAGCACCCCGGTGTTGACCCAGGTCATGTTCAGCGACGTGCTCTGGGTGAACCGTAGCCAGACGTTGGAGTCGCCGAAGCTGTCGAAAGCGGTGCTGCCGAACAACACGGCTACCACCGCGACGAGCCCCGGGGCGGGCCGGATCGCGTCGAGGTTGGCCAGCGGGCTGCGGAGCACGAGGGTCCCGTCGTCGCGACGGCCGAAGACCGACAGGTGACCGACCAGGGTGGAGTACGCCTCGAACGGGTCGGCCTGCGCGATCCAGCGCGAGCCGAAGACCAGGGCGCCGATGAACACGATCGCGAGGTAGAGGAGGAACCAGATCACCACCGGTCCCTTGTACGTCGAGTCGGGGGAGACGAGCTCGAGCCACACGAAGGCGAACAGCCCGGCGGCGGCCGGCCAGTAGCCGACCCAGCGAGGGAGGGCGACCAGTCCCTCCTCCGGGTCGCTGCCGATCAGCCTGCTGAGGACCAGGTGAGCCGTGCGGGCCGGGTTCACCGCCTTGTAGAAGCTGCCGAACAGCAAGGACGCCGGCACGATGCCGACCCACAGCAGCACGTAGACGACCCCGAAGAGGGGGTTGATCAGCAGGTCCGGTCCCTGCCACGCCGCCCAGGCGACGTACAGGAAGAACGCGAAGCCCAGCGCCCGGAGCGTCCAGCCGAACACGGGCGAGTCCACGACGGCGGCGACGCCGGCCGGCATCGGTCGCCCCGAGGTGGCCGCGTCGTACCGGGGGGTGCGCCAGGCGAGGGCGAGCACGCTGAACGACACGACCAGCGCGGCGCTCGCCCCGGCGATCGCCAGGGCGGCGGGGATGGGCAGGTCCTGGGCGCCGCCCACCCCGTGAGCGAAGACCATGGGTCAGCGCACCTCGAGCTGGAGCACGACGAGGCCGGTGTCGTGCTCCTCGACGTCGACCAGACCGGGTCGCTCGATGGTCAGCGTCAGCGTGGACTCCCCGGGCTCGACCTCGAGCGTCTGCTCCGGGGAGGAGTGCACGTGGAACTCGGCGGCGCGGTCGGACTCGACGTCGAGGGTGATCGTCTCCCCGACCCCGACCTTGACCCGCATGCCGTTGGGCTGGATCCGCTCGCCCTCGATCTCGATCTCGATGGCCTCGGACTCGCTCGGCTGGTCGCTGGGCTCCTCCGTGGGGGTCGCGGACCCCTCGGTGGTGGCCGTCTCGGACGGAGTGCCGGACTCGCTCGCCGATGGTTCGGCGCCGGTGGAGCCGTCGTCGGTGTCCGCGCAGCCGGTGAGGACCAGGGCGGAGAGGGCAAGGACCGCAAGAGCCCGGCGCATTGCATGACCTCCAGAAGTCGGGGGGACCGGCCCAAGTTTGCCAAAGCGGTTGCGACGCCCGACGAGTGGGTGCTATCGGCCCGGGGCGCGCCCGATAGCCTGGTGCGCCGACCGTCCGACCAGGAAGGAACCAGCGATGAGTGAGCGGCTGCGCCCCGCCGACATGGCCTTCCTGTCGCAGGAGTCGGCGAGCGCCCCGATGCACAACGCCACCTTGGAGATCTTCAAGCCGTCGCTCGAGGGCTTCGACTACGAGAAGCTGGTCGCCGTGATCGCCGACCGGATCGCGTTCGTGCCGCGGTACCGTCAGCGGCTTCGCGCCGTCCCCGGGAGGTTGGCCAACCCGGTGTGGGTCGACGACGACGACTTCGACCTGACCTACCACGTGCGCCGCTCGGCACTGCCCCGGCCGGGGTCGATGGAGCAGCTGCGGGAGCTGACCGGCCGGATCATGTCGCGCCGGCTCGACAGGAACCGTCCGCTGTGGGAGGTCTACCTCGTCGAGGGCCTCGAGGACGGCCGCTTCGCGATCCTCTCCAAGTCCCACCAGATCCTCGTCGACGGCATCTCCACCGTCGACCTCGGCCAGGTGCTGCTCGACGTCGACCCGCGGCCTCGCGACATGGTCAGCGACCACTGGCGTCCGGATCGGGAGCCGAGCCCGCCCGCCCTCCTCGCCGACGCGCTGCGGGAGTCGGTGCTGCACCCGGGCACGGTGGCCGAGACCGTGCGCGGCAACGTCGACGGGCTCTGGCGAGCCGCCGGCGCCGTGGGGCGCGGTGCCTGGTCCGCGGCCGAGGTCGTCTCGAACCGCCGGCACTCACCGGACACGCCCCTCCACGCCCAGCTCTCCGAGCAGCGCAGGTTCGTCACCGTCCGCACCGACCTGCAGGACTACCGCACGGTCCGCCGGGCGCACGGCGGCACCGTCAACGACGTGATCATGGCGACCGTCGCCGGTGCCATGCGGGCCTGGCTGATGACCCGTGCGGAGCCGGTGCACGGCAGCCGCCGGCTGCGGGCGATGGTGCCGATGAGCGTGATCGACCACGAGCTGGAGCCGACGTCGCTCGGCAGCCAGGTCACCGGGCACCTGATCAGCCTGCCGATCGGTGAGTCGAGCCCGGTCGTCCGGCTGCACCAGGTCTCCTACGCGTTCAAGGCGCACAAGGAGACCGGCATGGCGGTGGCGGCGGACCGACTGGCCGACGTCGCCGGCTTCGCGCCGACGACGTTCCACGCTCTCGGCTCCCGGGTGGCCGCTGCCCAGGTCAGGCGAGGGTTCGACCTCGTGGTCACCAACGTCCCGGGCCCGCAGTTCCCGCTCTACGCGGCCGGCGCCCAGATGCTGGAGAGCTACCCGGTGCAGCCGTTGCTGCCCGGCCACGCGCTGGCGATCGGCGTGACGTCCTACGACGGCGGTGTGTACTTCGGCATCAACGCCGACCGCGACGCGCTGCCCGACGTCGACGTCCTGGGCCAGTGCCTCGAGGAGGCGCTCGCCGAGCTCGTCGACACCGCCAGTGGGAGCAGGCCGCGGGCGCCGCGCGGACGGAAGAGCCCGAGGGGGGACAAGACATGAGCACGCGGGTCTACATCCCGTGCACCACCGGGCGGCTCCGGGACCTCCTGGTCGCCGGCGGGATCGGTCCGGTGCCGGTGCTCGCCCACGCTGTCACCGAGGCGCTCCGGGCCGGCTTCGCGGACGCCGGCGAGGAGGAGTGGGAGTACGCCGCTCTCACCGCTGCCGCACAGGACTCCCTCGCCCTGGTCGGCGAGACGGACCGCCCGCGGCGTGTCGTCGTGGTCGCCGAGGCCGACTCGGTGACCCCGGTCGGCGGCGCCGAGTCGAGCCTCGTGGAGGTCGACGAGGTGGTGCCCCTGCGCCGCGTCGTCGCCGTGCACGTCGACTCCGACGAGGCCGAGGCCGACGTGGCGGCGGCCGTCGAGGCCTGGCCACGGGCCGAGGACGGTGACCAGACCGCGCTTCAGCTCGTGGAGCGGTGTCTCGACCACGAACCGGGGTGGTTCGCCACCCAGGAGATCGGCGACCTCGTCGCTCCTGACGGGCCGCGCTGAGCCGCGTCGTACCGGTCTCCGGAGCAGTCGCCGGCCGACTTGGGAGTAACCCGGGGGCTCTGCCACGATCGGGGGTATGGACGCCATCACCCAGCCCCCGGCACCGGTCAACGAACCCAACCTGGGCTACGCGCCCGGTAGTCCCGAACGTGCCGACGTCGAGGCGGCACTCGCGCATCAGGAGTCCCTGCAGGTCGAGCTGACCGCCACGATCGGCGGGGAGAAGCGGATGGGGGGCGGGGCGGAGATCCCGGTCGTCCAGCCGCACGACCACCAGCACGTCCTGGGCGTGATGCGCAACTCCACCCAGGACGACGCGAAGGCCGCCGTCGCCGCTGCCCAGGCCGCGGCGCCGGAGTGGCGTGCGATGTCCCTCGACGACCGCGCCGCGATCCTGCTCAAGGCGGCCGACCTCCTCGCCGGTCCCTGGCGTCAGCGGGTCAACGCCGCGACGATGCTCGGCCAGTCGAAGACCGTGTGGCAGGCCGAGATCGACTCCGCCTGCGAGCTGATCGACTTCTGGCGGTTCAACGCCCACTACGCCCGCCAGATCGTCGCCGAGCAGCCGGTGGCGAACTCCCGGGGCGTGTGGAACCGCAGCGACCACCGGCCGCTGGAGGGCTTCGTCTACGCGATCACGCCGTTCAACTTCACCGCGATCGCCGGCAACCTCCCGACCGCCCCGGCCCTGATGGGCAACACCGTGCTGTGGAAGCCCTCGCCGACCCAGCAGCTGGCCGCGCACCTGGTGATGGAGCTGCTCGAGGAGGCCGGGATGCCTCCGGGGGTGATCAACATGCTCCCCGGTGACGGGATCGAGGTGTCCAAGGTCGCGCTGGCTCATCCGGACCTCGCCGGGATCCACTTCACCGGCTCCACGCCGACGTTCCAGTACCTGTGGTCGACCGTCGGGCAGAACATCTCGACCTACCGGTCCTACCCGCGTCTGGTCGGCGAGACCGGCGGCAAGGACTTCATCGTCGCCCACGCCTCCGCGGACCCCGACGTGCTCCGGGTCGCGATGCTGCGGGGCGCGTTCGAGTACCAGGGCCAGAAGTGCTCCGCGGCCTCGCGCGCCTACGTGCCGCGTTCGCTGTGGGCCCGGATGCGCGACGACTTCCTGGCCGAGGTCGAGGCGATCAGCATGGGCGACGTCACCGACCTGTCCAACTTCATGGGCGCGGTGATCGACGAGCGTGCGTTCGGCAAGCACAAGGCGGCGATCGAGCGGGCCAAGCAGACCCCCGGCCTCGAGATCGTCGCCGGCGGGCAGGTCGACGACTCCAAGGGCTGGTTCGTGCGACCCACGGTCGTCGAGGGCGGCGACCCGACCGACGAGATGTTCTCCACGGAGTACTTCGGGCCGCTGCTGGCGATCCACGTGTACGACGACCCCGACTTCGAGGACGTCGTGGCCCAGATGGAGTCGTTCGCGCCGTACGCCCTCACCGGCTCGGTGATCGCGCAGGACCGTCGGGCGATCGCCTGGGCGAGCGAGGTGCTCCGGTTCGCCGCGGGCAACTTCTACATCAACGACAAGCCGACCGGCGCCGTCGTCGGTCAGCAGCCGTTCGGCGGTGCCCGGGCGTCCGGCACCAACGACAAGGCCGGCGCCCCGTCGAACCTGCAGCGCTGGACCTCGCCGCGCTCGATCAAGGAGACCTTCGACCCGCCGAAGGACTACCGCTACCCGCACATGGGCTGAGCCCATGACGCACGACGAGGCCCCGTCCACACCTGGACGGGGCCTCGCGCGCTACGGCAGCCGGTGGATCAGGCCGGAGGCAGGCAGATCTCCTGGGCCTGGCCCTGACCGTTGACGTTGATGTCGAGGTTGATGCACAGGCTGGCAGCCGAGGCGGGTGCGGCGACGACGGCCGAGCCGAGCAGGCCGGCGCCGACGAGGGCGATGACAGCGATGATGCGCTTCACGCGTACTCCTAGGTGAACCGTGCGGGAGCCTGTCTCCCGCGGTGACTGCCTCAACTGGCGGCCGGGCAAAAGGTCACGCTCCGGACCCCCGAGATCCCCGCCGGGCACCGGGGGTGACAATGGGCAGATGAGCCCCGAGCTTCTCCTGCCGATGCACTTCGGCGGCCTGCACCCGTACGAGACCGCGCTGGTGGCCCTGCTGGCGTTCGGCCCGTTCGTGGTGCTCGCGGTCGTCGTGGTGATGATGCGGCGCAACGACGCCGGCGAGGACGAGCAGGGCGAGTGAGCGTCTAGCGCTCGGCCAGCCAGGCCGTGCCCACCCGGTGCTCGGTCTGCAGTGCGTGCTCGAGCAGCTCGCCCACGAGCACCTCGATCTTGCCGCCCACGAGCGGGATCGCCACCCTCAGGTCGCCGGAGACGGTCTCGACGGTGCCGTCGCCGTCGGGCCGGAGCGTGATGGTGCCCTTGAGGTGACCGGGCCTGCCGGGGATCGTGACGTCGAGCGTCGCGTCCGTCGCGCTGGACCACTCCTCGCGCTGGACGATGTGGATCGTGTCGCCGACGAACTTCTTGGCGAACGAGGGGATGCCCTCCGAGGGCCGCTTCTGGTCCACCGCGACGGACATCGTGTCGTCGACTCCGTCGACGGTGGCCGTCGCCTCGGTGGCGTGCTGGGCCTCGCACACCCGCTCGCGGAAGACCGCCTCGCCGAGCATCGCGAACACCTCGGCAGGGGAGGCGTCGTAGCGCAGTGTGTGCTCGAACCTCATCAACGCTCACCCTTCAGCCATGCCACGCCCGCGACGTGCTCCTTGTCCATGCCCTGCTGGAAGAGGTCCCGGAGCAGCGACTCGAGCTTGCCGCCGATCAGCGGCACCTTCGCCTTCGCCTCGCCCTCGAACGCCTCGACGGTGGTCGTACCCCGCTCGGTCAGCGTCAACCGGCCGGAGAGGTGCGTGGGCTTGCCCGGGGTCTCGACGGTCATCGTCGCCGAGGTCGGGTCGGTCCACTCCTCGACCTGGAGCGCACGGGTGCGCTCGCCGACGATCTTCTTCGCGAACGACGGCACACCGGCGGTGGGCTGGACCTGGTCGATGACCACCTTGGTGCCGCTGCCCTCGGGCTCGATCGAGATCTCGGCCGACAGCACGCCCTGGGCGTCGCAGCTGCGCCGGCGGAACTCCGGGTTCATCAACATGGCGTACACGTCGGCCGCGGGGGCGTCGTAGGTGATCTCGTGGCGGAACTTCATGGCGGTCATCATGACGTATCGACCCGGCCGTGGCTACGCTCCGCCGTGTGACCTCGAACCAGCCAGACACCGCCCGGCCCCCGGCTCCCGCAGGCGAGTGGGGCGGCACCGACATCGCCTTCGGCGAGCACGGCGGCCGGCTCACCTACGGCAGCTACCTCGCCCTCGAGCAGCTGCTGGGCGCGCAGCGGTTCGAGTCCGACCCGCCGGCCCACGACGAGCTGCTGTTCATCACCATCCACGAGGTCTACGAGCTGTGGTTCAAGCAGCTGCTGCACGAGGCCGGCGCGGCCCGCGACGCCATGCTCGGCGGTGGCGGTGGCGGTGGTGGCGGTGGCCACGACACCGGCCACGGCGCCGGTCACGGCACCGGTCCGAACCGGCTGTGGTGGGCCCAGCACCTGCTGCAGCGGATGCACGTCATCGAGCGGGTGCTGGTGTCCCAGGTCGACGTGCTGGAGACGATGACACCGCAGGACTTCCTGCAGTTCCGGCAGGCGCTCGCCCCCGCCAGCGGGTTCCAGTCGGTGCAGTACCGCGAGCTGGAGTTCCTCTCCGGGGCGAAGGACCCCTCCTTCGTCGAGCGGTTCAAGGGGCTCACCGACGACGAGCGCGCGCGGCTTCGGCGACGGCTCGAGGAGCCGACCCTGTGGGACGCGTTCCTGCACGTGCTCCGTGAGCGCGGCCTACCCGCGGCGAGCGACGACGAGGTCGCCGCGTCGGTACGACGGGCAGCACACGACCGTGCGTCGTACTCCGATGTCTGGGCACTCGCCGAAGCCCTGGTGCAGCACGACGAGCTCGCCGCGGCCTGGCGGGCCAGGCATGTCGTGATGGTGGAACGGATGATCGGCACGAAGACCGGCACCGGCGGCTCGTCGGGGGCCGCCTACCTGCGCTCGCGGCTGGACCTGCGGTACTACCCGCTGCTGTGGGAGCTGCGTTCCCAGCTGTGAGCACGGGCCTCGAGCAGCGCGGGGACACGCGGCTGCCGCCCGTTGTTGTTACGCCTGAGGGCACGCTCTAGGGTCGGAGACGTCGGCGGCACAACGGCGTGCCGTCTGGGAGCGACAAAGGTTGATGCCTCGTGCGTACGACGCTGGACGACAGCAAGGATGAGCTCATCGCGAGGGCTGCGAAGCTCGGCTCGAACCGCAGCGCAGCCGGTGGTCCGCCGGGCACCAGCATCGAGGCGTTCCTGAGGTCCTACTACCGCCACGTCGCCCCCGAGGACATCGTCGACCGGTCCGAGGAGGACCTGTTCGGCGCGGCGATGAGCCAGTACAAGCTCGCCACCCACCGGCCCCAGGGCACTGCCAAGGTCCGGGTGTTCACCCCGTCGGTCTCCGACGAGGGCTGGGGCGCCGACGGGCACACCGTCGTCGAGGTCGTCACCGACGACATGCCCTTCCTGGTCGACTCGGTGACCATGGAGCTCAACGAGCAGCAGCGGTCGGTGCACGTCGTCGTGCACCCCCAGCTCCTCGTGCGCCGTGACCTCACCGGGGAGCTGCAGGAGGTCTACACCTCCGAGGGCCAGGACGGTCCCGGCAGGGACATGCCGCACGACGTCTTCCGCGAGTCGTGGATGCACATCGAGATCGACCGGGAGACCGATGCCGAGGACCTCGAGAGCATCGAGCACGCCCTGGACAAGGTGCTGCGCGACGTCCGTGAGGCGGTCGAGGACTGGGAGCGCATGCATGCCCAGGCACGGGCGATCGTCAAGGACCTCGACGAGAACCCGCCGCCGCTGCCCGAGCAGGAGATCGCGGAGGGCAAGGCCCTCATGGAGTGGCTGGCCGACGACCACTTCACGTTCCTCGGCTACCGCGAGTACCACCTGGAGGAGCGCGGCGAGGACGACGTCCTGCGGGCGGTGCCGGGCACCGGCTACGGCATCCTGCGCTCGGACCCGGACATGTCCCCGTCGGTGGGCGTGCTGCCGCCGTTGGTGAAGGCCAAGGCCCGCGAGAAGACCCTGCTGGTGCTGGCGAAGGCCAACTCGAAGGCGACGGTGCACCGGTCGGCGTACCTGGACTACATCGGCGTGAAGGTCTTCGACGAGCACGGCGAGGTGGTGGGGGAGCGCCGCTTCCTCGGCCTGTACTCCTCGACGGCCTACACCGAGTCGCTGACCCGGATCCCGGTGCTGCGCAAGAAGGCGCAGGAGGTCATCGACAGGGCCGGCTTCGACCCGCTGAGCCACTCCGGCAAGGCCCTGATGGACGTGCTGGAGACCTACCCGCGCGACGAGCTGTTCCAGACCCCGGTCGACGAGCTCGTGCCGATCGCCGAGGCGGTGCTGCGCACCCGCGACCGGCGCCAGGTCCGGCTGTTCGTGCGCCGGGACGTCTACGGCCGGTTCCTCTCCTGCCTGATCTACCTGCCCCGCGACCGCTACAACACCGCCGTCCGTGAGCGCATCGCGTCCATCCTCAAGGACCAGCTCGGTGGCGAGTCCGTCGAGTACACCGTGCGCGTCAGCGAGTCGATGCTGGCCCGCCTGCACTTCGTCGTGCGGCCGCCGAAGGGCGAGCTCCTCGGGGAGTACGACGAGGCGGACCTCGAACGCCGTCTCGCCGAGGCCGCGCGCTCGTGGCGCGACGACTTCGTCGCAGCCCTGCACACCGAGTACGGCGAGGAGGAGGGCTCCCGGCTCGCACGGGTCTACGCCGATGCCTTCCCCGAGGCCTACAAGGAGGACTACGCCCCACGCGCGGGCGCGGTCGACCTGGGCCGGCTCGAGGCGATCGAGGGCGAGGAGGGCCTCTCCCTGGCGCTGTACCAGCCGGTGGGCGGTGATCCGGTCGAGGCGCGGCTCAAGGTCTACCGGGTGGGCCCGTCGCTGTCGCTGAGCCAGGTGTTGCCGGTGCTCTCGGCGATGGGCGTCGAGGTGATCGACGAGCGCCCCTACGAGATCGACGGCCTGACCCGCAGCTGCTACATCTACGACTTCGGCCTGCGCTACACCGACGAGATGCCTGCCGGAGCCCGCGAGCTCTTCCAGGACACGGTCTCGGCCGTGTGGGCGGGGCTCAACGAGAGCGACGGATTCAACGCGCTCGTGCTCGCCGCCGGGTTGACCTGGCGCCAGGTCGTCGTCCTGCGCGCGTACGCGAAGTACATGCGCCAGGGCGGCACCCCGTTCGCGCAGGACTCGATCGAGGGCGCGCTCCGCGGCAACGTCGACATCACCCGACTGCTGGTGCGGCTGTTCGAGACGAGGTTCGACCCCGGCCGCAACGGCGACCTCGCCGCCGACAGCGAGAGCCGGACCGCGGCCCTGGCGGAGCTCGAGTCCCGGATCGCCGCGGCGCTCGAGGACGTGGTGAGCCTCGACCACGACCGGATCCTGCGGTCCTACCTCGCGGTGATCAAGGCGACCCTGCGCACCAACTTCTTCCAGCCTGACGAGCAGGGTCGCCCCAAGAGCTACCTGTCGCTGAAGCTCGAGCCGAGCGCGATCCCGGACCTGCCCGAGCCCCGGCCGCGCTTCGAGATCTTCGTGTACTCCCCGCGGGTCGAGGGCGTGCACCTGCGCTTCGGCGCGGTCGCACGGGGCGGGCTGCGCTGGTCGGACCGGCGTGACGACTTCCGCACCGAGGTGCTCGGCCTGGTCAAGGCGCAGATGGTGAAGAACGCCGTGATCGTGCCTGTGGGCGCCAAGGGCGGGTTCTACGCCAAGCGGTTGCCCGACCCCGCCGACCGCGAGGCGTGGATGGCCGAGGGTGTCGCCTGCTACAAGACCTTCATCTGCGGGCTGCTCGACATCACCGACAACCTCGTCGCCGGCGAGACGGTCCCGCCGCAGCGCGTCGTACGCCACGACTCCGACGACTCCTACCTGGTGGTCGCCGCCGACAAGGGCACCGCCTCCTTCTCCGACATCGCCAACCAGATCTCGGCCGACTACGGGTTCTGGCTCGGTGACGCGTTCGCCTCGGGCGGCTCGGTCGGCTACGACCACAAGGCGATGGGGATCACCGCACGCGGTGCCTGGGTCTCGGTCCAGCGGCACTTCCGGGAGATGGGGATCGACTGCCAGCGCGAGGACTTCACCGCCGTCGGGATCGGCGACATGTCCGGAGACGTGTTCGGCAACGGGATGCTGCTCTCGGAGCACACCAAGCTGGTGGCGGCCTTCGACCACCGCGACATCTTCCTCGACCCCGACCCCGACCCGACGACCTCCTTCGCCGAGCGGCGCCGGCTCTTCGACAAGCCGCGGTCCACCTGGCAGGACTACGACACGTCGCTGATCAGCGAGGGCGGTGGCGTCTACTCCCGCGCGGCCAAGTCGATCCCCGTCTCCAAGCAGGTACGACGGGCGCTCGGGATCGACGACGCGGTCACGTCGCTGACGCCGAGCGAGCTGATGCGCGCGATCCTGGTCGCCGACGTCGACCTGCTGTGGAACGGCGGCATCGGCACCTACGTCAAGGCCGAGACCGAGAGCAACGCCGAGGTCGGCGACAAGTCCAACGACGCGATCCGCGTCAACGGCGGTGAGCTGCGCTGCCGCTGCGTCGGTGAGGGCGGCAACCTGGGGTTCACGCAGGCCGGGCGCGTGGAGTACGCCCGCAACGGCGGCCGGATCAACACCGACTTCATCGACAACTCCGCGGGCGTGGACACCTCCGACCACGAGGTGAACATCAAGATCCTGCTCGACCGGGTGGTCGCCACCGGGGACCTGACCGACAAGCAGCGCAACGACCTCCTCGCGTCGATGACCGACGAGGTCGCCGAGCTGGTCCTGGCCGACAACTACGACCAGAACCTGGCGCTGGCCAACGCCGAGGCGAACTCTGCCGGGCTGCTGCACGTGCACGAGGACTGGATGCGGCGGCTGGAGCGGCAGGGGCTGCTCAACCGGGAGCTGGAGTTCCTGCCCTCGCGCAAGCAGGTCGCCGAACGCATCGAGCACGGCCAGGGCCTGTCCGCGCCGGAGCTGGCGGTGCTGCTGTCCTACACCAAGATCGTGCTGGCCGACGAGCTGATCGGCTCCGACCTGCCCGACGACCCGTTCCTGCGCAGCGACCTGTTCTCCTACTTCCCGAGCCAGATGCGGCAGGACTACCGCCAGCAGATGGAGGAGCACCCGCTGCGCCGGGAGATCATCGTCACCCAGATCGTCAACGACCTGGTCAACGGCGCCGGCACGACGTACTTCCACCGGCTGTCGGGGGAGACCGGGGCGACCCCGGCCGAGGTGGTCCGCGCGAACTTCATCGCCCGTGAGATCTACGGGTCCAAGGCCTTGCTGCAGGAGATCGCCTCCTACGACAACGTGATCGACGCCGCGGTGCAGACCCGGATGCGGTTGGAGGTGCGCACGCTGGTCGAGCGGGCCTCGCGCTGGCTGGTGACCAACCGACGCGCGCCGATCGACTCCGAGGCGGTCGTGGACTTCTTCGAGGTGGTCGTGCAGCGGTTGACCGGCGAGCTGCCGGACATGCTCACGGGCGCGGAGCGGGAGGCCTACGACCACCGGCACGACGAGCTTGTCGAGGCCGGTGTTCCCGAGGACCTCGCCCGCCGGGTCGCCGTGATGCCGCCGGCCTACGCCGTCCTCGGCATCGTCGACACCGCGCACCGCGAGGAGCTCGACCCGCTCGAGGTCTGCCGGCTCCACTTCGAGCTGGGGGAGCGGCTGTCCCTGCCGGCCCTGGCGCGCAGGGTGCTCGCCCTGCCGCGCAAGGACCGTTGGCAGACGATGGCGCGGGCCGCCCTGCGTGACGAGCTGCACTCCGTGCACGTCCAGCTCACCGGTCAGGTGCTCGCCGCCACCTCGCCCGAGGACTCCGTCTCGGAGCGGGTGAGCGAGTGGGAGGCTCGCGAGCAGACGGCGGTCTCCCGGGCGGTATCGACCCTGGAGGAGATCTGCGCCGACGACCGTGCCGACCTCGCGCGGCTCTCGGTCGGGCTCCGGGTGGTGCGCACCCTGCTCGCCGTCCCGTGAGTGGTACGACGGACCTCGGTCCGTCGTACCACCATCGTCAGCTGCCGTACTCCCGGGCCAGCCAGGCCGCGCCCACGATCCCGGCCTGGTTACGCAGATGTGCCGGCACGATCGGGGTCCGCAGGTCGAGCAGCGGCAGGAACTCCTCGGCGCTCTTGCTGATCCCACCGCCGACCACGAACAGGTCCGGCCAGAAGAGGTTCTCCACGTGGCTGTAGTAGCGCTGCAGCCGCTCGGCCCACTGCGCCCAGGAGAGTCCCTCGCGCTTCTTGGCCGACTGCGCGGCACGGTGCTCGGCGTCGTAGCCGTCGATCTCGAGGTGCCCGAGCTCGCTGTTGGGGATCAGTCTGCCGTCGTGGAGGAACGCTGACCCGATCCCGGTGCCGAGCGTGGTCAGGATGACCAGTCCCGGCACGTCACGGGCGGCGCCGTACATCGCCTCGGCCACTCCTGCGGCGTCGGCGTCGTTGACCACGTGGACCGGGCGGCCGAGCCGCTCGGTGAAGAGCGCGTCGACGTCGGTGTCCACCCACGAGGGGTCGATGTTCGCCGCGGACCGCGCCACGCCGTGCTGGCACACGGCGGGGATGGTGATCCCGATGGGGCTGTCGCTCAGGGTCGCGGTGAAGCTCGCCGCGATCTCCTCCACGACGTCCGCGACCGCCTCGGGGGTGGCCGGCTGGGGGGTCTTGATCTTCAGCCGCTCGCCGACCAGCTCACCGGTGGTCAGGTCCACCGGCGCACCCTTGACCCCGGTGCCGCCGATGTCGACACCGAGCACCGGTCCGACCGTGCCTGCTTCACCCATGTTTGCCTCCTCCGCCCCAACCCTAGACACTCGCGTCATGACCCCTCACGGCCGCACCGACCTGGAGTCCTTTGTCCTCGACCACCTCGACGAGGACGCGCTCGTCGAGGACCTGGCCACGCTGGTCCGCCTGCCGAGCGTGGCCGGCAGCGAGGCCGAGGTCGAGGTGCAGGACGTGTGCGCGGAGATCCTACGGAGCCAGGCGGCGGTCGTGGACCGCTGGGAGATCGACCTGGCCGAGCTCCAGGACGACCCGTGGTTCCCCGGCTCCGAGGCACACCGGGACCGGGCCGTCGGGGTGGTCGGGATGACGCCCGGCGGCGACGTCCCCGGGCTGGTCCTCCAGGGCCACCTCGACGTCGTGCCCCCCGGTGACCCGGAGACCTGGGGCGGCGCGGACCCGTTCTCCGCGGAGATCCGGGACGGGGCGCTGCACGGCCGGGGCGCCTGCGACATGAAGGCCGGTGCGGCCGCCAACCTGGCGGTGATGCGCACCCTGCGCGCGGCCGGCGTGCAGCTGGAGAAGCCGCTGGCGGTGCACTGCGTGGTCGGTGAGGAGGACGGCGGGCTGGGCGCCTTCGCGACCCTGCGTCGGGGACATCGGGGCGAGGCGGCGGTGATCACCGAGCCGACGAGCGCCCGGATCGTGACGGCCACCGCGGGCGCGCTGACGTTCCGGATCGAGGTCGGCGGCCGCTCTGCCCACGGCAGCATGCGCCGTGAGGGCGTGAGCGCGTTCGAGGCGTTCCTGCCGATCTACGAGGCGCTGCGCCAGCTCGAGCGGGAGCGCAACCTCGACCCCGACCCGATCTTCGGCAGCGACCTTCCCTACGCGCTCTCGGTCGGCGTGGTCAGCGCCGGGGACTGGGCGAGCAACGTGCCCGACAAGCTCACCGCGGAGGGCCGGCTCGGGGTGCGGCTCGACGAGGATCCCCGGCACGCCCGGACCGCCCTGGAGGACGTGGTCGCCGAGGTAAGCGCCAAGGACCCCTGGCTGCGCGAGAACCGGCCGATCGTGAGCTGGCCCGGCGGCCAGTTCGCCAGTGGCCGGATCGACTCCGACCACCCGTTGGTCGAGGAGGTGATCGCGTCGGTGACCGACACCGGCGGTCCCGCCCCTGTGCTCGGCGGCGAGGTGTACGGCTCCGACCTGCGCCTCTACGCCGGCATCGGCGGGATCCCGACGCTGCACTACGGCCCCGGGGACATCCGGGTCGCCCACGGGCCCCAGGAGCACGTGAACCTCGAGGAGCTGGCCCAGGTGACCCGGGCGCTCGTCGTGCTCGCGCTCCGGCGCTGCGGCGTCCGACCCTGAGCCCCCTCCCAAGTAACGCGGGGTTACGGACGCTTCACACGCGGCACGACGCGGGTGATGCGTCCACGGCACGTGCACAGTGAGACGCCGCTACGGTGTGCTCCATGACCGACGACCTGCTCTTCGCCGGCGTGGAGGCGCTCGCTGCGGCGACCGCATCGGGGGAGATCTCCGCGCGCGAGCTCACCGAGGCCAGCCTGGCCCGGATCGACGCCACCAACGACCGGCTCAACGCCTTCTCGAACATCATGCGCGTCGAGGCGCTCGCCGAGGCGGACGCCCGTGACCGCGCCCGGCAGTCCGGAGAGCCGACGGGGCCGCTGCACGGGGTGCCGGTCGCCATCAAGGAGGAGCTCGACGTCGCCGGGCAGGTGACCACGTTCGGCGGCCGCGCCAACCGCACCCCGGCCGCCGCCGACGGAGAGGTGGTGCGCCGGCTGCGCCTTGCCGGCGCCGTGGTCGTCGGCAAGACCACGATGCCGGAGTTCGGCCAGTGGCCGTTCACCGAGTCCACCGCCTACGGCCTGACCCGCAACCCGTGGGACCTGAGCCGGTCGACCGGCGGTTCCAGCGGAGGTACGGCGGCAGCCGTCGCGGCCGGGCTGGTGCCGTTCGCGATGGGCGGCGACGGCGGCGGCTCCATCCGGATCCCCGCGGCGGTCTGCGGCCTCTTCGGGCTCAAGCCGCAGCGGGGCCGGGTCACGATGGCACCCCACGAGCACGGGTGGTGGGCGTTGAGCACGACCGGGCCGCTGACCCGTTCGGTGCGCGACAGCGCGATCGTCTACGACGTGATCCGTGGGACGACGCCCCGTGACCGCTGGCGAGCCGGCGAACCTTCCTCGTCGTTCACCGACGCGGTCCGCGCGCCGTTCCGGCCGCTGCGCATCGCCTGGTCGACCAAGCCGGTGACGCTGGGCGTGCGTCCGGCTCCGGAGAACGTCCGGGCGGTCCAGGAGACCGCCGAGCTGCTCGCGTCGCTGGGCCACCAGGTCCGTGAGGTCGACCCGGGCTATCCGGACCCGACCGCGGCGTTCGTCCCGCAGTTCTTCGGCGGGCTCAAGGTCCAAGCCGCCGAGGTCGAGGATCCCGCGCTGCTCGAGCGGCGCACCCGGGAGACCCTGCGTCTCGGCGCGTGGGCGGTGCCCAACGTCGTCGAGCGCGCGATCCGGGCGGGGGAGCGGGTGGCGGCGAAGGCGAACCAGGTCTTCGACGGCCACGACCTGCTGCTCACGCCGACGATCGCGCCACGGCCACCGCGCGTCGGGGTGCTCGAAGGTGTGGGCACGCTCCGTGCGGCGCTCAAGTCGATGCCGATGATCGCCTACACCGCACTGTGGAACGTCACCGGGAACCCCGCGGCCTCGGTCCCGGCCGGGTTCGGGAGAGACGGGTTGCCGCTCGCGGTGCAGCTGGTGGGACGCCCGGACGACGAGCCGACGATCCTCACCGTGGCGGCGCAGCTCGAGCAGGCGCGGCCCTGGGCCGAACGCCACCCGGAGCTGTGATGAAGCACCTGCTGCTGTCGACGCCGATCGCGCTGGCGCGGCGGGCCGCCGGGCTGGTCCCGGGCGTGGACCTGCCCAGCCCGCTCGCCGGGCGGACCGTGATGGTCACCGGCGCATCGTCGGGCATCGGCGAGGCCACCGCTCGGGCGGTCGCGGCCCGCGGTGCCTCAATGGTCCTGGTCGCGCGCCGGGCCGACGAGCTCGCCCGCGTCGCCGAGGAGATCACGACGGCAGGGGGTACGGCGTGGGCCTACCCGTGCGACCTCACCGACGACGAGGCCGTCTCGGCGATGGTGGCCAAGGTGCGGGCCGAGCACGGCGGCGTGGACATGCTGGTCAACAACGCCGGCCGCTCGATCCGGCGCTCGCTCGCGATGTCCTACGACCGGCTGCACGACGTGGAGCGCACGATCGCGATCAACTACGTCGCGCCGGTGCGGCTGATTCTCGCGCTGCTGCCGCAGATGGTGGAGCGCGGTGACGGGCACGTCGTGAACATCCTGACCTGGGGGGTGCAGGTCAAGGCGCCCAAGTTCGCTCCCTACATCGCCTCGAAGGCCGCGCTGGACACCTTCAGCAGGATCGCCGGCCGGGAGTTCTACGGCGACGGGGTGACGTTCACCAACATCCGCCTCTCGCTGGTGCGCACCGACATGATCGGGCCGACCGACGTCTACCGCCGGTCCCCGGCGATGTCGCCGGAGCAGGCCGCCGCGAAGGTGGTCCGCGCGCTGGAGGACCGGCCGTTGACCGTCGACACCGTCGCCGGCTCGGTCGCGGAGGTGCTCAACCTCGTCTTCCCCCGGCTCTCGGACGCGGTCAGCCATGCGGCGGCGAAGCGGTTCCCGGACTCGCCGGCGGCGGCCCGCCACCTCCGGGAGGACGAGGCCGCCACGTCCTGAGCCGCGCGACCCAGGTTCTCGGCCCGGGTCAGCTGGCCTTCTTGGCGGTCTTCTTCGCCGGCGCCTTCTTGGTCGTGGTCTTCTTGGCGGCCGTCTTCTTCTTGGTGGCCGGCTTCGAGGCGCTCTTCTTCGCGGCAGCCTTCTTGGCAGGGGGCTTCTTCCGCGCGGCGGGCTTCTCCTCGGCCGCCTCCTCCTCAGCCTGCTCCGACGCCTCCTCGGCCTCGTCGCCCGAGGCGGCCTCACCACGGGATCCCTTGGCCGCCTCGACGCTGCGCTGCAGCGCAGCGAGGAGATCGACGACCTCGCCCTTCTTCGGCTCCTCCTTGGCCAGCTGCTTGACCTCGCCGCCCTCGAGCTTGGCCTGCACGAGCGCCTCGACCGCGGAGGCGTAGTCGTCCTCGTACTCGCTGGCGTCGTAGTCGCCGGCCAGGGTCTCCACGAGCATCTGCGCCATCTTCAGCTCCTGGGGCTTCGCGGCGTCCTCGGTCGCGGACAGCCCGGCGAAGTCCGGCTTGCGGATCTCGTCGGGCCACAGCATCGTCTGCAGCACCAGCACGTCGTCGCGGACGCGGAGCACCGCGGTGGACGTCCGGTTGCGCAGGGCCACCGTCACGACGGCCATCCGGTCGGCCTCACGGATCGCCTCGCGCAGCAAGGCGTACGGCTTTGCGGCCGCCTTGTCCGGCTCGAGGTAGTAGGACTTCTCGAACAGGATCGGATCGATCTGGTCGCTGGGCACGAACTTCTCGACGGAGATCTCGCGGCTGCTCGTCGAGGGCAGCTCGGCGAGGTCGTCGTCGTCGAGGATCACCATCTGGCCGTCCTCGGTCTCGTACCCCTTCGCGATCTCGGAGTACTCCACCTCCTCGCCGTCGATGCTGCACACCCGCTTGTACTTGATGCGGCCGCCGTCCTTGGCATGCACCTGACGGAACGAGATGTCGTGGTTCTCGGTCGCGGCGTACAGCTTCACCGGGACGCTGACCAGGCCGAACGACACGGCACCCTTCCAGATGGCACGCACAAGCGGCTCCTTCCCTCCGGCGCTGTGACACGGCGATACTCGTAAGTCAGCATGGACCCTGCGGCCCACCGGTGACTAGTCGAAAACGCCGGTACCCACGCCGCGGCCGGGAATGCGGAGCTCGGCGCGCAGCGGGAGCCTGCGGGAGGACGGACCGACCAGGACGCGGTAGGTGCCGGGCGCCACGACCCACTGATCGCGCTTCGTGTGCCAGTAGGCGAACGCCCGCCGGTCGAGCACGACGCTGACCCGCCGCGACTCACCCGGGTCCAGGGTCACCTTGCGGAACCCCCTGAGCTGCTTGGGCGGTCCGCCGGTCGAGCTGGGCGCGGCGACGTAGACCTGGGGCACCGCGGCACCGGTGCGGTCGCCGGTGTTGCGGACGGTGAAGCTGACGCGGGCCCCGCTCCGGGTACGACGTACCGCCAGGTCGCGGTAGCCGAAGCTGGTGTAGCCGATGCCGTGGCCGAAGGGGAACAGCGGCCGGACCCGCTTGGCGTCGTACCACCGGTAACCGACGAGCAGCCCCTCGGAGTAGACCGCCTTGCCGCCCTTGCCCGGGTACTGCTCGGACCGGAAGGACACCTGCCTCTCGTCGCGCGGGAAGGTCTGCGGGAGCCGCCCGCCCGGCTCGAGCTCGCCGTACAGGACCGACGCGAGCGCGCTGCCGTGCTCGATCCCGCCGTACCACGGCACCAGGACCGCGCCGGCCTCCTTCAGCCACGGCATCCGCACCGGGCCGCCGACGTCGAGGACGACCACCGAGCGCCGGTTCGCGGCGGTGACCGCCTCGACCATCCGCTCCTGCTCGAGCGGGATCGCGGTGCAGAACACGGTGGCGCACACGCTCGGGCGCAGGCCGAGGTCGGGCCGGTCGGCGCCCTCGGTGGACCCGTCGGTGGCGACGACCACGGCGATGTCGGCGGCTGCAGCGGCGGCTCGGGCGTCCTCCACAGCGGAGCCCTCGACGTACACCACGCGGTCGCCGTGAGCCTGGGCGAGACGCTGGATGCCCTGCAGCGGCGAGACGACGCGGGGAGGCAGGCCCGACCCGTGGGAGGAGCCTCCGCCGGAGGTGGAGTTCGCCGCCCCCACGGGGTTGGCCGCCCAGCCGATCACGGCGATGGTGCGGCCGCTGCCCCGGTCGAGCGGGAGGAGCGAGCGGCGGTTCTTGAGCATCACCGTGGCGTCCGCAGCAACGCGCCGGGCCACCGCTCGGTGCTCGGGGGTCGACACGTCGCGCAGGAACGGGTCCAGGCCCGGCTGCACCGGGTCCTCGAACAGCCCGAGGCGGAACATCGGGCGCACGATGTTGCGCACCATGTCGTCGATCTGCCGCCGGGTGATCTGCCGCTTCGCGAGGGCGGCCTTCAGCTTGTCGGCGGAGTAGTGGCGGCTGCCTGCGCCGTAGAGCGGGGTGAGCTGCGCGGGGAGGTCGACGGCGTTCATCTCCAGGTCCAGCCCCGCCCGCACCGACGGCACGGTGGAGTGCACCGCGCCCCAGTCGGAGACCACGAACCCGTCGAAGCCCCAGTCCTTGCGGAGGAACCCGTCGAGCAGCGGCTTGTTCTCGCAGGCGTAGGGACCGTTCACCCGGTTGTAGGCACACATGACCGAGCCGACCTTCGCCTCCTTGACCGAGGCCTCGAACGCGGGGAGGTACAGCTCACGCATCGTGCGCTCGTCGACGCGCGCGTCGACGGTCATCCGGTCGGTCTCCTGGTTGTTGACCGCGTAGTGCTTGGCGTCGGCGATGACCGGGTTGTCCTGGATCCCCTTGATGACCGCGACGGCAGTGCGCGAGGCCAGGTGCGGGTCCTCGCCGAAGTACTCGAAGTTGCGGCCCAGGAACGGGGTGCGGGCGATGTTCATGCCGGGGGCGAGCATCACGTTGATGCCCTTGCGGTGCGCCTCCGCGCCGATCGCGCGACCCAGCCGGCGCTGCAGCGCGGGGTCCCAGGTCGCGGCCTGGGCGACCCCGGACGGGAAGACCGTCGTCGCGATCTGGAGCCCGGCCACCCCGGAGCCGGCGTCGCTGAGGACCAGGTCGGGGACGCACAGCTCCGGGAGCCCGGTGACGTGCCCGGCGGTGCCCCAGTAGGCCATCCACGGCGGGTTGCCGAACGTCACCATGTGCAGCTTCTGGTCCAGCGTCATCGCGCCGACCAGCGCGTCGGCCCGCGCCGACGGCGACTTCGCCGGGTCCATCCAGGCGGCGCATGCGTCCTGCTCGGCGCTCGAGGCCGCCTGCGGGGGAGCGGCGGTGACGGCGATGGTGAGGCCGGCTGTGGCGAGGGCGGCGAGCAGCCGTCTTGGGAGTGTGCGGCCAGGTCGTGGGTGCACCGTGGTTCCTTCCGTGTACGCCGGGCGGCGGCGCCGTACCACACCGACGACAGGCGACCGCCCCTTCTCGTCGCGCTGTCCAACGCGCCTGCGAGCCGCGGGTCACGCACACCACCGGAGACGGCGGCCACATCGACGGCGGTCGACGATCGGGGAGAATCGCGCCATGCGACCGATGCTGGCGAGTCGAGGCACCTCCGTGCCCACCGGGTCCGGGTGGGTGCACGAGGTCAAGTGGGACGGCATGCGCGTGCTCGCGCAGGTGCGCGACGGCCGGCTCACGCTGTGGTCGCGCAACGAGAACGACGTGACGGTCAGCTTCCCCGAGCTCCAGGACGTCGGTGTCCTCGCCGGCCGTGACGTGATGCTCGACGGGGAGGTCGTGGCGATGGCCGACGGCGTGCCGCGGTTCTCCGCCCTCGCCGACCGCATGCACGTCTCCAGCGCGACGCGTGCCCGTGCGCTGGCGCGCACCAACCCCGTGACGCTGATCGTGTTCGACCTGCTGCGGCTCGACGGCCGTGACCTCACGGGTGAGCCGCTGACCACCCGGCGTGCGGCGCTCGAGGACCTCGGCATCGGCAGCGCGCACTGGCAGGTGCCGCCGGTGTACGACGACGGGGCGATGCTGCTCACCGCCACCGAGCAGCAGGGGCTCGAGGGGATCGTGAGCAAGCGGCGTGCGTCGACGTACCACTTCGGCCGCCGCTCCAAGGACTGGCTGAAGTTCCCACACCGGCCGACGCTGTCGTACCTCGTGGGCGGCTGGCGGCGCGAGACCGGCAGCGACTCCCGGCTCGGCGCGCTGCTGGTCGGGGCGCCCGGGCCGCAGGGGCTGAGCTACCGCGGCCGGGTGGGCAGCGGCATCACCGGCAAGCACGCGCAGCAGCTGCTGGAGCTGCTCGAACCGCTGCACGCGGACGCGTCGCCGTTCTGCGACGAGGTTCCCAAGATCGATGCCACGGGTACGGTCTGGGTGCGTCCCGAGGTGGTCGTGGAGATCGCGGCGCTCGGCGTGACGAACGGCGGCCGGCTCCGGCAGCCGAGCTACCAGGGCGTCCGGTTCGACCTGGCGCCGGCAGACCTGAAGGAGTGAGCGTGGCCCCCACCGAGGAGCAGGTGCTCGTCGAGGTCGACGGCCGTCGGCTCAAGCTCAGCAACCTCGACAAGGTGCTCTACCCGGCCACGGGCACCACGAAGGGCGAGGTGCTGCACTACTACGCCCAGATAGCGCCGGTGCTCCTCCCGCACCTCGCCGACCGTGCGCTGACCCGGATCCGCTGGCCCAACGGCACGGCTTCGGAGAAGTTCTTCGAGAAGAACCTCCCGCCCGGGGCTCCGGAGTGGCTGCGCTCGGTGACGGTGAGCTCCACCGGCTCGCGCGGGGGAGGCGACACGATCGAGTACCCGATCGTCGAGGATCTCGCCGGGCTGACCTACCTGGCCAACCTCGCCTCGCTCGAGCTGCACGTGCACCAGTGGAAGTTCGGCCGCAACAACCAGGCCAAGAACCCCGACCGGCTGGTGATCGACCTCGATCCCGGCGCCCCGGCCGGGCTGCACGAGTGTGCCCAGGTCGCGCTGCTGGTGCGTGACCGGCTGGCGGACATGGACCTGCGCACCGCGCCGGTCACCAGCGGCAGCAAGGGCCTGCACCTGTACGCCGCGCTGCCCGGCCGGCTCAACGCCGACGAGGTCCGCGAGCTCGCCAAGAAGGTCGCCCAGGAGCTGACCCGCTCGCACCCGGACCTGGTGCTGTGGCAGATGACCAAGGCGATGCGCGGCGGCAAGGTCTTCCTCGACTGGAGCCAGAACACGAAGTCCAAGACCACGATCAGCCCGTACTCCCTGCGGGGGACCGAGGCTCCGTTCGCGGCGGCACCGCGGACCTGGGCGGAGATCGAGGAGGGGGCTGCGAAGGGCGGCAGTCTGCGGCACCTTCAGATGGGCGAGGTGCTCGACCGGGCACAGGAGATGGGCGACATCTTCGGCGAGCTGCTGCACCAGGCCTGACCGTCCGCGGGCCCGTACCCGAGCGGCAGCCCCGCCGTTCCCGAGAGACGGCGGGACCTGCCTCGGCCCGGTCGACCAGATGCCTTCTACCCGGCGGGGCCGGGACTCATGCCTGCACCAGGCTGTGACGTCCGTCGGTGGCAGAAGAGGGCGCGCGAGGGGTGGCTCGCCTCGACCGAGACCAGGGTCGGGAGCGTCCCCACCGTCACTCCCGTCCCTCGGGTCCCGAGTTTCCACAGATGTCCGGATCGGGTCTGGCCGAGAACGACGGGTTGCGCCAGACTCCGGTTCGTCTGATTTCGGGCAACGTGGTGGACGGGGACCATGAGCGTGACGATTGCCGACTCCGCCGACGAGGTCGTCGAGGACCTCGACGGACAGCTTCGCGACGTGGTGCGCCGCGAGGGCATCGACCCGCAGCGTGAGGTGGCGCTGGTCCGGGCGATGGCAGTGCGCCTGGTCGCCGGACACAACGAGCGCAGCCTCACCGGCGCGGTCGGTCCGGTTGCCGATCCCGAGGGTGTGGTCGAGGAGCTGGTCGCGCGGCTGGCCGGGTTCGGCCCGCTGCAGAAGTACCTCGACGACCCGGAGGTCGAGGAGATCTGGGTGAACGACCCGAGCCGGGTCTTCGTCGCCCGGGCGGGGCGCCACGAGCTGACCAGCACGATCCTGACCCGGGCCCAGGTCGACGAGCTCATCGAGCGGATGCTCAAGTCCAGCGGGCGACGGGTGGACCTGTCCCAGCCGTTCGTCGACGCCATGCTTCCCGGGGGCCACCGGCTCCATGTCGTGCTCGACGGCATCTCGCGTGGGTTCTCGGCGGTCAACATCCGCAAGTTCGTCGTACGCGCCTCCAGGCTCCAGGACCTGGTCGCGCTGGGGAGCCTCACCGACCGGGCCGCGAGGTTCCTCGACGCCGCGGTCCGGGCCGGGCTCAACATCGTGGTGGCCGGCGGGACCCAGGCTGGGAAGACCACCTTCCTCAACTGTCTCGCGGCGAGCATCCCGGGGGAGGACCGCGTGATCTCCGCCGAGGAGGTCTTCGAGCTGCGCTTCCATCACCCCGACTGGGTGGCGCTGCAGACCCGGCAGCACGGGCTCGAGGGCACCGGCGAGGTGCGGCTGCGCGACCTGGTGAAGGAGAGCCTGCGGATGCGCCCCTCCCGGATCATCGTGGGTGAGGTGCGGGCGGAGGAGTGCCTCGACCTGCTGCTGGCTCTCAACGCCGGCCTGCCCGGGATGGCGTCGCTCCACGCCAACAGCGCCCGCGAGGCACTGGTGAAGATGTGCACGTTGCCGCTCCTCGCGGGGGAGAACATCGGCTCCCGGTTCGTCGTACCCACCGTCGCGTCGTCGGTGGACCTGGTCGTCCACCTCGGGATCGACCGGCACGGCGTCCGTCGCGTCAACGAGATCGTTGCGGTGCCAGGACGGGCGGAGAACGACACCATCGAGACCGAGAGCGTGTTCGTCCGGGAGGCCGAGGAGCTCGTGCGGACCACCGGCATGCCGCCGAGGCAGGAGCGGTTCGAGCGGTTGGGCATCGACGTCAACGGCCTGCTGAACGGTGCCGACTGAGATGGGCGTGGCACTCGGGCTCGGGACCGGGATCGGCCTGCTGCTCGTGTACTGGTCCTTCGTGTCGCCGTCGACGCCGCGCCGGCCCCGCGGGCCCTCACGTCTGGACGGCCTGCTCACCCGAGCCGGGCTGTCCGCGACCTCTTCGACGGCCGTCGTGGCGCTCTGTGCCGGGGCGGGCGCGACGGCGGGACTGCTGCTCCAGGTCATCTCCGGCACCTGGCCGGTGAGCGTCGCCTTCGCGATGCTGGCCGGCTATCTCCCTCTGGCGGTCATCAAGGGCAGGGCGCGGCGGCGACAGCGCGAGCTGGCCGAGGTGTGGCCCGACGCCGTGGACAACCTCGCCTCGGCGGTGCGGGCGGGGTTGTCCCTGCCCGAGGCGCTCACCCAGCTCGGTGTGCGCGGCCCCGAGCCGTTGCGACCCGCTTTCGCGGCGTTCGGCACCGACTACCAGCTCACGGGCAGGTTCGGCGACTCCCTCGACCGGCTCAAGGACCGTCTCGCCGACCCGGTCGGGGACCGCGTGGTCGAGGGCCTCCGCGTCGCGCGCGAGGTCGGTGGCGGCGAGCTCGGACGGCTCCTGCGGAGTCTCTCGGCCTTCCTCCGGGAGGACGCCCGGACCCGCGCCGAGCTGGAGTCGCGGCAGGCCTGGACCGTCAACGGGGCCCGCCTCGCCGTGTCCGCGCCATGGCTGGTGCTGCTGATGCTCTCCTTCCAACGCGAGGTGATCACCCGCTACGCCTCGCCGGGCGGGGTTCTCGTCCTGGCCCTCGGCGGGGCGTCCTGCCTGGTCGCGTACCGGCTGATGGTCCGGCTCGGCAGGCTGCCCGAGGAGAGGCGGATCCTGTCGTGAGCCCGACGGTGTGGGGAGCACTGCTCGGCGCCGGGACCGGAGCGGGGCTGCTGCTCGTGCTCCGGGCGGTGACGACGGGCCGGCGCCTGGGTATCGAGCAGCGCGTGCTGCCCTATGTCCGCGACCTGCCGGGTGTCCGTGCGGAGGGACTCGCGGGAGGAACAGCATCCTCCGACTCAGCCCTGGTGGCGGTGTTCGGCCCGGTGCTGCGATCGGCTGCGCAGACCCTGGACCGGGCTCTGGGTGGGTCGTCCTCCGTGCGGCGTCGGCTGCAGCGCGCGAACCTCCCGATGACCGTGCACGACTTCCGGGTGGAACAGGTCGTGTGGGGAGTCGTGGCCTTCTGTGGCGTCGGTGTGCTCACGCTGCTGGTCGCGGTGCGCAACCCCGTGCGCACCCTTCCTCTTCTCGTCCTCTGCGCGATCGCGTTCGTGCTGGGCGCGCTGCTGCGAGAGAACCGGCTGACCGCACAGGTGCGGGAGCGCGAGCGGCGGATGCTCGCGGAGTTCCCGACGGTGGCGGAACTGCTGGCGCTTGCGGTCGCTGCGGGCGAGGGGCCGGTGCCCGCGCTCGAGCGGGTCGTGGCCCGGAGCCACGGCGAGCTGTCGGTGGAGCTGTCCCAGGTGCTGGCGGAGATCCGCACCGGTACTCCGGTCGCCCGGGCCCTCGACTCGTTGGCATCGCGCACAGGTCTGCCCGTGGTCGCCCGGTTCGCCGAGGCGGTGGCCGTAGCCCTGGAGCGGGGGACGCCGTTGTCTGAGGTGATGCACGCCCAGGCGACCGACGTACGCGAGGCCGGTCGGCGGGCGCTGATCGAGGCGGGGGCTCGCAAGGAGGTCCTGATGATGGTCCCGGTGGTCTTCCTGGTCCTGCCGGTGACCGTCCTGTTCGCGTTCTGGCCGGGGATGGTCGGTCTTCGGCTGGTCTCGCCCTGAGACCGGCCGCGGTGAGAGGAGTAGTCATGGTGGAACGGATCTTGCGCCGATGGATAGCGGCGGCGCACCGCGACGAACGGGGTGACGTGCCGGGTTGGGTGCTGATCACGGTCATGACTGGGGTCTGAAGACCGCTGGGTGGCAGCGAGTTCGATAGGTCTCAGATCCTGT
>NZ_BAAGUV010000059.1:0-513 GCF_054781215.1 Nocardioides pakistanensis | reverse complement strand
TTCGGGCGTCGGGAGCGGGGCTCGAAGACGGCCTCGCCCTCGTGGCGGTAACGGGCCAGCAGTTCATAGAGCCAGGAACGGGAGACGCCGTACTCGGCGGCGACCTCGGGCACGGAACGCTTCTCGGTCACCAGCGCGGTGATGACCAGTCTGTTGAGTGTCATGCCCCGGACGCTGACGCCCGGGCAACTCAGAGTCCGGGATCTCCGGAGACATCCGTCCGGCATGTCTTGAGACACCTGTCCGGGATGTCCTGAACCAGCACACTGCCCCCGCTACCAATCTGGCCCGGGATTCAGTGCGAATCCCGGGCCAGAAAGCATTTGAGACTTGAACCTCCCTCCGGAAACCCTCCACTTTCGGTGTGGGGACGTCGCTCCGCGCCGCGTCCGTCTGAGCCGGTCCCGATTGCTGTCGGTCCTTGCCGTTGCTTGCGGTGCCGGATGCGGGGCCTTGACCCCGGACTTTGGACACGGGGTGGGATTACGCGGCTGACGGGAGCGTAGCGGCGTA
>NZ_BAAGUV010000058.1:0-2380 GCF_054781215.1 Nocardioides pakistanensis | reverse complement strand
CCTCGTCACCCTCGTCCAAGCCGCCTGGCGCCAAGGCCCCAGCGGCTAACTGCGAGATCGGGTCAGCGCGTGCGCGAGTGCTCCGAAGGCAGCACCCCACACGACACCGAGCATCAGGCTGGTCAGCAGCAGCCATAACCACGCCGGCCCGGTCGTGAACAGGCCCAAGAGCAGACCGATCAGCAGACCGAACCAGGCGCCGGACGCCGCTCCCGCCATTGCGGCCTTGCCGAGACTCATCCGGCCGGTCACCTGCTCCACGGTTCGTACCCCGTCGCCGATGATCCGGAGCTGCTCAACGGGGAACCCGTCGTCGGACATGCGGTCCACGAGCGCCTGCGCTTCGGCGTAGGTGGCGAAGCTGGCCAGCAGCTGTTGCTCGCTGCCTGGCCCTGCGCCGACCGGTTGGCTGTGGCTCATGAGTTTCCCTTCAAGGAGCGAGTGGGTGTGTCGTGGAGTGGCAGGCGGGCGTTGCTCATCGGGGAACTCTCACTCCCCGGGGCGAGTGCCGAACTCGACGGTGACCTCGGTGGGTTGGCCGTTGCTGCCGACGACGGTCAAGGTGACGTCGGTGCCGGGTTCGCGTTCGCGGATCTGCGCCACCAGGGACTCTGCGCCGGCGACGGTCTCGTCCTCGACGCCGATGACGGCGTCGCCGGGGCTGAGCCCGGCCTGGGCGGCCGGAGTTCCCGCGGCGACGTCGGTGATCCCGGCTGCCTCGCGGCGCACGCCGTCTACGGCGATCACGGCGTTCTGGAGTGACACTCCGAGGTAGGCGTGCCGGACCCGGCCGGTGCGGATCAGCTCATCGGCGACCCACCGCACCTGGTTGACGGGGATGGCGAACCCGAGCCCGATGCTGCCCCCTTGGCCGCCCGGGGAGGAGCCGAGGGTGATGATGGAGGAGTTGATCCCGATCAGCTGCCCCGCGGCGTTCACCAGCGCGCCACCGGAGTTGCCCGGGTTGATGGCGGCGTCGGTCTGGATCGCGTTGGTCACCACCGGGGTCGCTGGTTCGGTGGGCGAGGTGCCGACGTTCTCGGTGGTGACTGGCCGGTCCAGGGCGCTGACGATGCCCAAGGTCACCGTGTGCGAGAGCCCCAGCGGGTTGCCCAACGCCATCACCGGTTGCCCCACCGTGACCTCTTCGGAGTCGCCGAACGGCAGAGCGTTCAGCTCTTCGGGCGGTTGATCGATCCGGAGCACGGCCAGGTCGGTGGCCGGGTCGGTGCCGACCACGGCGGCGCCGAACACCCGTGCGTCGCTCAACGTCACCTGCACCTGCCCGCCGGTCACCGCGGGTGCCACGACGTGATGGTTGGTGATCACGTGCCCCGCGCGGTCGACGATCACCCCCGACCCCTCGCCGGCTCCCTGCGGCCCGGCCACCGAGATGCTCACCACGCTCGTTTCGGCCTGATCGGCCACGCCGGTCCAGTCGACTTGCTGCGGCGGCTCTGTGGGCGCAGTGGCGGACACCGAGGCGGTGGCCTCCGAGGTGCTGGACTCCGAGGACTCCTCGGCCGGAGCGTCGTCGGTGGCCGTGCAACCCGCGCACATCGCGACCACGGCCACACCGGCGGCCACAGCCTGACCCAACTGGCGTGGTGCCTGCGACCAACCCGGTCCGGTGACCATGCGGACGATGCGAGGAGCATGTCGCCTCATTGCCGTGCTGTACCCGTCGCGGCCCGAGGTACGCCTACCCGGCATGCCGAACCTGCTGCGGGCTGAGTCGGGGAGGTGACTCCCTGTCAGGGCCTTGTCTTCGAGACCGGCGCAGTGCACATGAGGCGGGCCTCGGGTTCGCGGCCGGTGCTCGGCGCGGGACCCCGCGGTTGTGTGGCGACGCAGACTGTGAACTCTTCGTGCGTGATCAGGTGCGACTTGGGGTACGTCGTAGACCTTTTCGCACCTCAAGCATTTGGGGCTGCGTCGCACGCAGGTGTCAGGTCACGCACATGTCAGTTCCTCTGGTTTTCACTGCTTATGACGACGGCGTGCTCGTCGCTCCCCCGCCAATGCGGGTTGATCGCGGTTCCCGACTTCCTCGATCGAGTGCAGTCGTGGTGTTCCACCGCCGCCAGTCCCTGAACTCGTGGTTGATCTCTCTCAGGTTGAGGCCTTCGAGGTGGGGGCGCTTCGGGCGCTGCTGTGGGCACGTCGCCACTGCCTAGTCCGTGGTCTCCGCATCGCTGTGGTGCTGCCGCCGACCGGGGTCATCCGCCCGCACGAGACCATGCTGCTGCAGGAGCTGTTCGGAGCGAGTCACCGCGCGGCGCATAACGGGGCTGATGCCTCGCCGCGCATCACCCGAGCAATAGTCAAGACCTGTGGATGGGCGTGTCACGCGACTTGTTGATCGCCTCCTGATTCCTGG
>NZ_BAAGUV010000057.1:0-952 GCF_054781215.1 Nocardioides pakistanensis | reverse complement strand
AGGCCACCACCCCCTGACCGGCGATGTCGGCGAGGTAGTCGGCGGCGCGATAGCTGCGCTTGATCGCCGAGTAGTCGCCGTACCGGTGGGGAACCAGGGTGCCGGGCTGGAGCCACGGATAGAGGTTCTGCTCGAGATCCCACACGTGATGATGGGCGTCGATGATCGGACCGTCGTAGAGGTCAGGCATCGACAACCGCCTTCGACTGTTTCCTGCCCTCGAAGTCGATCGACAGGGAGCCCACGAGGTAGACGGCCGCGCAGATCGCGAGGTAGACGAGCACGGCGGTGTAGCCGCCCGTGAACTGCACGAGCAGTCCCGCCACGATCGGCACGATGATGCCCGACGAGGTACCCGCGAAGTTCATGACGCCGCCGATGAGGCCGACCTTGTCGGGCTTCGCGAGCATGCCGGGGATGGTCCAGTAGAGGCCGCCGAAGAGGTTGAAGAACACGCCGATGCAGAGCAGCGCGACCGCGGTACCGGGATCCGAGACGAAGGGCAGCATCGCGAGCGCGATGAGGCTGAGGGCACCCGATCCTCCGAAGAGGATCTTGAAGGCGCGGTTGCGGTTCATCCGCTTCTGCAGGTAATCGGCGAGCAGACCGCTGAGAATCTCACCGGCAGCGCCGCAGAGGAAGATGAGGAAGGTCGCGAAGCCCATCGCCGCGAGGTCGAGGCCTCGCGCGTTGGTGAGGTAGTTCGGCCCCCAGGTGACGAGCCCCCAGAAGACCATGGCCCAGCCCATGCGGCCGACCACCATCCAGACGAGGGTCGCGCGGCTGACGCCGGGGCGCTCCTCCTCCACCACGAGTTCGCCCTCGTTGGTGCGGATCAGTTCCTCTTCGGCTCGGTTGACGAGCTTGTGCTCGCCCGGGGTGTTGCGGATGTAGAGGAACACCCCGAGACCGATGAGGATCGTCGCGACGCCGATGACCACGAACGACCAGC
>NZ_BAAGUV010000056.1:0-99697 GCF_054781215.1 Nocardioides pakistanensis | reverse complement strand
GTTCTCATGTCCGCCAGCGGGCAGCTTCGTGGCCGTCTCCGGGCAGTTTCTCGTGGCCGCCGACACCGGTATCCCGCCGCGACCAGGTCGGAGCGAACGGGAGCCGACCAACCGACGGGGTCGGCGAGTGGGTTGCTGAGGAAGAGCACCTCGGGGCCCGCGCCCCACGAGCGAGCCACACCCAGATCGCACTCCACGCGTCGGCCGCCCATCCCCCGAGTGTTCCACCCGGATCTCCGCGCCGCTTCGGCGGCCGAGCCGGCGCGGAGATCGCTCGCGACTCCGGCTTTGCCGATCGACGGCAGCAGGGCCGGATCGAGATCCCCTGGCGCCTGCGTCGAGACCGTCGAACATGCAGCTGGGCCCTCGTCCGGCCGGTGCCAGGCGTGCGACGTACCCCTGATGGCCTTAGCTGCATGTTTCACAGATCCTGACGGCCGCCTCTCGCAGCGGGTCAGAACCGCGGGGGTCGCAGGCCGAGGACCGGATCGAGTTCGGGGGTGGCGAAGTGCCAGTGGCTGTCGGCGGCGGCTGCCCCGGTCAGAACCGCGACCGCCGGATCGGCCAACGGCCGGTAGGGCAGTGCACGTATGAGATCGATGGCCGCCTCGACGGGGAACCAGCGGGCCTCTCGCACGAGGCGGTCGGGGTCGTCGACCGGAGGGCGGGATGTTCGATGACGACATCGAAGTTCCAGGCCAGCGATGTCAGGCCGTCGACCAGCGTCGAGGAGCTGGACCGGAGGCGAAGGGCGCCGGGTGGAACGCGCAGGCCGGCCTCCTCTGCGAGCTCACGCGCCGCGCCCTCGGCGGGTGTCTCGTGGGCGTCGACCATGCCGCTCGGGAGGTTCCAGAACTCGCCGCCCCAGCGCGAGTGCGCTTCCCGGACGAGCACAACGCGTCCGTCGTGGTGAGCGAGCACGCCGGCGAAGCGCCGCGGGGAGGGGGCGGTCATGAGGAGATCCTCGCAGGTCGACTCTCGGGATCAGAGCAGACGGAGGATGGCGGCGGTGAGCGCGGCGACCAGCACCACCACGATGAACGGCGCGCGCAGCAGCAGCGCGACGACGGCTGCCGCCAGGCCGGCGGCGCGAGCATCGACGGTGAGCGTCGCACCCGAGGCGAAGACCTGCACGGCCACCAGAGCAGCGAGCAGGGCGACCGGCATCAGGTCCGCGACGCGGTGCACCAGCGGCCGCTCGAGCACCGAGGCGGGGATGGACAGGCCGGCGAGCTTGAGCAGGTAGGCGCCCACGCCGGTGACGATGATCGCGGTCCACATCACGGGTGCTCACCCCCACCGGCCAGGTCGTCCCGCGCCGGGATCTCGGTCGCGTCGGGAGCGGGCCGGGTCAGCAGCCCCGTGCCGAGGGCGACCACGGCCGCCGCCAGCACCGGAACACCGGCCGGCGCCGCGGGCACGAGGCTGAGGGCCAGCGCGACCGCGAGCACCGCGGTGACCTGGTTGTGCCGGTCGCGCAGCCGTGGCCACAGCAGCGCCAGGAAGGCGCCGCCGACCGCGGCGTCGAGCCCGTAGGTGCGCGGGTCGCCCAGGGCCTCCCCGGCCAGCGCTCCACCGAGGGTGGCGAGGTTCCACAGCGCGAACACCGCCAGGCCCGTGCTCAGGAAGCCCACCCGCGCGTCCTCGGTCGTCTCCCGGGTGACCGACATCGCGGTGGACTCGTCGATCAGCAGGTGCGCGGCGCCGGCCCGCCGCCAGCCGGTCCACCCGAGCAGGGGAGCCAGGCGGAGCCCGTAGAGGGTGTTGCGGGTGCCGAGCAGCAGGCCGGTCACGGCGCCGGAGAACGGCGCACCGCCGGCGGCGACGACCCCGACGAGCGCGAACTGCGAGGCGCCGGTGAACACCAGCAGGGACAGCGCGCAGGTCTGCAGGACCGTCAGGCCGGCGGCGACGGAGATGGCGCCGAACGAGATCCCGTAGGCGCCGGTGGCGACACCGACCGCGACCCCGTCGCGGATGATCGCGCGTTGGGTGGGAGTGGGGTTCACCCCCGTGAAGTTAGTGCAGGTGGCGCCGGCGTACGCGACGGGGCTCGGCGGCGGGCTCGGGCGCGTGCACGAGCAGGTAGGTGATCACCGCGCCCACGACCAGGCCGACACTCGCGCCGGCGCCGACGAGCACGGGGTAGGGGAGCATGAACGCCGCCCAGGCGCCGGCGCCGATGAAGACGGTCAGCGCGACGGCGGAGACGATGACGCGGTAGAACTTCGGCAGAGGTCCCAGCACTGTGCACCCTCCGGTTTCGTCCGGGTCAGCAGACCCGATCTCGAGCCTACGACTGTTCAGACGAACGAGTCGAGCAAAAGGTTGCCGGCAGCCGACGGTTCACTCGGTCAGGTCGGTGTGCAGCCGGACCTGCTTGACGAGCACCTCGCCGTCACCGCGCAGGTCGAGCTCGCGGTGCGCGCCGTCGGGCGCCCAGCCTGCGTCGGTCAGGAAGCTCCGCCGCGCGTCGTCGGTGCTGTTCAGCCAGGCCACCGCGCGGCGGAACTTGTCCGCGCGGAGCGTGTCCACGCACGCCTGGAGCAGCCGGGAGCCGTGCCCGTGCCGGGTCTGCTCGGGGTCGACGGTGAGCTCGGAGACCTCGCCGTCGACGACCGGGTCGGCGTCGGGGTCCTCGGAGGGGGAGGTGATCGCGAACCCGCGGACGGTGTTGCGCTCGAGCGCGACGAGCACCCGGTTGCGTGCGTCCTTGGGCTTGGTCAGCGAGGCCTGCCAGGCGGCGGTGAACTGGTCGGCGTCGAGGGAGTCCAGTACGTCGGGCGGCAGGAGGCCGTCGTACGACCGGCGCCATGCCCGGACCTGCACGCCGGCGATCGCGGCCGCGTCGTCGGCCCAGGCCACGCGGACCGAGACGTCGGCGGTCGGGGTGCCGTGGGAGGAGCTCATGGACCCATCCTGACAGGGCTGCGCGGTGTTACACGCCGACGGTCGTGGTGAGTGTGACCTGTAACACTTCCTTGTTAGGGTGTGCTCATGTACGGCAACGACTTCTCCGCGCCCGAGAGCGCCGCGCCCCCCGTCACGGAGGACCCACCGGGCTTCTTGGACGTCATCGACGCCGACGGCAGGATCGAGCCGCGCGACGCGATGCCTGACGGCTACCGCAGGACCCTGATCCGGCAGATCGCCCAGCACGCGCACTCCGAGATCATCGGGATGCAGCCCGAGGGCAACTGGATCACCCGCGCCCCTAGCCTGCGCCGCAAGGCGATCCTGATGGCGAAGGTGCAGGACGAGGCCGGGCACGGGCTGTACCTCTACGCCGCCGCCGAGACCCTCGGCGTCGACCGCTCCGAGCTCCTCGACGCTCTGCACGCGGGCCGGCAGAAGTACTCCTCGATCTTCAACTACCCGACCTTGACCTGGGCCGACGTGGGGGCCATCGGCTGGCTCGTCGACGGCGCCGCGATCGTCAACCAGGTGCCGCTGTGCCGCTGCTCCTACGGCCCCTACGCACGGGCGATGGTGCGGGTCTGCAAGGAGGAGTCGTTCCACCAGCGGCAAGGGTTCGAGGCCCTGTACGCGCTCGCGCACGGCACCCCCGCGCAGAAGGCGATGGCCCAGGACGCGGTGAACCGCTGGTGGTGGCCGAGCCTGATGATGTTCGGTCCCCCGGACGAGAAGTCCACGCACTCGGCACAGTCGATGCGCTGGGGGATCAAGCGGTTCTCCAACGACGAGCTTCGTCAGCGTTTCGTGGACATGACCGTGCCGCAGGCCGAGGCGCTCGGGCTGACCCTGCCCGACCCGGACCTGCGCTGGAACGACGAGCGCGGACACTACGACTTCGGTGAGATCGACTTCACCGAGCTGTTCGAGGTGATCAAGGGCAACGGTCCGTGCAACAAGCAGCGGCTCGAGCACCGGGTGCGTGCGCACGAGGAGGGTGCCTGGGTGCGGGAGGCCGCCGCGGCGTACGCCGAGAAGCAGCAGGCACGTACGACGGGAGCGGTGGCATGACGCGCGAATGGCCCCTGTGGGAGGTGTTCGTGCGCTCCCGGCGAGGGCTCTCGCACGTCCACGTCGGCTCGCTGCACGCAGCCGACGCGCAGATGGCGCTGCACAACGCCCGCGACCTCTACACGCGTCGGCAGGAGGGCGTCTCGCTGTGGGTGGTGCCCGCCGCGGCGATCAGCGCGTCGAGCCCCGACGAGAAGGACTCCTTCTTCGACCCGGCAGCCGACAAGATCTACCGGCACCCGACGTTCTACGAGGTTCCCGAGGGCGTGGAGCACCTGTGAGCCGGACGTCTGCGGAGACCGGGGCCCCTGCGGGCGGGACCACGACCGATGCCCACGTCCGCTACGTGCTCGCGCTCGCCGACGACACGCTGGTCGCCGCCCAGCGACTGGGGGAGTGGGTCGCCTCCGCGCCGGTGCTGGAGGAGGACGTGGCGCTGGCCAACATCGGCCTCGACCTGCTCGGCCAGGCGCGGGCCCTGCTCGCCCACGCCGGTGCCCTCGAGGGCCGGGGGCGTGACGAGGACGCGTTGGCCTACTTCCGTGACGAGCGCGACTTCCTCAACGTGCACCTCGTCGAGCGCGACAACGGCGACTTCGCGGTCACCATGGCGCGGCTGCTCGTCCTCACGGCGTATCTGAAGCAGCTGTGGTCCGCCCTGCAGCCGAGCACGGACGCCACGATCGCGGCGATTGCGGCGAAGGCGGTCAAGGAGGCCGGCTACCACGTCGAGCACGCCCGGATGTGGGTGCTCCGGCTCGGCGACGGCACCCCCGAGTCGCACCGGCGGATGCAGGCCGGGCTCGACGCGGAGTGGCCGTTCGTCGACGAGCTGTTCGACGACGGCTTCGTCGACGACGCGCTGCTCGAGGCCGGCGTCGCGGTGCGCCCGAGCAGCCTCCGCGAGGCCTGGCTGGCCGAGGTCGCCGCCGTGGTCTCGGAGGCGACGCTGACCCTGCCCGACGTACCCCCCGCCGTGACCGGCGGCCGCCGGGGCATCCACACCGAGCAGATGGGCTACCTGCTGGCCGAGATGCAGCACCTCGCCCGCTCGCACCCGGGGGCGTCGTGGTGAGGGTCTCGACAAGCTCGACCACCGGGAACCGCTCGACCGCCGGGAACCGCTCGACCCCGAGCCCCGCCCTGTGGGGGGTCGTCGCCGCGGTGCCCGACCCGGAGATCCCGGTGCTCACCATCGCCGACCTCGGGATCCTGCGCGACGTCACCGTCGGCGACGACGGACACGTGCACGTCACGATCACGCCGACGTACTCCGGCTGCCCGGCGATGGATACCATCCGCGACGACGTGGTGGCCGCGCTGGCAGCCGCCGGCTGCCCCGATGCGACGGTGCAGGTCGTGCTGTCGCCTGCGTGGACCACCGAGTGGATGAGCGCCGAGGGGCGCCGCAAGCTCGAGGAGCACGGCATCGCACCGCCGTCGGTGCACGAGCCCGGCGCCGCCGTGCCGCTCCGGCTCACCGTGCGCTGCCCCCAGTGCGGCTCGCCCGACACCCGGGAGCTGAGCCGGTTCGGCTCCACCGCCTGCAAGTCCCTGTGGGCCTGCAACGCGTGCCGCGAGCCCTTCGACCACTTCAAGGACCTCTGAACCCGTGAGCAGACATGCGGTCTTCCACCCGTTGCGGGTCGCGGCGATCGAGCCGGTGACCGCCGACTCGGTGGCGATCACCTTCGACGTGCCCGAGCACCTGAAGGCCGACTACGCGTTCACCCAGGGTCAGCACGTGAACCTGCGTACGACGCTCGCCGGCGACGACGTGCGGCGCAGCTACTCGATCTGCTCGCCGGTGTCGTCGGGGGTGCTGCGGATCGCCGTGAAGCGGCTGCCCGGGGGAGCGTTCTCCGAGCACGCGCTCGAGCGGTTGCAGGCCGGTGACGTGATCGACGTGATGACCCCGAGTGGGCGGTTCTTCACCGACCTCGATCCCGACAACGCCAAGCGCTACGTCTGTGTCGCCGCCGGGTCGGGCATCACGCCGATCCTGTCGATCGTGGCGACCACGCTCGAGGTCGAGCCGCGCTCGCACGTGACCCTGGTCTACGCCAACCGCACGCACGCGTCGGTGATGTTCCTCGAGGAGGTCGAGGATCTCAAGGACCGCTACCCCGACCGGTTCCAGCTGATCCACGTGCTCTCCCGCGAGCCGCAGGAGGTCGAGCTGTTCTCCGGACGGCTCGACGTGCCGCGCATGCAGCGGCTGCTCGACACGCTGATCCCGCCGGCCGACGTCGACGAGTGGTTCCTGTGCGGGCCCTACGACCTCGTCGGGGCACTGCGCAAGCAGCTCGTCGCCGAGGGCGTGGACAAGCGGTCGGTGCACGCCGAGGTGTTCCACGTCGAGACCCGGCCGCGTGCCCGTCGTACCCCTGTCGACGCGGGCGGCGCGGACGCCGGCGGCAGCGAGGTGACGATCAGCCTCGACGGGCGGCGCTCGACGTTCAGGCTGGCGTCCGACGGGCCGCCGGTGCTCGACGCCGCGCTCACGGTGCGGGCAGACGCCCCGTTCGCGTGCAAGGGCGGTGTGTGCGGGACCTGCCGGGCGAAGGTGGTCGAGGGTTCGGTCGAGATGGACACCAACTGGGCGCTCGAACCGGGCGAGGTCGAACGCGGCTACGTGCTGACCTGCCAGGCGCACCCGACCTCGGAGAAGCTGCACCTCGACTACGACGCGTGACCCGTCGGCCGGCGCACGGCGCTGTCCGGTTGGGGACGTCCGGCACTGGCAGCACCTCCTCGGCGCGAGCAGGCTGGCAGCAGTGAGAGGAGGAGGTGTACTCGATGAGACTGACGCTTCGTGACCTGGTCGCGACGATCCTCGTGCTGGCGATCGCGGTGCCCTACGTCGGCTACCTGATCGAGGGCGACATGCCCTTCGTGGAGGATGCGCGCGGGATGGCCGCGGTCGGCCTGCTGCTCGGTGCTGCCGCCTACGTGGTGCTGAGGATGGGCGACGAGTTCGACCGGGTCGGCAAGGTCGAGACGACCGTGGCAGCGGTGTCGCTGGCTCTGGGGCTCGTGGCGCTCGCGTTCGCCGAGACCGGCGCAGCCGAGGTGCTGCTGGCGGCCTTCATGGCATCGATCCTCGTCGTGTTCGCGCTGGAGCTGGTCGACCACTCGGGGGTCATGCACTGGCACGAACCACCCATGACGCGCGCCTGAGCGGGACCGCGTCACCCGACGGCGCCCGGTGAGGGGCCCTCACCGGGCGCCGTCGCGTGCAGACGGTTCTCGGCCCGGCGTAACGCCGGCAACCCGGCGTCGTTGCACTGCGTGAGCGCGGCTCGGGGCCGCGCCGCTGCCTGAAAGGGACTCCGATGACTCTCACCCGCCGACTCACCGCACGCCTGGGTGCCACCCTCGCCGCCACCGGCCTCCTCCTCGCCTCCCTCGGGCTGGTCCCGGCCGAGGCGATCGTCGGTGGCCGCCAGGTCGAGGACGGGGAGTTCGGGTTCATGGCGTCGATCCAGACCGCCGGGTCCGAGGGCACCGCCGGCCACTTCTGCGGCGGGTCCGTGATCGCGCCGCAGTGGGTGCTCACCGCGGCACACTGCATGGTCGACACTGACCCGGCCGACATCCAGGTCACCGTCGGGCGCACCAACCTCGACGCCGCCGGAGGACAGACGCTCACCGCGGACCGGGTGGTCGTGCACCCCGACTACGAGGCGACCGGGACCTTCGACGCCGCGCTGATCCACACCACCGCGCCGATGGACGTGCCCGCGATCGAGCTGGTCCCGCTCGGTGACGAGAGCCTCGAGCAGAGCGGCGCGGCGCTCACGGTCGCGGGCTGGGGCACCGAGTTCTTCATGTCGCCCACCATCCCCGCCCAGATGAAGGCCGTCGACGTCGAGGCGGTCGCCGACGCCGACTGCGTCACCAACGGGCTGATGGGCTTCCAGGCCGAGTCCGAGATCTGCGCCGAGACGCTGCTCGGCGACTCCTGCCAGGGCGACTCGGGCGGCCCGCTGTTCGGCACTCTCGCCGATGGCCGCCAGGTGCAGGTCGGGATCGTGTCCTACGGCCTGGGCTGCGCCACCCCGCTGTTCCCGGGCGTGTACGGCGAGGTGAACAACCCGTCGATCCACGAGTTCATCACCTCGACCGCCGGCGTCGGGAGCGCGTCGAGCAAGGCCAAGCCGGGCCGCGGCAAGGGCCGCAAGTAGCGCGGCCTACTCGAAGGGCGTCGGGTCCCCGGCACCACGCCGGACGACCTCCGGGGCGCCGGAGGAGAAGTCGACCACGGTCGTCGGGTCCTTGCCGGCGTCACCGGAGTCGATCACCGCGTCGACCTGGTGGTCGAGCCGCTCCTTGATCTCCCAGCCGTCGACCATCGGCTCCTCGTCGCCGGGCAGCAGCAGGGTGGTCGTGACGACCGGCTCGCCGAGCTCGGCGAGCAGCGCCTGCGCGACCCTGTGGTCGGGGATCCGCACGCCCACGGTGCGCTTCTTCGGGTGCAGCAGCCTGCGCGGGACCTCCGAGGTGCCCGGCAGGATGAACGTGTAGCAGCCCGGGGTCGCCGCTTTTATCGCGCGGAACACCGAGTTGTCGATGTGCACGAGCTGGCCGAGCTGGGCGAAGTCCTTGCACAGCAGCGTGAAGTGGTGCTTGTCGTCCAGGCCGCGGATCTGCCGCATCCGCGTCAGGCCGTCCAGGTTGCCCATCTGGCAGCCGAGCGCGAACCCCGAGTCGGTGGGGTAGGCCACGACGCCGCCGTCGCGCATGATGCGGACCACCTGGGCGATCGAGCGAGGCTGCGGGTCCACCGGGTGCACGTCGAAGTACATCGCCATGGCCCGAGCCTCCCACACCGCGCTCGCTGCCGCTCGTCGTCGGTGCGCGGTGCTACCTTGACCCGGTGCAGCAGTACCTCGATCTCCTCCAGCGGATCCTCGACGAGGGCGTGGAGAAGGGTGACCGCACCGGCACCGGCACCCGCTCCGTGTTCGGCCACCAGATGCGCTTCGACCTGCGCGAGGGCTTCCCGCTGGTCACCACCAAGAAGGTCCACACCCGGTCGGTCTTCGCCGAGCTGCTGTGGTTCCTGCGCGGCGACACCAACGTCAAGTGGCTCCAGGACCGCGGCGTCACGATCTGGGACGAGTGGGCCGACGAGCACGGTGACCTCGGCCCGGTCTACGGCTACCAGTGGCGGTCCTGGCCGACCCCCGACGGACGCCACGTCGACCAGATCGCGGAGGTGATCGGGGCGCTCCGGCGCGACCCGGACTCGCGCCGCCACATCGTCTCGGCGTGGAACGTCGCCGACATCCCGCAGATGGCGCTCGCCCCCTGCCACGCGTTCTTCCAGTTCTACGTCGCGCCCTCGCCCGACGGCGGGCCGGGCCGGCTGAGCTGCCAGCTCTACCAGCGCTCGGCCGACGTGTTCCTCGGTGTGCCCTTCAACATCGCCTCCTACGCGCTGCTCACGCACATGGTCGCCCAGGTGACCGGGCTCGAGGTCGGCGACTTCGTGCACACCCTCGGCGACGCGCACCTCTACCTCAACCACCTCGACCAGGCTCGCCTCCAGCTCGGCCGCGAGCCCCGGCCGCTGCCGACGCTGCGGCTGGACCCCTCGGTCACCGACATCGACGGCTTCGACCTGGAGCACATCGTCGTCGAGGGCTACGACCCGCACCCGGGCATCAAGGCGCCGATCGCGGTATGACGACCGTCTCCGGCGCGCCTGCCTCGGAGGCGGGAGGTACGACGGGCCGGCGGATCGTGCTGGTCGCGGCAGTCGCCGACAACGGCGTGATCGGCAACGCCGGGGACATCCCGTGGAGCATCCCCGAGGACATGCGGCACTTCCGCACGGTCACCCGGGGGCACACCGTGGTGATGGGACGAGTGACGTTCGAGAGCATCGGCCGGCCGTTGCCCGACCGCACCAACGTCGTGGTCACCCGCGACCCGGACTGGTCCGCCGAGGGGGTCACGGTGGCCGGCAGCCTCACCGAGGCACTGGCCGTGGCCGCCGCGACCGGAGCCCCCACAGGCGACACCGACGCCGACGTCCCCACGGCCGATGCCGGCGAGGTGATCGTGATCGGCGGGGCGCAGGTCTACGCGGCGGCGATGTCGCTGGCCGACGCGCAGATCCTCACCGAGGTGCACCAGAGCCCCGAGGGCGACACGTTCTACCCCGCGTTCGACCGCTCCGAGTGGGTCGAGACCCGCCGCGAGGAGCACGACGGCTACGACTTCGTCTGGCTCGAGCGGCGCTGAGCCTTCCACTGACGTGTCCACGGCGACGGCCGGTGCGTGCGTAGCGATAACCTGACCCCATGAGCCCGTCCCCGCTTGCCCCCGCGCCGTTCGGCCGGGTCCTCACCGCGATGGTCACCGCCTTCGCCGACGACGGTTCGGTCGACCTCGACGCGACCGCCCGGGTCGCCGTACACCTCGCCGACACCGGCCACGACGGCGTCGTGGTGTCCGGGACGACGGGCGAGGCGCCCACGACCAGCACCGAGGAGGACGGGAAGATCCTCCGCGCGGTGATCGACGCCGTCGGCGACCGGGTCAAGGTGGTCGCCGGGGTCGGCACCAACAACACCGCGCACTCCGTCGAGCTCGCCGAGCAGGCGTTCAAGATCGGCGCGGACGGCGTACTCCTGGTCACGCCGTACTACAACAAGCCGACCCAGGAAGGCGTCGCCGCGCACTTCGAGGCGGTCGCCGCGGCCAGCGAGCTGCCGGTCATGCTCTACGACATCCCGGGTCGCACCGGGGTGCAGATCGCCGAGGACACCTACAAGCGGGTGGCCGAGAACGACCGGATCGTGGCCGTCAAGGACGCGGTGGGCGACCTCTACCGCGGGGTGCGGATCATGGAGGCCACCGGGCTGGCGTTCTACTCCGGCGACGACGTGCAGAACCTCGGCTGGCTGACCCACGGCGCCGCCGGCATCGTCTCGGTGGTCGGCCACGTCGCCGGCCGGGAGTACGCCGCCATGGTGCGCGCCGTGGAGGCCGGTGAGCTGGCCGAGGCACTGGCGATCTACCGCCGGCTCGTGCCGGTCGTCGGCGCGATCATGACGAAGGCCCCCGGCGCGATGATGGCGAAGGCCGCCATGCAGCTGCTGGGCGTGCTCGACAACCGCAACATGAGACTTCCGCTCGTGCCGGCCGGCGACGACCTCGTCGCCCTGCTGCGCACCGAGCTGGTCGACGCTGGACTGCTGGAGAACTGACGACTTGACGAAGGGCACCGCATGAGCCACCCCCACCCCGAACTGTCCGCCCCGGGTCCGCTGCCGGAGAACGGCCTGCGGGTCATCCCGCTGGGAGGGTTGGGTGAGATCGGGCGGAACATGACCGTCTTCGAGTACGACGGTCGCCTGCTGATCGTCGACTGCGGGGTGCTGTTCCCGGAGGAGAACCACCCTGGCGTCGACCTGATCCTGCCCGACTTCGAGCCGATCCGGGACCGGCTGGACCAGGTCGAGGCACTGGTGCTCACCCACGGCCACGAGGACCACGTCGGAGCGGTGCCGTACCTGCTGCGCGAGCGGGGGGACATCCCGCTCGTCGGCTCCCAGCTGACGCTGGGCTTCGTCTCCGGCAAGCTCCGTGAGCACCGGCTCAAGGAGACCGTGCAGCACGTGGTGAAGGAGGGTGACTCGCTGACGTTCGGGCCGTTCGAGCTCGAGTTCGTCGCGGTCAACCACTCGATCCCCGACGGCCTCGCGATCGCGATCCGCACCGGCGCCGGCCTCGTGCTCCACACCGGCGACTTCAAGATGGACCAGGTCCCGCTCGACGGCCGGATCACCGACCTGCGGGCGTTCGCCCGGCTCGGCGAGCAGGGCGTGGACCTGTTCATGGTGGACTCAACGAACGCCGAGGTGCCCGGGTTCACCACGTCCGAGCGCGACATCGCGCCGGTCCTCGACCGGGTCTTCCACCAGAGCAGCCAGCGGATCATCGTGGCCTGCTTCGCCTCCCACGTGCACCGCGTGCAGCAGGTGATGGACGCCGCGGTCGCGCACGGGCGCAAGGTCGCCTACGTCGGCCGCTCGATGGTGCGCAACATGGGCGTGGCTCGTGAGCTCGGCTACCTCAACGTCCCGCCGAACACCCTCGTCGACGCCAAGGAGCTCGCCGACTACCCGCCGGAGAAGACGGTGCTGATCTCCACCGGCTCCCAGGGCGAGCCGCTGTCGGCGCTCTCGCGGATCGCGCAGCGCAACCACAGCTTCGTGCACCTGGAGGAGGGCGACACCGTCGTGCTCGCCTCCTCGCTGATCCCCGGCAACGAGAACGCCATCTACCGGGTGATCAACGGCCTGTCCCGCCTGGGCGCGAACGTCGTGCACAAGGGCAACGCGCTGGTCCACGTCTCGGGCCACGCGTCGGCCGGCGAGCTGCTCTACTGCTACAACATCGTCAAGCCCAGCAACGTCCTGCCGATCCACGGCGAGGTCCGGCACATGCGCGCCAACGCGGATTTGGCCAAGCAGACCGGGGTGCCCAACACCGTGCTCGCCGAGGACGGCGTGGTCGTCGACCTCGTCGACGGGAAGGCGTCGATCGCGGGCAAGGTCAACGTCGGTTACGTCTTCGTCGACGGCTCCTCGGTCGGCGACCTCACCGAGTCCGAGCTCAAGGACCGCCGGATCCTCGGTGAGGAGGGCTTCATCTCGGTGATCGTGGTGGTCGACTCGGTGACCGGCAAGGTCTCCGGCGGCCCGGAGATCCACGCCCGCGGGTTCATCGAGGGTGAGTACAAGTTCGACGAGATCGTGCCCTCGGTGATCGAAGCGCTCGACCGGGCGATGTCCGAGGGTGTCGACGACAACTACCAGCTGCAGCAGACGATCCGCCGCGTGGTCGGCCGGTGGGTGAGCAACAAGCACCGCCGTCGCCCGATGATCGTCCCGGTCGTGATCGAGGCCTGAGCCGGCCCGCCTGAGCCGACCGCGGCGACCCGGCTGCTGCGTGCAGCCGTTCGGGGGGCCGCGGCTCAGGCCTGCACGGCCGCCGGGTCGGCGGGCAGCGGCGCCGCGGCGGCGCCCAGGTCGAGGATCCGGTCGACGCGGTCCAGACCGACGGTGCCGTGGGTGATCCACACGACCGTGCGCGATGAGGCGACGTCGAGCAGGTCGGCGGCGACCGCCTCCGCGGTGGAGGTGTCCAGGTGGGCGGTCGGCTCGTCGAGCACCAGCACGGGAAGGCCGGCGAGCACCGCCCGGGCCATCCCGATCCGTGCTCGCTCTCCGCCGGAGACGTGGGCGTGCCCGTCACCGAGCATCGACTGCAGTCCGCGCGGCAGGCTGTCCAGCCAGGGCCCGAGCTGCACGCTGCGCAGGGCGCGCGCGACGTCGTCCTCGGTGGCGTCGGGGCGGGCGAGGCGGACGTTCTCGAAGACGGTCGAGGCGAAGATGTGCGGGTCGTCGTCGACCAGCCCGACCTTGCGTCGTACGTCGTCGAGGAGCAGCGACCGGGCGGGGACACCGTCGATCGTCACGATGCCGGAGGACGGGTCCAGGAACCGCATCAGCACCGCCGCGAGCGTGGACTTCCCCGACCCCGAGGGCCCGACGACGCCGACCCGGGCGCCCGGTGCCAGCTCGAGGTCGAGGTCGCGGAAGGCGTCGGTCACACCCCACCCGGCGGAGACCCGCTCCAGCCGCACGAGCGGGGCGCCGTCGGGCGCGGGAGCGCCACGGGGGGCCGCCGGGTCGGCGACAGCCGGGGTCACGGCGGCGAGCTCGGAGAGCCGGTGGTCGGCCGCGGCCACCCGCACCTGCAGCGCGCCCACGTCCGCCAACGGGGAGATCACCTCGAGCAGCGCCAGCGGGAGCAGCACCAGGAGCGCGAGCATCGGCGCCGACACCCGTTCCTCGGCCAGGGCCGGAGCGCCGACCCACCCCACCCCGAGCACGCCCAGCCCGGTGCTGAGCAGGGCGGCGGTGCGGCCGGTGGCCACGGCCCGCGTGGACCGCGTGGCCGCGGCGGACGCGGCCTGGCCGACGGCGTCGACCTGCCGCACTGCGCTCCGGTCGGCCTGCCACATGATCAGGTCCGCTGCGCCCTGCAGCAGGTGTACGACGGACGCAGACAGGCCTGCGCGTTCGGCGACGAAGTGCCCCTCGGCCCGGGCCACGCCCATCCGGCTCACCGTGTAGGTCAGACCGCCGCCGACGAGCAGGGTCAGGCCCGTGACCAGCCCCGCCTCCGGGAGAACCCATGCAGCGAAGACGGTGGCGATCACCGCGACCCCGCTGAACGTGACGAGCGGTGAGCGAACCCGCAGGTAGCGGTCCACCAGCGAGTCCACGTCGTCGACGATCGTGGCGAGCACGTCGCCGCGCTGCCGCCCGAGCCGACCGGGCACGAGCGGCACCAGCGCGTCGTACACCGCGGCACGCCGCTCGGCGAGCAGGCGCAGGGCGACGTCGTGCGACACGAGCCGCTCGGCGTAGCGCAGCACGGGGCGCGCCAGGCCGAAGGTCCGGACACCGACGATCGCGACCATCAGCATCAGCACCGGCGGGTGCTCGGCCGCCCGGGCGATCAGCCAGCCGGCGGTCGCGGTGAGGGCCACTCCCGAGGCCGCTGCAAGCGCACCGAGCACGGCGCCGACGGCGAGGCGCACGTCGGCCCGGTCCCGGAACGCAGCCCAGCGGCCGGTCTGCGCGGTCTCGTGCACGGTCTCGCGGGTGGTGGCAGGCGAGGTCGTGGTGGCCGTCGTCGCGTCTGCGAGGGGGGGCGAACCCGTGGGCGGGGCCTCGGGGTCGCCGGGCGCGGCCGGGAGCCCCGGTCCGGATGGCTGGGACACGATCCGGAGGGTACGTCGGGCGGGGACCTCGACGACGTGGTCGGCCAGCTCCACCAGCGACTCGCGGTGCGCGACGACCACGACCGTGCTCCGGGTGCCGAGCCAGGTCACCGTCTCGGCGATCACGGCCTCGGTGAGCGGGTCGAGGTGCGCGGTGGGCTCGTCGAGCAGCACCACCGGCCGGTCGGCGACGACCGCCCGGGCCAGGGCGAGCCGGGCCCGCTCACCGGCGGAGAAGCCCTGACCGTCCTCCCCGAGGAGCTCGTGGAGCCCCTCGGGCAGGGCGGCGACGACCTCGCTGAGACCGACGCGCTCCAGGGCGGCCCAGACCTCGAGATCGGTGGCACCCGGGCGACCGAGCCGGACGTTGTCGGCCACGGTCGCGGTCGCGATCCACGGCCGCTGCGGCACCCAGGCGACCTGGCTCCGCCAGGCGGGGGACTCGGGGTCGACCTCGCGCCCGTCCACGCGCACGACCCCGTCGCGCAGGGGCAGATGACCCATCAGCGCGGCCAGCAGCGTGGACTTGCCCGAGCCCGAGGGGCCGACGACCGCGGTCACCCCGCGCGCGGGCAGGGAGGCGGAGAACCGGTCCAGGACGGGCTCGGGGCGGTCGGGGTAGCCGACGGTGACCCGGTCGACCTCGATCGAGCCGCCCGCGCCGCCCGTGACGGCCGCGGGTGTGGGCTCGACGCCGGGAGGGGTCCCTTCCGCTCCGGAGGCGCCCTCGCGAAGTCCCCGCCCGGAACGCAGGATCTCGTCGGCGGCCTCGAACGTGGCAGTGCCTTCGGCGGCGGCGTGGAACTCCGCGCCGACCCGGCGCAGCGGCCAGTACGCCTCCGGGGCGAGCAGCAGCACCACGAGCGCCGTACCCAGGTCCAGGGAGCCACCGGAGAGCCGCAGCCCGACGACCACGGCGACCAGGGCCACGGAGATCGTCGCGACCAGCTCCAGCACGGCCGAGGAGGCGAAGGCGAGCCTGAGGGTGTCGTTGGTGGCCCGGCGGTAGCGGTCGGTGACCGCCCGGATCGATGCCGACTGCGCCTTCGCGCGCCGGTACGCGACCAGGGTCGGCAGGCCGCGCATGACGTCGACGAAGTGGCCGGACAGCGAGGAGAGGGTGCGGTACTGCCGGTCGGCGCGGTCGCGGGTGGCGAGCCCGACCAGGACCGCGAACACCGGCACGAGGGGGAGCGTCGCCAGCACGATGCCGGCACTGAGCAGGTCCTGGGTGGCGATCGCGACCACGGTCACGGTGGGCAGCACCGCGGCGACGACGAGCGCGGGCAGGTAGCGCGTGAGGTAGGGATCGATCGCCGACACACCGCGCGTGGCGAGCAGGGCCACCTCGCCGCTGCGCCGACGCGAGAGGCCGTACGGACCCTGAGCCAGGGCCGCGGTGAGCAGCCGGTGCCGCAGGGAGGCGGTGACCTGTGCCGAGGCCCGTGCGGAGAGCACGTCGACCAGCCAGGAGCTCGCCGCCCGGCCGAACGTGACGAGTCCGAGCGCGATGCCGGCGCGGAGGGCGCCGTCCCAGGAGCCGTCGGCGGCTCCGGAGAACAGCGAGGTGATCAGGGCGGCCACGGCGAACGCCTGACCGACCAGGAGGAGTCCCGAGAGGGTGCTCGCTGCAACGACACCGGCCAGGGGGAGCCTGGCCGGTGTCAGGTGTGGCAGGAGACGGGGGTCGAGCGGCTTCATGACCCCTGCTGGGCGAGCTCCGCCGTCGGGATGTGGTGGACCGAGATCCGCTTGCGGAAGATCCAGTAGGTCCAGCCCTGGTACATCAGCACGATCGGGGTGAACAGGACGGCCACCCAGGTCATGATCTTCAGCGTGTAGTCGGTCGCCGAGGCGTTGGTGGTGGTCAGCGACCACGCAGCGTCCAGGGAGGAGGGCATCACGTCGGGGAACAGCGCGACGAACAGGCCGGCCACCGCCAGACCGATGGTCGCGAAGGTGCCGATGAACGCCCAGCCCTCACGGCCCTCGTAGGCGGCGAAGAGGCCGGCGACCAGGGCGAGCGCGGCACCGACGAACAGGGCCGCGGACCCGAAGGACCCGGTGAGGAACTGGGTCCAGACCAGGAAGCCGACCGCGACCACGGCGGTGCCGAGGCCCAGCTTGATGCCCAGCGCACGCGCGCGGTGCCGGATGTCGCCGTCGGTCTTGAGCGCCAGGAACAATGCGCCGTGGGTCAGGAACAGTCCCAGGGTGGTCAGGCCGCCCAGCAACCCGTAGGGGTTGAGCAGGGTCAGCGTGCTGCCGACGTACTCCTTGTCGGCGTCGATCGGGACACCGCGGACGATGTTGGCGAAGGCGACGCCCCACAGGATCGCCGGCAGCAGCGAGCCGAAGAAGATCGCCTTGTCCCAGCGGGCCTTCCAGAGCGCCTCGTCACGCTTGGCGCGGTACTCGAAGGCGAGGCCGCGGACGATGAGCGCCACCAGGATCAGCAGCAGCGGCAGGTAGAAGCCGCTGAAGAGCGTGGCGTACCACTCGGGGAAGGCGGCGAAGGTGGCGCCGCCGGCGACGAGCACCCACACCTCGTTGCCGTCCCAGACCGGGCCGATCGTGTTGATCACGACGCGACGCTCGGTGTCGTTGCGCGACAGGACCGGGAGCAGCATGCCGACGCCGAAGTCGAAGCCCTCCAGCACGAAGTAGCCGATCCACAGCACCGCGATCAGGCTGAACCAGACGGTGGTCAGTTCCATGAGGTCGAAGTCTCTCTCGTCAGATGTCGTGGGTCGGGGATCAGTAGGCGAAGGTCAGCGGCTCGTCGGACTGCCGGCCGAGCTGGGGGGTCGGCGGCTCCTCGAACGGGTCGGCGCCCTTGCGGATGAACTTCAGCATCAGGCCGATCTCGACGACCATGAGAACCGCGTAGACCAGGGTCAGGGTGATGATCGAGGTCCACGCCTCACCGACGCTGACGCCGGGGGAGACCGCGGTGGCGGTGGTCATCAGCCCGAACACGGCCCAGGGCTGCCGGCCCATCTCGGTGAAGATCCAGCCGAAGGAGTTGGCCACGACCGGCAGCAGCGGCATCGAGATCGCCAGCCACAGCCAGGCGCGGCCCTTCGGCACCAGGTTGCGACGGGTGGCCCACAGCAGCGCCGCGGCTCCGAGACCGGCGACCACGCCGAGCCCGATCATCAGGCGGAAGGTCCAGTAGGTGACCGGGATGATCGGCGTGTAGTCACCGGGGGAGTAGTACTTCGCCCCCGGGTCCTGGCCGTAGGTCTCCCGATACTCCTCGCGGAGCTGGTTGATGCCGACGACCTCGGCGTCGAAGTCGTTCTCGGCGAGGAAGGACAGCAGGTTGGGGATCTTGATCGAGAAGACCTCCTCCGAGCCGTCCAGCGACCCGATGGTGAGGACCGAGAAGTCCGCGGGTGCCTCGGTCTCGTACAACGCCTCGGCCGCGGCCATCTTCATCGGCTGGACGTCGGTCATCACCTTGCCCTGGAAGTCACCCGTGACCGCGACGCCGAGGCCGGCGACGATGGTCACGACGGCGCTGATCCGGACCGCCTTGCGGTAGAGCGAACGGTCGGCGTCGGGGGTCTTGCTGCGCATCATCAGCCACACCGAGACGCCGAGGATGAACGCGCCCCCGGTCATGTAGGCCGCGGTGATGGTGTGCGGGAAGGTCACCATCTGCACCTTGTTGAACATCACCGCCCAGAAGTCGGTGAGCTCCGCGCGGCCGGTGTCGGGGTTGAACTCGTAGCCGACCGGGTGCTGCATCCAGGAGTTCGCGGCGAGGATGAAGTACGCCGAGAGCAGGGTGCCGATGTGCACCAGCCACATCGTCGCGGCGTGCAGCGCCCGGGGCAGCTTGTCCCAGCCGAAGATCCACAGGCCTAGGAACGTCGACTCGAGGAAGAACGCCAGCAGTCCCTCGATCGCGAGCGGGGCGCCGAAGATGTCACCGACGAAGCGGGAGTAGTCGCTCCAGTTCATGCCGAACTGGAACTCCTGCACGATGCCGGTGACCACGCCGATGGCGAAGTTGATCAGGAACAGCTTGCCGAAGAACTTCGTCAGTCGCAGGTACTGCTCGTTGCCGGTGCGTACCCACATCGTCTCGAACCCGGCGATGATCGCCGACATCCCGATCGTGATCGGGACGAACAGGAAGTGGTAGACGGTGATGATTCCGAACTGCCACCGGGCGATGTCGACGACGTCCAAGGGAGGGCCTTCTTTCCGCGACGGGCACACAACTACTACATATCGTAGTAGATACTACGACGGGTAGTACGTCCTCGAGCAGGGCCATTAGACTCAGGACCATGGCCCTAACGTCCCGGATGGGTGAGCTCGAGCGCGCTGTGATGGACGAGCTGTGGTCGGTCCCCGACGGCGGCTGGTTGACCGTCCGCGAGGTCCACGACCGGCTCGCCAGCCGCCGGGCGGTCGCCTACACCACCGTGATGACGGTGATGGACCGCCTCTCGAAGAAGTCGCTGGTCCGTCAGCAGCGTGACGGTCGCGCCTACCGCTACGCCGCGGCAGCCTCGCGAGCCGCGATGACCGCCGACCTGATGCGCGGTGCCCTCGAGGAGTACGCCGTGGACGAGCGGGACACTGCGCTGGTGGCGTTCGTCGGGGAGGCCAGCGCCGAGGAGCGGGCTGCCCTACGGCGCGCTCTCGCAGAGCTCGAGGACGACTGACCGATCCGGCGATGACACCGCTCCTCCTGGCCGCACTCGCGGTCCTGCTCTCGGGGCCCGCCCCGTGGCTCGTGCTCCGATTTCCCGAGCTCCGGCAGGCCCCCAGGGCGGCAATGACGCTGTGGCAGGCAGTCGCCCTGGCAGCGGTGCTCGCCGCCCTGGGCGCCGGCCTGTCCCTGGCCACCGGCGCCGTCGTCGCGCCCGGCAACAGCAGCTCCCGGGCCGTGGCCGCGGGCGGCGTGCTGGTCACGGCCGTGGTGCTCGCCCGGCTGCTGGTGAGTGGTCACCGCGTCGGGACGCGGCTGCGGTCGACCCGCCGGAGCCACCGCGAGCTGGTCGACCTGCTCGGCGCCGAGGACTCGGGCGTGCTCGTGCTCGAGGACCCACGCCCGCGGGCCTACTGCGTTCCCGCGCTGACGCGGTCACGCGTGGTCGTCACTGCCGGCGCCGTCGAACGCCTCCACGAGGACGAGGTCGCCGCGGTGCTGACCCACGAACGCGCTCACCTCCGGGCCCGTCACGACCTGGTACTGGAGGCCTTCACCGTGCTCCACGAGGCGTTTCCCCGCATCGTCTCGAGCGTTCGCGCACTCGGCGAGGTGAAGCTGCTGGTCGAGGTGCTTGCCGACCGGACGGCCATGCGCCGGCATGGCCGGCTGCCCCTTGCGCGCGCCCTCGTGGCGCTGTCGGACGGCGGGGCGCCGGAGACAGCCCTGGCCGTGACTGGCTCCGACCTCGGCACGCGGATCGAGCTGCTCCGCGACGACCGGCCACGCCCGGTGCTCGCGGGGGCGCTCTACGCCACGGCGCTCGCGGTGCTCGCCCTCCCCACGGTGTTCCTCGCCCTCCCGTGGCTGGCCTCCCTGACCTGAGGCCAGGCAGGCCCGCCTCGCTGAAGGAAGGTCAGACCACGCCGAGGGCGAGCATGGCGTCGGCGACCTGGGTGAACCCGCTGATGTTGGCGCCGGCCACGTAGTCGCCGGGCAGGTCGTACTCCTCCGCAGTGGTGATGCAGCGCTCGTGGATGCCGGCCATGATCTCGGCCAGCCGCTCCTCGGTGTGCTCGAAGCTCCACGAGTCGCGCGAGGCGTTCTGCTGCATCTCCAGGGCGCTGGTCGCCACACCGCCGGCGTTCGCCGCCTTGCCGGGGGCGAAGAGCACGCCGGCCTCGGTGAGGATGTTCACCGCGTCGGGCGTGGTCGGCATGTTCGCGCCCTCGGCGACGACCTCGACACCGTTGGCGACCAGCGTCTTCGCGGCGTCACCGGCGAGCTCGTTCTCGGTGGCGCAGGGGAGGGCGATCTGGCACGGGACGTCCCAGATCGAGCCGCCCGGGACGAACGAGACGCTGCCACCACGTGCCTCGGCGTACTCGTTGATCCGCCCGCGACGGACCTCCTTGATCTCCTGCAGCAGCGCGACGTCGACGCCGGCCTCGTCGACCACGTAGCCGGAGGAGTCGGAGACCGCGACGACGGTGCCGCCGAGCTGGTGCACCTTCTCCGCGGCGTAGATCGCCACGTTGCCGGAGCCGGAGACCACGACGCGCTTGCCGTCGAAGGAGTCCCCGCGAGCGGCGAGCATCTCCTTGACGAAGAAGACCGTGCCGTAGCCGGTGGCCTCGGTGCGGGCCTGCGAGCCGCCCCAGGTGATCCCCTTGCCGGTGAGGACGCCGGACTCGTAGCGGTTGGTGATCCGCTTGTACTGCCCGAACAGGTAGCCGATCTCGCGGCCGCCGACGCCGATGTCACCGGCGGGCACGTCGGTGTACTCGCCGATGTGCCGGTACAGCTCGGTCATGAACGACTGGCAGAAGCGCATGATCTCGCCGTCGGAGCGACCCTTGGGGTCGAAGTCCGACCCGCCCTTGCCGCCCCCGATCGGCATGCCGGTCAGCGCGTTCTTGAAGATCTGCTCGAAGCCGAGGAACTTCACGATGCCGAGGTAGACGCTGGGGTGGAAGCGCAGACCGCCCTTGTAGGGGCCGAGCGCGGAGTTGAACTCGACGCGGAAGCCGCGGTTGATCTGGACGTTGCCCTGGTCGTCGACCCACGGCACCCGGAAGATGATCTGCCGCTCGGGCTCACAGATCCGCTCGATGATGGAGGCCTCGACGTACTCCGGGCGCTTCTCGACCACGGGGCTGAGGCTGGCGAGCACCTCCTTGACCGCCTGGTGGAACTCGACCTCGCCCTGGTTGCGGCGCAGGACGTCGGCGTAGACGGGCTGAAGTGCAGGGTGCAGTGTCTCCACGGGTGTAGGTCCTCTCTCGGGTGCCCGACCACTCTAGGTGAGCGGCAGACCCGGAGACGACGCCAGTCGGGCGACGGGACGAGCGGCCGGGCCCGGCGTGTGAAGCGTGAGACTGGTGTGACATTCGCTTAGGCTCCTCAGCATGGCGACCCGTACGTCTTCCCCACCGGCGTCGCGAAAGGGCAGAGGAACCAGCTCTGCTCCTTCGAGGACCCGGTCGTCCGGCAGCCAGACCCGACGGAAGCCCTCGTCGTCGACCCGCTCGTCCACCAGGACCAAGCGGCCGGCGCCCCGGGCGGTCCGCAACGGGCCTGGCCCTATTGCGACGCTGTTCGCTGCCCTCGGGCGCGGCATCGCAGCGGCGTGGCTGGGCCTTGCCCACGCGATCGGCGCGACCGTCCGCCACATCGGGCACACCGCCCGAGACCTCGACCCCGAGCACCGCCGCGACGGGGCCGGACTGTTCCTGATCGGCCTGGCCGTGGTGGTCGCGGCCGCCGTCTGGTGGCAGCTGCCCGGCGGTATCGGCGACTTCACCCGCACGGTCGTGAACGGCTCGGTCGGCCTGCTCGGCTGGTTCGTTCCGCTGCTGCTGGTCTTCGTCGCCGTGCGCAACCTGCGCGACCCCGAGCGGAACGGTCCGATGGGCCGGCAGGTGATCGGCTGGGCCGCCCTGCTCTTCGGTGTGCTCGGTCTGGTGCACATCGCCAACGGCATGCCCGAGCCCAAGCTCGGGGACACCTCCGGTCTGCAGCAGGCCGGGGGAGCGCTCGGCTTCGTGATCGCCTCGCTGCTCATGGACCTGTTGCGCAGCACGCTGGTCGTCGTACCCCTGCTCGTCCTGCTGGCGGCGTTCGGACTGCTGGTGATCACCGCGACGCCGGTCTACCAGATCCCCACCCGCCTGGCCGCGGCTCGCGACCGGCTGCTCGGCCGCACGCCGGCCGGGGCCGATGTCGAGGGAACCGACGGGGCCGACCAGCCGACCGAGCCGCTCAAGCGGCACCGGCCGCGCCGCCGGGTCGGCTCGATGGCCGCCGACGACGTGGACCCCGACCTCGGCGACAAGCCCTACGACAGTCCCGTCCTCGAGGGCCGCGCCCTCGCCAAGCGCGGCAAGCCGGACGCTGCCGTCCCGGACGAGGCAGCCGACGCGGCGACGGGGGAGAAGAAGGACCTCGAGCCGCCGCCGCACGCGCCGCTCCCGGCTCGGGTGGAGCAGCTCTCCCTGTCCGGCGACGTCACCTACTCGCTTCCGCCCAACGAGGTGCTCAAGCCCGGCAGCCCGCACAAGCCGCGGTCCAAGGCCTCCGACGACGTCGTGTCGCGGCTGACGGAGGTCTTCGAGCAGTTCGACATCGACGCCCAGGTCACCGGCTACACCCGGGGCCCGACGGTCACCCGCTACGAGGTCGAGCTCGGCTCGGCGGTGAAGGTGGAGAAGGTCACCGCGCTGGGCAAGAACATCGCCTACGCGGTCGCCTCGGCCGACGTCCGGATCCTCTCGCCGATCCCCGGCAAGTCCGCGATCGGCATCGAGATCCCGAACGTCGACAAGGAGATCGTCTCCCTCGGCGACGTGCTCCGCTCGGGCAACGCCCGCAACGACCACCACCCGATGATCGTCGGGCTCGGCAAGGACGTCGAGGGCGGCTTCGTCGTCGCCAACATGGCGAAGATGCCGCACCTGCTGGTCGCCGGCGCCACCGGCTCCGGCAAGTCGAGCTTCGTGAACTCGATGATCACCTCGATCCTGATGCGCTCCACACCCGACGAGGTGCGGATGATCCTCGTCGACCCCAAGCGCGTCGAGCTCAACGTCTACGAGGGTGTCCCGCACCTGATCACCCCGATCATCACCTCGCCGAAGAAGGCCGCCGAGGCGCTGCAGTGGGTCGTGCGCGAGATGGACATGCGCTACGACGACCTCGCGGCGTTCGGGTTCCGCCACGTCGACGACTTCAACAAGGCGGTGCGTGCAGGGAAGGTGCAGGTGCCGCCGGGCAGCGAGCGGGTGCTGGCGCCGTACCCGTACCTCCTCGTGGTCGTCGACGAGCTCGCCGACCTGATGATGGTCGCCCCGCGCGACGTCGAGGACGCGGTCGTCCGGATCACCCAGCTCGCGCGTGCCGCCGGCATCCACCTGGTGCTGGCCACCCAGCGGCCGTCGGTCGACGTCGTGACCGGCCTGATCAAGGCCAACGTGCCCTCGCGGCTGGCGTTCGCGACGTCGTCGCTGGCCGACAGCCGCGTGATCCTCGACCAGCCCGGCGCCGAGAAGCTGGTCGGCCAGGGTGACGGGCTGTTCCTGCCGATGGGTGCGGGCAAGCCGGTGCGCGTCCAGGGCTCCTGGGTCACCGAGGCCGAGATCCACCAGGTCGTCGCGCACTGCAAGACCCAGCTCGAGCCGAGCTACCGCGAGGACGTCACGGCTCCGCAGCAGAGCAAGCGCGAGCTCGACGACGACATCGGCGACGACATGGACCTGGTGATCCAGGCGATCGAGCTGGTCGTCTCGACCCAGTTCGGCTCCACGTCGATGCTGCAGCGCAAGCTGCGCGTGGGCTTCGCCAAGGCCGGCCGCCTCATGGACATCCTGGAGAGCCGCGGCGTCGTCGGCCCGAGCGAGGGCTCCAAGGCGCGCGACGTGCTGATCAAGCCCGACGACCTCGACGGGGTCATCGCCACCTTGCAGGGGGAGCAGTGAGCGCCATGCACGACGACTTCTCCGACGCGTTCGTCGAGGACGGACGCGCCGGGGAGACCCAGGCCACGGCGACCCCCGTCGTCGTCCACCGCCGGGCCGGCGTCGCCGCGGTCATCGGCGCGGCCGCCTCCGCGGTCGCGATCGCGTACCTCTGGCGGGCCGCCCAGTCCATGGCGGTCCTCGACTGGACCCTGTTCGCCGTCATGGCGGTGGTCGCCGGCTACTACCTCGCCTCGCTGGTCGACGCCCGCACCCCGTTGCTGGTAGCCGACGACCTCGGCGTGCGGATCCGGCTCGGCCACGAGTGGCGCGGGCTGCCGTGGGAGGCGATCGGCCAGGTCGTCGTACACCCGCGCACCGGGCTGCTGCGCGACGGCCGGCTCGTCGTCGCCCCGCGCAACCTCACCCGAGCGCTCGAGGGTCTCGACGCGCGGGCCCGCCGGCACGTCGCCCTGAACCAGAAGATGTACGGCGCTCCGCTGGCCGTGCCGCTCGGCAGCACCACCCGGACCAACACCGCCGGGGACCACGACGTCAGCGCCGGGGTCGCCGGACTCGCGCTCGGTCGCTCCGAGGTGGTCGAGCTCGACCCCCGCACGCTGGAGGTCGTCGAGCACGCGGCTGAAGACGCCGGACCTCCCTCGAACCAGCCGAACGGTGAGCATGCCACTGCTCGGGCCGCGGACCATGCGTCCACCGGTGAGTCTGTCCGCCAGGGGGGTACGACCTCGCAGCAGCCGTTCCCCGCGCTGCGTGAGGACGTGCCCCACGACGAGCCGCAGCGCTTCCCGCTCCACGATGCGCCGGCACGGCCGGAATCGCGCACGGGCGCGGAAAACGCCCCCGTCGGGGACGCTCTCGCCGCGGACAGCGCGCACATGCGCGAGCTTGGCTCCGCCGTGGTGGGCGAGGGGGTCTCGCAGCGGTCGGCCGGACACCTGCGCGGAGCCCTCGGCGCGCTCGCGACCGTGGTCTCCCGGGTCGGCCGGGGTCGCGCTCACGACGTCGACGAGCCTGCCGCGCCAGAGGCGCCCTCCGCCGTCGAGCCGGACGAGAGCGCCGCACCGAGCACCCCGTTGCTCGCACCCCCTGATGCGCTGCGCACCACCCGACCGGCGCTACGCGCCGAGGCGACGCTGGACACCGCGGGCAGCACCGCGCTGGCCCCCAGCTCCGACGGCCGGACGATGCTGCCCGAGGGTCGCGAGCTGCGCCGCCCGGGCAGCGTGGACCTGGTCTTCGAGCGCGTGGAGCTCGGCGACCGGGTGCGGCCCATCTCCACGCTGGGCGAACCGGTCGAGCCGCTGGTCATCGACGGCTACCCCACCGAGCCGGCCTACGACCCGGTGATCGGACCCGAGCTCACCGCCGCCCGGACCCGGCTCGGGCTCTCCGTGGACGACGTGGCCGAGCGCACCCGGATCCGTCCGCACGTGATCGAGTCGATCGAGGTCGACGACTTCGGCCCGTGCGGCGGCGACTTCTACGCCCGCGGCCACCTGCGCACCCTGGCCCGGATCCTCGGCAAGGACCCCGCGCCGCTGCTGGAGCTGTTCGAGCAGCGCTACGCCACCGCGCCGGTCAACCCTCGGCGCGTGTTCGAGGCCGAGCTCGCGACCGGGATGACCGGCAGCATGCGCGCCACCGTCGGCGGCCCGAACTGGGGCCTGCTGATCGGCGCGGTGCTCGTGCTGGTCCTCCTGTGGGGGGTCGCGCGGCTGTTCACCACCGACCCGTCGTCCACGGTCGAGATCCCGGCGCCTGCCCTGGACAGCTCCGCGGTGGTCGAGCCCGCGCCGGCAGCGCAGCCGCTGGCACAGAGCCGTCCGGCCGCCAAGCCGGTCGGGGTGCGGCTGACCGCGTCGCAGTCGGACTCCCATGTCGTGGTGCGCGACGCCAGCGGCAAGGTGGTGTTCAGCGGGGTGCTGGTGCTCGGTGAGCGCAAGCAGCTCGACGTCGTCCCTCCGGTCCGGGTCGTCGCGCGGGACGGCGGTGCGGTCGAGGCTCGGGTCGCCGGGCGCGACAGGGGCTTGCTCGGCGAGGCCGGCGAGCCCGCCCGTCGTACCTTCCGCTGAGGCGCGGCGGGTGTGACGTTGACCCCCGAGGCGGTCGCGGGTTAGCCCTTCCGGGCCACCGCCCGTCATACTCGATGGCGGTTATGACTACATCTGCTGACACCGACGCGCCCGCGCAGCCGGGGCTGACCACCGTCGCGATGCTCACCCTCGGGTGCGCGCGCAACGAGGTCGACTCCGAGGAGCTCGCCGGGCGGCTCGAGGCGGGCGGCTTCCGGCTCGTCGAGGACCCCGCCGACGCCGAGACCGTCGTCGTGAACACCTGCGGCTTCGTCGAGGCGGCGAAGAAGGACTCGGTCGACACGCTGCTGGAGGCCTCCGACCTCAAGGGCGCCGGTACGACGCGCGCGGTGGTCGCCGTGGGCTGCCTGGCCGAGCGTTATGGCAAGGACCTCGCGGAGTCGCTCCCCGAGGCCGACGCGGTGCTCGGCTTCGACGACTACCCCGACATCGCCGACCGGCTGCGCTCGATCCTGGCCGGCGAGCAGCACCACCCGCACACGCCGCAGGACCGGCGCAAGCTGCTCCCGATCTCCCCGAGCGAGCGTGGTGCCTCGGCCGACTCGGTGGTGCTGCCCGGGCACACGATCGCGGCCCCGGACCTGCCCGCCGGTGCGGCTCCCGCGGCCGGTCCGCGCGCGGTGCGCCGGCGCCTCGACGGCGGGCCGATGGCGCCCCTGAAGCTGGCCAGCGGCTGTGACCGCCGCTGCTCGTTCTGCGCGATCCCGAGCTTCCGCGGCTCCTTCGTCTCTCGTCGCCCCTCCGATGTCGTCGGCGAGGCGCGGTGGCTGGCCGAGCAGGGCGTCAAGGAGCTCTTCCTGGTCAGCGAGAACTCCACGTCGTACGGGAAGGACCTCGGCGACATCCGGCTGCTCGAGACCCTGCTCCCCGAGCTGGCGGGGCTCGACGGCGTGGAGCGGGTCCGGGTGTCCTACCTCCAGCCGGCGGAGACCAGGCCGGGTCTGGTGGCCGCGATCACCGGCACGCCGGGGGTGGCCGACTACTTCGACCTGTCCTTCCAGCATGCCTCCAACGCGGTGCTGCGCCGGATGCGCCGGTTCGGCGACCCGCAGAGCTTCCTGGAGCTGCTCGAGCAGATCCGCGGCCAGGCGCCGCTGGCCGGGGTGCGCTCCAACTTCATCGTCGGCTTCCCCGGCGAGACCGAGGAGGACGTGGAGATCCTGTGCGACTTCCTCGAGGCCGCCCGGCTCGACGCCGTGGGCGTGTTCGGGTACTCCGACGAGGACGGCACCGAGGCCGCGACGTACGCCGCGAAGCTCGACGAGGACGAGATCCGGGCTCGCACCGAGCACGTCACCAACCTCGTCGAGGAGCTCACCGCCCAGCGGGCCGAGGAGCGTCTCGGTGACCGGGTCGAGGTGCTGATCGAGTCGATCGGCCACCGGGCCGCGGAGGGACGGGCGGCGCACCAGGGGCCTGAGGTGGACGGCTCGACCACCGTGGTGAACCTTCCTCCCGACGTCCGCGTCGGCGACTTCGTGACGGCCGTGGTGACCGACACCGACGGCGTCGACCTCGTGGCGAGCGCCACGACCAACGAGAGGTAGGGCTCGGCCTTGTCCACGCAAGCTCCGGCCAGCAACTGGAACGTGCCCAACGCACTGACCACGCTGCGGATCGCGCTGGTGCCGTTCTTCGGCTGGGCGCTGCTCGTCGACGGCGGGGAGTCGGTGCTGTGGCGCACCGTCGCCTGGGCGATCTTCTTCGTCGCGATGGTCACCGACAAGATCGACGGCGACCTGGCCCGCAAGCACAACCTCGTCACGAACTTCGGCAAGATCGCCGACCCGATCGCCGACAAGGCACTGACCGGCATGGCCTTCATCGGCCTGTCGGTGATCGGCGAGGTCTGGTGGTGGGTGACGGTGCTCGTGCTGGTGCGGGAGTGGAGCGTGACGTTCATGCGCCTCTCCATCGCCAAGCACGTGGTCCTGGCCGCCAACGCCTCCGGCAAGCTGAAGACGATGCTGCAGGGTCTCGGCCTGGGCCTGCTCGTGCTGCCACTGCGCGAGGTCGACGGCTGGCTCGAGACGCCGGCCTTGGTCGTGTGGTGGATCGCGATCGTCGTGCTCGCCGCGGCCGTGGTGATGACGGTGTACTCCGGCTACGAGTTCTTCCGCGACGCGTTCAGGCAGCGCCGTCACCACAAGGCTCGCGCCTCGGTCTAGGCACCGGGGCGCCGCGCCGCCGTGCGATCCGCGTCGGCGAGGTGCACCGCGGCGCCGACCAGGGCGAGGTGCGAGAAGGCCTGCGGGAAGTTGCCGGCCATCCGCCCCGCCACCGGGTCGTACTCCTCCGAGATCAACCCGACATCGTTGAGGAGTCCGAGCAGCCGCCGCATCAGCGTGTGGGCGTCGTCGAGGCGGCCGGCCCTGGCGTATGCCGAGACCAGCCAGAACGAGCAGGCCACGAACGGGTGCTCGTCGCCGGGCAGGCCGTCCACCCCGGTCTCGGTGCGGTAGCGCAGCAGCAGCCCCTCGACCATGAGGTCCTTCTCGACCGCCTCGATCGTGCCGAGCATCCGCGGGTCGTCGCCGTCGACGAAGCCGACCAGCGGCAGCACGAGCAGCGAGGCGTCCACCTCGGTGGTGTCGTAGTGTTGCGTGAAGGTGTTGCGCGCCGCGTCGTACCCCCGGGCCAGCACCTCCTCACGCACCTCCTCGCGCAGCCGGCGCCACTCGTCGACGGGCCCCGGCAGGCCGTGCTGCTCGACGGCGCGGACGGCACGGTCGAACGCCGCCCACACCATCACCCGCGAGTGGGTGAAGTGGCGCTGCGGGCCACGGATCTCCCAGAGCCCGTTGTCCGGCTCGTCCCAGTGCGTGGCCAGCTCCTCGACCAGGGTGCGCTGCAGCGCCCACGAGTCCTCGGTCTCCGGAAGCCCGGTCTCGCGCGCCATCTCGAGGGCGATCATCACCTCGCCGAGGACGTCGGTCTGCCGCTGGCTGACCGCGCCGTTGCCGATCCGCACCGGGCGGGAGCCCTCATAGCCGGGGAGGTGGTCCAGCTCGCGCTCGGGCAGGTCCCGGCCGCCGTCGACGGTGTACATGATCTGCAGGTCCGCAGGGTCCCCGGCCACGGCGCGCAGCAGCCAGTCGCGCCACAGCAGCGCCTCGGTGCTGTAGCCGCACGCCAGTAACGCCTCGAGGGTCAGCGAGGCGTCGCGCAGCCAGCAGTACCGGTAGTCCCAGTTGCGCACGCCCCCGAACTCCTCGGGAAGCGAGGTGGTCGGGGCGGCGACGATGCCGCCGGTGCCGCCGTGGGTCATCAGCCTTAGCGTGACCAGCGAGCGGAGCACCGCCTCCCGGTAGGGGCCCTGGTGGCTGCAGTACGACGTCCACCGCTCGCTGCGGGCGATGGTCGCCGCCAGCCGCGCGTCCACCTCGAGGAACTCCGGAACCGGGTGGTGCGAGGCGACCCAGGTCATGGCGAAGGTGAGGGTCTGTCCCGCGGCGACCTCGAAGCTGTCGGTGTGCCGGTACCCGGTCGCCGTGGGCAGCCGGTCGCCACGGAGCACCAGCCGGTCCGGCCCCGCCACGGCCATCACCACGTCGGTGTCGTGGACCCGCTGGTGGGTGACCCAGGGCTTGACGGTGCCGTAGCCGAACCGGACCACCCACTCGTGGCGCATCCGCACCGTGCCGCTGACCCCTTCGATCCGGCGCACCAGGTCGGCACGCCCGTCGGCCACCGGCATCGCGTCGACGACGCGCACGCTTCCCGTGGCGGTGGTGTAGGTGGACTCCAGGACGGCGGTGCCGTCGAGGTAGCGGCGCGTGCAGGTCGCTTCCCCGTCGGGGCCGAGCAGCCAACGGCCGTTCTCGGGGTCACCGAGCAGCGCAGCGAAGCACGCGTGCGAGTCGAACCGCGGCAGGCAGAGCCAGTCGACCGAGCCGTCGCGACCGACCAGGGCGGCCGTGGCGGTGTCGCCGATGACGGCGTAGTCCTCGATCGGCAGCGGCATGCGACCACGCTATCCGGTCCGCGGTTGCGGGCTGTCAGGCCCAGGTTTGCGCAGGTCACGGCTGGTTACCATGACCCGCGTGAGCACAGACGAGCAGGCGGGCCAGGGCACCAGCGAGGCGCCGCAGAGTGACCAGATGACCCTGGCCAGTGCCCTGCAGGCCGAGCTCTTCGGACGGGGGCTGATGCTGGCCACCGCGGAGTCGCTCACCGGCGGCCGGCTCGGCGACGTGATGAGCGCCGCGCCCGGGGCCAGCGACACCTACCTCGGAGGCGTGGTCAGCTACGCCACCGAGGTCAAGCAGAAGGTGCTCGGCGTCTCGGACCAGACGGTGGAGAACCACGGCGTGGTCTCCGCCGAGTGCGCCGACGAGATGGCGGTCGGCGTCCGCAACCTGATGGGCGCCGACTACGCAGTCAGCACCACCGGCGTGGCCGGACCTGCGGAGCAGGAGGGCAAGCCGGTCGGTCTGGTGTTCGTCGGCGTCGCCGGCCCGCACGGCATCCACAGCAAGCGGTTCCACTTCGACGGGGACCGGGCCGAGATCAGGGAGAAGGTCGTCAAGGCCGCGATCGACCTGGTGATCGAGACAGTCCGGGCCGACCAGTAGTGTCCAGTCCCCGGTCGGGGTCTTGCGCTGGGAGGTTCCCCGGCGGGAAGTTTCGGCCAGCGGGTAGCGTTGGGTCCCTAGATCGTCATCTGGAAAGGAGCAGCGGCATGGTCCTCTTTCGTCGCCTCCTCGGCGAGGTCCTCCGCACGCGGCGGATCCGCCAGGGTCGCACGCTGCGCCAGGTGTCGGCCGAGGCCCGGGTGAGCCTGGGCTACATCTCCGAGGTCGAGCGCGGCCAGAAGGAAGCCTCCTCGGAGCTGCTCGCATCGATCTGCGCGGCGCTCGACGTGCCGCTCTCGGAGATCCTCGCCGAGGTCAGCGACGCGGTCGCGATGGAGGAAGCCGCGCTCGCGATCGCCGTCGACGAGGCCGCCGCCCCCGCCCCCGGCGGCGACGTGGTCGCCTCGGCCGCCTGAGCCGCGCCGGCCCAGCCCCCGCGGCGCGGTCGCGACGGCCCAGCTCGGCCGGAGCAGCCGCGTTGGCTCAGCCTCACGGCTGGCAGCGCGGACACCAGTACGTCGCCCGCTCCCGACTCGCCTGCTCCGACTCCCGCTCGGCACCCGGACCGAGCCCGGAGGGACCCTGCATCGCCACCTCGATCCTGGTGCCGCAGCGCCGGCACGGCTGCCGGTCGCGACGGTAGACCCACAGCTGCCTCCCACGCCGCGTGTCACCGGTGGTGGTCTGGGCGGTGCGCAGCTTGTTGGCCTCGAGCACCCGCTTGGCCTGCCGCAGGAGCGGACGGAGGTCGGCGACGTCGCCGACCGGGAGCCACGGGTGGAGTCCCTGCAGGAAGCAGAGCTCGGACTTGTACATGTTGCCGATGCCGGCGAGGTTGCGTTGGTCGAGGATCGCCTCGCCGACCGCACGCCCCGGATCGCTGCTGACCCGGCGCAGCGCCTCCTCGAGGTCCCAGCCCGGCCCGAGCAGGTCCGGCCCGAGATGGCCGACCACGGTGTCCTCCGCTCCCCGGGGAAGCACCTCCACGACACCGAGGCTGAAGCCCACGGCCGACCACTCCGCGGTGTGCAGCACCACCCGCGCCTCGTGCGCGGGCCTCCGCCACGGCGTCCCGGGGTGGTACAGGTGCCAGGACCCTTCCATCTTCAGGTGGGTGTGCAGCGTGACCGCCTCGTGGCCCTCGCCGATCCGGGTGAGCAGGTGCTTGCCCCGCGACACGGTCTGCAGCACGGTCCGGCCCGTCAGGTCGAGGGTGGCGTGGGCCGGGACCCGGAAGTCGCTGCCGGTCAGCACCTGGCCCGAGAGCGCCTTGTCGAGGTGCAGGGCGGTGCGCCACACGGTGTCGCCCTCAGGCACGGAGCCGCAGCCCTCTCGGTGTCGCGACGAAGCCGGCGGTCTCGAGCGCGTGACGCAACCCGCTCGGGCGCTCACCGAGCCCGAGGATGTGCTCGCCGTCGGCGCGCTCCACCGTGAGCCGGCCCAGCGCCCCCTGCCGGACCGCCGTGGCGAGCGCCCGCGTCGCCGGCTCCAGCACGCGCGGATCTTCGGCGTAGGTCAGCAGGGTCCGACCGCCGCGCTCGACGTACACGACGAGCTCGCCGTCGACCAGGACCACCAGCGTACCAGCCTTGCGGCCCGGTCGGTGTGAGCCGCGGCTGCTGCCGTCTCCGCCCGCCTCCGCGTCGGCGACCACGCGGTCCGGCCAGGGCAGAGCAGCACCGTAGGGGTTCGCGGGATCCGTGGCGGCAAGGGCAACCGCGGTCGGCTCGGCCCCCGGGTCGGCCCCCGGCTCCCGGGAGTAGGACCGCAACCGGTCCACTGCCCCGGGCGCCCCGAACTGGGCAGCACCGAGCGTGGCGACGAAGTACCCCCGGCGGCACCGACCGGAGTCCTCGAACGCAGAGAGCACCTTGTAGACCCCGGCGAACCCGCCGGGCACCCGCTCGCTGGTCACCGCGCCGCGGGTGACGACACCGTGCCGCTCCAGCAGCGCCTCGGCGCTGGCGTGCGCGCGCCGGGTGACGTCGGGCTCGAGCTCGGGCAGCAGTGCCCATCGGCCGGCGACCGTCGGCGGTCCGGTGCGGCTGGGCCCCCGGCCTGGTCCCGGTGGTCGGCGTGAGGACCGGGCACGGGGTGGGGTGCGCCGTGCGCCGGTGGCGCGGTGCGCGGTCCGGCCGCTGCTGGTCAGGGCGCGAAGCGGGGCGAGGGTGTCTCCGGCGATCCGTCCCGCCCACACCAGGTCCCAGAGGGCGGCCTGCATCGTGGCGTCGTCCGCAAGCCCGGACCGGGCCTGGGCGAGGTCGGCTAGCTGTCGGAAGAAGAAGGCGCCACCGCCGGCGAGCACCCCGAGGACCGCCTCGTGCAGCGGGGTGCTCTCCAGCTCGCCGTGGTCGGGCAGCGTCAACGGCGCGGAGTCGGCCAGGTGCAGCGAGACCCAGCCGTCGCTGCCGGGCAGCGTGCCGTGGCCCGCCCAGAGCACCTCGCCGCTCGCGGTCAGCTCGTCGAGCATCGCGGGCTGGTAGTCGACCACCCGGCTGCCGAGGACCAGCGGTTCGAGCGCCGAGGCGGGGACCGCGCACCCGGCCAGCTGGTCGACGACGGAGAGCACGCCGTCGACCCCGCGGAGCCGGGTGCCCTTGGCGCCGACGGGCACGACGTTCTGCCAGGCCGGCAGGAACCGGCCCAAGGTCGACGGCTCGACCGGCTCGACCTCCCTGCGCAGCGCTGCCAGCGACCGGCGGCGCAGCCGGCGCAGCACCTCCGCGTCGCACCACTCCGATCCGGTGCCGGCGGGGCGGAACTCGCCCTCGAGCAGCCGGCCCTGCGCCCCGAGCCGGGCCAGGGTCTGCTGGACCACGGCAACGCCGAGCCCCAGCCGGGCTGCCACGTCGGCTGGGGTGAACGGGCCGTGGGTGCGGGCGTAGCGGGCCACCAGGTCGGCCAGCGGGTCGGCGACGGGTTCGGTGAACGTCTCCGGGGTGCCGGGCGGAACCGGCACGCCGAGGCCGTCGCGCAACCGGCCGACGTCCTCGACCGCTGCCCAGCGAGCCTCGCCGGCGACGCGGACCTGCACCGCCCGGCGGGAGTCCTGCAGCTGCTCCAGCCAGCCGGCTGCCTGGCCACGGACAGCCTCGACGGTGCGCTCGGCGACCTCCTCGGTGCTGAGCGGGCCCAGCAGACGCAGCAGGTCGGCCACCCCTTCGAGGTCGCGGGCCTGCCGTTCGGGTACGAGCCGCTGCAGCTCGGTCTCCACGTCGGCGAGCACGTCGGGGTCGAGCAGCTCGCGCAGCTCGACCCGGCCGAGGAGCTCGGCGAGCAGACCCTGGTCGAGCGAGAGCGCCGCCGCCCGGCGCTCGGCGATGGGGGAGTCGCCTTCGTACATGAACGCCGCGACGTAGCCGAACAGCAGGGACCGCGCGAACGGGGAGGGCTGCTGGGTGGTCACGTCGACGAGCCGGATCCGGCGAGCGGCGACGTCCTTCATCAGGCCGACCAGCGCGGGGACGTCGTACACGTCCTGGAGGACCTCGCGCACCGCCTCGAGCACGATCGGGAAGGACGGGTACTTCACCGCCACCTCGAGCAGCTGCGCGGACCGCTGCCGCTGCTGCCACAGCGGAGAGCGGCGGCCCGGGTCGCGGCGGGGGAGCAGCAGCGCGCGTGCGGCGCACTCGCGGAACCTGGACGCGAACAGCGCCGAGCCACCGACCTCCGCGGTGACGATCTCCTCGATCTCGTCGGGCTCGAAGACGACGACCTCGGCCCCCGGTGGGTCCTGGTCGGTCTCGGGGACGCGGAGCACGATCCCGTCGTCACCGGGCAGGGCCTGGGCGTCGATTCCGTAGCGTTCGCGCAAGCGGGTGCCGATGGCGAGCGCCCAGGGCGCGTGCACCTGCGTGCCGTAGGGCGAGTGCACCACGATCCGCCAGTCGCCGAGCTCGTCGCGGAACCGCTCGACGAGGATCGTCCTGTCGGAGGGGAGCGTGGCGGTGGCCTCCCGCTGCTCGTCGAGGAACATCACCAGGTTGTCGGCCGCCCACTGGTCGAGCCCTGCAGCGCGGCCCCGGGCGACGGCCTCGTCGCGGGACAGCGCGGACAGCTCGCGGGTGAACGCGCCGATCGCGGCACCCAGCTCGGCGGGCCGGCCGAGCTGGTCGCCCTTCCAGAACGGCAGCCGTCCGGGCTGCCCAGGGGCGGGGGAGACGAGCACCCGGTCGTGGGTGATGTCCTCGATCCGCCAGCTGGTCGCGCCGAGTGCGAACACGTCGCCCACGCGCGACTCGTAGACCATCTCCTCGTCGAGCTCGCCGACCCTGCTTGCCTTTTCGCCCACCAGGAAGACCCCGAACAGGCCCCGGTCTGGGATGGTGCCGCCGCTGGTGACCGCCAGGCGCTGTGCTCCGGGCCGTGCACTGAGGGTGCCGGTGACCCGGTCCCAGACGATCCGGGGCCGGAGCTCGGCGAACTCGTCGGAGGGATAGCGGCCCGACAGCAGGTCGAGGGTGGCGTCGTACGCCGAGCGGGGCAGCCCGGTGAACGGCGCCGCCCGGCGGACCAGGTCGAACAGCGCCTCGGCGTCCCACTCGTCGACTGCCGTGGCGGCCACCACCTGCTGGGCGAGCACGTCCAGAGGGTTGGCCGGCACCCGGAGCGACTCGATCGCGCCGGAGCGCATCCGCTCGACGGCGACCGCGGTGTGCACCAGGTCGCTGCGGTGCTTGGGGAACAGCACGCCGCGGGAGACCTCACCGACCTGGTGCCCGGCTCGGCCCACCCGCTGAAGGGCGCTGGCCACCGACGGCGGCGACTCGATCTGCACGACCAGGTCGACCGCGCCCATGTCGATGCCGAGCTCCAGGCTGCTGGTCGCGACCACGCAGGGCAGCGCCCCGCGTTTCAGGTCGTCCTCGATCAGCGCACGCTGCTCCTTCGACACCGACCCGTGGTGGGCACGCGCGATCACCGGTGCGGCGCCGTACGACTGGCCGGACTGGGCCATCACCGCCGCCGGCGGGCCGGTCACAGGGGTGACACCGGTCCGTTGGCCGGGCCCGGTCCGTTGGTCGGGCCCGTCGAGACCGGCCCGCTCGGCCGCGATCTCGTTGAACCGGGCGGTCAGCCGCTCGGCCAGGCGACGGGAGTTGGCGAACACGATCGTCGAGCGGTGCTGCTCGATCAGGTCGACCACGCGCTCCTCCACATGTGGCCAGATCGAGGCGCGACGCTCGGCGTCGCCTGCCGCCGAACCCTCCGACGGCTCCAGCTGGGCCAGGGCAAGCTCGGTCATGTCCTCGACCGGCACCACGACCTGCAGGTCCCACTCCTTGCGCGAACCCGGTGCGACAACCTCGACCGGCCGTGCGCCGCCCAGGAAACGCGCCACCTCCTCGACCGGTCGCACGGTCGCGGACAGGCCGATCCGCTGCGCGGGCTGCTGCAGCAGTGCGTCGAGGCGCTCGAGGCTCAGCGCGAGGTGGGCGCCGCGCTTGGTGCCGGCGACGGCATGCACCTCGTCGACGATCACCGTCTCCACGCCCCGCAACGCCTCACGTGCCTGCGAGGTGAGCATCAGGAACAGCGACTCCGGGGTGGTGATCAAGATGTCCGGAGGCGTGGTCGCCAGCCGCCGGCGCTCGGCCGACGGAGTGTCGCCCGAGCGGACACCCACGGTGATGTCGCGCACCGGCTCGCCCAGCCGGTCGGCGGTGTGCCGGATGCCGGCCAGCGGAGCGCGCAGGTTGCGCTCGACGTCGACGGCCAACGCCTTGAGCGGGGAGACGTACACGACCCGGCAGCGCTGCAGCTTCTCCTCAGGTGCGGGCCGGGAGGCGAGCCGGTCCAGCGACCACAGGAACGCCGACAGGGTCTTGCCGGAGCCGGTCGGCGCGACCACCAGGGCGTTGCGTCCGGCCGAGATCGTGCTCCACGCGCCGAGCTGGGCCGGGGTGGGCTCGGCGAAGGCAGCCTGGAACCAGGCCCGCGTCGGCTCGCTGAACCCGGCGAGTACGTCGACCGCGGCCGACGTACCTTCTTCTCTGCTCACCGCACCATCCTTGCTCATGGCACCGACAGGTCGTCGCCGGCGAACCCGACCGGCGCCATCCTTCAGGTACCCGGCGCCGCCGCCGATATCTCTCGTATCGGACGAGTCCCCGTTCGAGCGGAGGGAGGCCGCCATGTTCCACACCACCGGATCAGCCATCGCCATGTGCACGGTCCGCTGCCATCCGGAGGGCGGCTACGCGCCCGTGCTGCACCTGTCGAGCACGCCGGCGCCCGAGCCGGTCGCGACCGGTATCTCGCTGCCGACGCCCGCCGAGGCCGCGCAGTACGCGCGCAACCACTTCGGCACGCTGCCGGTCGTCGTGGCCGAGGAGTGTCACCAGCGCAGCCTGACCCGGCGCTGACCCTGGCGCGCTGGTTCAGCCCGTCGAGACCTCCGCTGGTCGAGCCCGTCGAGACCTCCGCTGGTCGAGCCCGTCGAGACCTCCGCTGGTCGAGCCCGTCGAGACCGCGCCCCGACGAAAAGCCGGTGAAACCGTCGGTGCCGGGTTCTAGGGTTGTCTGCTGTGTCGCAACCCCACCAGCACCAGACCGATCGCCGCCCGCCGGCACCTGCCGCTGACCCCGTGGCCGAGACACCCGACCCGGGTCGCGAGGCCATGGTGCGCGCTCGCGGGCTCCGCAAGTCCTACGGCGACTTCGAGGCGGTGCGCGGCATCGACGTCGAGGTGCGTCCGGGCGAGGCGTTCGGCTTCCTCGGCCCCAACGGCGCGGGCAAGTCCTCGACGATGCGGATGATCGCCGCCGTCTCGCCGCCCAGCGGCGGCGAGCTGAGCATCCTCGGCATGGACCCGGCCCGTCAGGGCCCCGAGATCCGGTCCCGGATCGGGGTCTGCCCGCAGGAGGACACCCTCGACAACGAGCTCAACGTGCGCGACAACCTGGTGGTCTACGGGAGGTACTTCGGCATCCCGCGCCGCGAGGTGGCCGACCGGGCCGACGAGCTGCTGGAGTTCGTGCAGCTCACCGACAAGGCGAAGGCCAAGGTCGAGGACCTCTCCGGCGGCATGAAGCGTCGGCTGACCATCGCCCGCTCGCTGGTGAACCGCCCCGACCTGCTCCTGCTCGACGAGCCGACCACCGGGCTCGACCCGCAGGCGCGGCACCTGCTGTGGGACCGGCTGTTCCGGCTCAAGCAGCAGGGCGTCACGCTGGTGCTCACCACGCACTACATGGACGAGGCCGAGCAGCTGTGCGACCGGCTCGTGGTGATGGACGGCGGCCGGATCGTGGCCGAGGGCTCACCGCTGGACCTGATCCGGGAGCACTCCACGCGCGAGGTCGCCGAGCTGCGCTTCGGGGTGGGGGAGCACGCCGCGCTCGCGGCGAGGGTCGAGGACCTCGCCGACCGGGTCGAGGTGCTGCCCGACCGGCTGCTGCTCTACACCTCAGACGGTGAGGAGGCGCTGGCCCGGGTCCACGAGCGCGGCCTGTCGCCGACGACATTCCTGGTCCGCCGCTCCACGCTCGAGGACGTCTTCCTCCGGCTGACCGGAAGGACCCTGGTCGACTGATGAGCGACCTGACCACGCCCGCTCCCATCGGCCGGCTGGACCTGATCGGCCGGCAGCTCGACTACTGGGTCACCGTCTACAAGCGCACCTGGCGGGGTTCGGTGATCACGTCGTTCGTGATGCCGCTGCTCTACGTCGCTGCGATGGGTGTGCTGCTCGGCGGGTTCATCGAGCAGGACCCCGAGACGCTCGAGGGCGCGACGTCGTACCTCGCCTTCGTGGCACCCGGCCTGGTGGCGGCCCATGCGATGCAGACCTCCACCGGTGAGGTGATGTGGCCGGTGATGGGCATGATCAAGTGGAGCCGCACCTACTACGCCATGACCGCGACACCGCTGCGCCCCAGCGACATCGTCGCCGCCCAGCTGCTGTTCGTGAGCTTCCGCGTGGCCAGCGCGTGCGGGGTGTTCCTGCTCGTGCTCGCCGGGTTCGGGGTGTTCGACTCCGTGACCGGGCTGCTCCTGGCGTGGCTGGTGCAGATCCTTCTCGGCCTCGCCTTCGCGACGGTGTTCTTCGGGTTCTCCGCGTCGCTGAAGAACGAAGCCGGTTTCTCGGTGGTCTACCGGCTCGTGGTGATCCCGCAGTTCCTGTTCTCGGGCGCGTTCTTCCCGATCGCCAACCTGTCCGCCCCGCTGGAGTGGACCGCCCGGCTCACCCCGCTGTGGCACGGGGTCGACCTGACCCGGATGCTGCTGCTCGACCGGGTCGACGGCTCCCTGGCGCTGGTCCACGTCGCCTACCTCGCGGTGATGGTGCTGCTCGGTTGGTGGTTCGCCGCGTCCCGACTGACGAGGAGGCTGGCGCTCTGATGGCGGTCATCAACGCCGCGCTCGCCGAGGGCGCACGCACCACCCGACGGCCGACCGGACGCACCCTGGTGGTGCGCAACTTCATCACCTACCGGTCGGCGTGGCTGCTGTTCGCGACCGGCTTCCTCGAGCCGGTGTTCTACCTGTTCTCGATCGGCGTGGGCGTCGGCCAGCTGGTGGAGGGCTTCGAGCTCAACGGGCAGCTGGTCACCTACGCCGCTTTCGTCGCGCCGGGCATGCTTGCCAGCTCGGCGATGAACGGTGCGATCTTCGACTCGACGTTCGGGATCTTCTTCAAGCTCCGCTACGACAAGGTGTACGACGGCGTGCTCGCCACGCCGATGCGTCCGATCAACATCGCCACCGGCGAGCTGATGTGGTGCCTGCTGCGCTCGGGTGTGTACTCCCTGGCGTTCCTGCTCGTGATGGTGGCGATGGGGCTGGTCGACTCCTGGTGGGCCGTGCTGGCCTGGCCGGCCACCTGGCTGATCGGCTTCGCCTTCGCCGGGGCCGGGATGGCGCTGACGACGTTCATGAAGTCCTGGCAGGACTTCGAGTACATCCAGCTCGCGATCATCCCGATGTTCCTGTTCTCCGCCACGTTCTTCCCGATCACAGCGTTCGACGGGTTCCTGCGCTGGCTGGTGGAGGTGACCCCGCTGTACCGCGGGGTGGTGCTGTGCCGCGAGCTGACCACCGGGGCGCTGTCCTGGGACTCCGCGATCTCGGTGGTGTACCTCCTCGCGATGGGCGCGCTCGGACTCGTGGTCGTCTCGCGCCGGCTGCACAAGCTGCTGTTGTCCTGACCAGCCCCGTTCCCGTTAGGCGGCCGGCGGCTCGCGTCGCGGCTCGATGCCCATCTCCAGGCCGCGGGCCAGACCCTGCTCGTAGGCGAGGGGATACACCGCGCGCGCCCGGTCGGCGTCGAACAGGCCGAGCGGGTTCCGCCCGGCCATCCGGGCGATCTCGCACGTCGGCTGGATCAGCTGCACCTCGCAGTCGAGGTGACGTGCCTGGCAGCGACGCATCTCCAGCGACAGCAGGAGCCCGGCTGTCCGACCCATCGGGCCGAGGACCCGGCCCGCCAGGGGCGCGACCACGATCACCCGGTCGGCCTCGGCCGCGGCGTCGACCGAGGTGGCCGACCACATCCCGCCGTCGATGTAGAGCCGCCCCTCGATTCGGTGGGGAGGGAGCAGGCCGGGGATGGCGGAGGACGCTGCCACCAGGTCGGCGAGGGGGTACACACCGCCGTCGAGGATGTGCCGGCGCCGGCTGCGCACACAGACCGCCGACACCGAGACCAGGTGGTGGGTGCGCTCGCCGAAGATCTCGCGGGCGATGTCGGCGAGCACGCCGGGCTTGAAGTTCGGTACGGCGGGGGCCGGGAGCTCGGCGAACTCCTCGTAGGTGATGCCCAGGGCAAGCGCCGAGGCGGTCCACGAACCGGCGGACGTGCCGAGCGAGGGAGCGGTGGCGACCGCGATCCCCGCGTCCGCGAGCCCTGCGGCGACCCCCGCGGTGTAGGCGATCCCGAACACCCCGCCGCCGCCGTAGACCATGGCGAGCCGATGGCGCGCGAAGACCAGCTCCGGCCGACCGTCCAGATCGACCTTCCCCCGGTCGCTGTGCCCGTGGGCCATGGCGCACCTCCGCCTGCTTCCACCCTGCTGCGCGGTGGATCGCGGGAGCAGGGGCGATCGGCCCCCGGGAGAGGTCCTTCGGCCTGGTCGGGCCGGGCCGGGCTACCGAAGCTCGGGCGGGATGATGACGTGTGCCGCCGGGGTGGCGTGCTGCGCCGGGTTGAGCATCTTCTGGAACCACGCCACGTCGATCCACTGGTCGAACTTGTAGCCGACCTCGCGCATCCCGCCGACCCGCTCGAACCCGCAGTACTCGTGCAGCTTGATGCTCCCCGGGTTCGGCAGCGCGACCAGGGCGACCGCGGTGTGCACGCCCGACTCGGCCATCGTGTCGAGCAGCGCCGGGTAGAGCAGCTTGCCGATACCCTTGCCTCGCACCGACGGGTCGAGGTAGATCGAGGTCTCCCGCGTGAGGCTGTACGCCGGACGCGGCCGGAAGCTCCACGAGTAGGCATACCCGACGACGTCCTCGTCGGAGTCCACCGCGACGAGCAGGTGGTCGCCGGGGTGCTTGCCCGCGAGCTTCTCCTGCCAGTACGCCGAGTCGGGAGGCTCCAGGTCGAAGGTCGCGATGCTGTTGGCGATCTCGTGGGCGTAGATCGCCGCTATGTCGGAGAGGTCATCCTCGACGGCCGGACGGATCACGAACTCGGGAGGCATGGGCTGCATTCTCGCAGGCTCGGCCGCGGCGCCGGCGGTCAGTCCACCCGGAGGTCGCGGACCGCTCGGTGCTGGGTCGTAGGCTCGGGGAGTCCCGATGCCGATGTCGAAGGTGAGTTCTGCGAGTGCGTCACACCGAGTTCTGGGCCCGCATGGAGCATGCCCTCGGACCGTCGTACGCCCGGGTGTGGGCCCGCGAGCACGTGCTCGCCGATCTCGAAGGTCGCACCGTGCAGGAGGCGCTCGACGCGGGAGAGACCCCCAAGGTCGTGTGGCAGGCGGTCTGGCGCGCGCTCGGCCTGCCGGCGTCGGAACGCTGACCAGGGTGAGACCATGCCGGACATGAGCGACCAGCACTCCTCAGCCGCTGCCGGGCGCCGGGTCGCCGGCTGGGTCGGCTCCAACGCGGCCGGCTTCGCGCGCGGGTTCGGCGGCGGGGTGCGCTGGCCCGACCACCGGGTCGAGCAGGTCCAGCGGCGCACCGTGTGGACCCTCGTCGCTGCCCAGGGCCTGGGCGGACTGGGCATCACCATCGGCGTCGCGGTGGCCGCGATCCTGGCCGAGGAGATCTCCGGCCGTGAGGACCTCGCCGGGCTGGCCCAGACCATGCAGGTGCTCGGGGCCGCCGTGGCGTCGTTCCTCCTCGCGCACCTGATGGGCACGCGTGGCCGCCGTCCGGGCCTGACCCTGGGTTACCTGCTGGGCGCCGCCGGGGCTGCCCTCTGCGTGCTGGCGGGCATCATCGACTCTTTCGCGACACTGCTCGTCGGCGCGGCCCTGCTGGGCTCCACGACCGCGGCGAACAACCAGTCCCGCTACGCAGCCACGGACCTCGCCAAGCCGCATCACCGGGCCAGGGCGCTCTCGGTGGTGGTCTGGGCGACCACGATCGGCGCGGTCGCCGGACCGAACCTCACCGGTTTCGCCGGGAGTGCGGCCGAGCAGATCGGCATCCCGCGGCTGACCGGGCCGTTTCTGTTCGGCCTGGTCGGGATGCTTGCCTCGGCACTGGTGATCTGGCTCTTCCTGCGCCCCGACCCGTTGTTCGTCGCGCGGGAGGCGGCGCTCGACAGCGGCACCCCGCCCGCCGTGCTCACCGGCACGAAGTGGTCCCGGGTGCGCGACGTGGTCACCACCCAGACCGGCGTGGCCGCCGGCATCACCACGCTCGCGCTCGCGCACGCGGTGATGATCGCGGTGATGGTGATGACCCCGTTGCACATGCACCACGGCGGCGCCGAGCTCGAAATCATCGGGATCGTGATCAGCGGGCACGTGCTCGGGATGTTCGCCTTCGCCCCGGTGGTGGGCTGGGCCTCGGACCGGTTCGGGCGGGTGCGCGTGATGAACGCCGGCGCGCTGGTCCTGCTGGCGTCGTTGTTCCTGTCCGGGACCGCGCCCAGCGGCGCCTCCTGGCAGATCGGGTGGGGCCTGTTCCTGCTGGGCCTGGGCTGGTCGCTGTGCACCGTCGCCGCCTCCACGCTGCTCTCGGAGTCCGCACCGCTCGACGCCCGCACCGACGTCCAGGGTGCCGCCGACCTGATCATGGGGCTCGTCGCGGCAGCGGCCGGCGTGGTGGCCGGGCTGGTCATGGGCGGCTTCGGCTTCGGGCCGCTGAACGTGTTCGCCGCGCTGCTGGTGACCGGCATCGTCACGGCGTCGGAGTTCGCCCGCCGGGACGGACGTACGACGGGCGCGGACACCGTCGAGGGCGAGACACCGCTCGGCCTGTGAGGCGATCCGGCCGGCTCTCGGTCGGGGATCGGACCGGCGCCGCCACACTGGTTTGATGAACTCGACACGCGTGAAGGACTGGCTGATCGGTGCCACGGGCATGCTCGTCGTCCTGGCGGCAGCAGCCGCGGCGCTGTGGTGGGCGGTGACGGACTCTCCGGGCTCGGCGCCCACGGAGACTCCCGTGGTGGAGCCGGGCGGCCCTGTGCGCGCGGAGCCGCCCGTCCGGCTGCGACCCGACGAGGTCTGGCTCGCCGACCTGGCTCTCGACACGGAGCAGGTGGTGACCGCCGACTCGACGCTGCGTGACGTGCGGGCTCGGGGTCTGGACGTGGTCACCAGCCCGACGGGACTGGTCGCCTCACGGGTCACCGTGGACGCCACCGTGCCGTTCGAGGTGGTGGCCGATGAGCTCGGCGGGGGCGCCGAGGTCCGTGCTGCCGAGGACGGTCAGGCCACGGTCCTGACCACGGTCGAGGCGCTCGGTCGGGAGCTGGATGTCGCCGCCACCGGCACGGTCGAGGTCGTGGCGGGCAGGCTCGTCGTCGAGCCCCGCTCGATCGACCTCGGTGGTCCGGGCTTCCTGTCCGATGCCCTGGCCGCGGTCGTGCGCAGGCTGGTGACCATCGAGCACGAGGTCGCCGGGCTCCCCGAGGGCCTGGTGCTCGAGGACGTCTCCGTGCGCGCCGACGGCTTCCGCGCACGACTCCGCGGGCAGGACGTGGTCCTGGTGCCGTAGCCCCTGGGCGTGTCGGGGCCGATCGAACAGGTGTTCGGGCTAATGTGGGTCCACAACCACGACGCAGAGGCTGCACATCCACAGACCAGCTCGTGTGATCGAGAACTGTCGGAGGTGCCCTCTAGTGTCAACCGCGATGAAGAAGAGCTCAGGTTCCGCGAGCAGGCGGACAGACGGACGGATTACTTCAATGGCTGGTGGAGACCGCGAGAAGGCGCTTGACGCCGCGCTCGCAAACATCGAACGGCAGTTCGGCAAGGGTTCGGTCATGCGGCTCGGCGACGAGACGCGCGCCCCGCTCGAGGTCATCCCGACCGGTGCCATCTCCTTGGACATCGCGCTCGGCCTCGGCGGCTTCCCGCGGGGGCGGGTCGTGGAGATCTACGGTCCGGAGTCCTCCGGTAAGACCACGGTTGCCTTGCACGCGGTGGCCAACGCCCAGCGGGCGGGCGGGATCGTGGCGTTCATCGACGCCGAGCACGCGCTCGATCCCGAGTACGCCAAGGCCCTCGGTGTCGACACCGACGCTCTTCTCGTCTCCCAGCCCGACTCCGGTGAGCAGGCGCTCGAGATCGCGGACATGCTGATCCGCTCCGGCGCGCTCGACCTGATCGTCGTCGACTCGGTGGCCGCGCTCGTGCCGCGTGCCGAGATCGAGGGCGAAATGGGTGACAGCCACGTCGGCCTCCAGGCCCGCCTGATGAGCCAGGCGCTGCGGAAGATGACCGGTGCCCTCAACGGTGCCGGGACCACGATGATCTTCATCAACCAGCTGCGCGAGAAGATCGGGGTGATGTTCGGCAGCCCGGAGACCACCACGGGTGGCCGTGCGCTGAAGTTCTACTCCTCGGTGCGCCTCGACGTCCGCCGGATCGAGACGCTCAAGGACGGCCAGGAGATGGTCGGCAACCGCACCCGCGTGAAGGTCGTGAAGAACAAGGTCGCCCCGCCGTTCAAGCAGGCGGAGTTCGACATCATGTACGGCCAGGGCATCAGCCGCGAGGGTGGGCTCATCGACGTCGGGGTCGAGGCGGGTCTGGTTCGCAAGGCCGGCGCCTGGTACACCTACGAGGGCGACCAGCTCGGCCAGGGCAAGGAGAACGCCCGCAACTTCCTCCGCGACAACCCCGACCTCGCCAACGAGCTCGAGAAGCGGATCCTCGAGAAGCTCGGGGTTGGTCCCCACGTCGACACACCTGCGGCTCCCGCCGAGCCGACCGGGGTGGACTTCTGACCCCTGCCGTGCCGCACCACGCAGACGACCGTCCGTCTGGTTCCCACCTCCCAGGGCCCCAGGCGGACGGTTCTGTGCTGTCGTCCGACCCCGCCGCGCCCGTTCCCGCAGCGCCGGAGTCAGGTGCGGCTGATGCCGGCGTCCCCGTCGCCGGTGCCGACGAGTCCGGCGCCCCGGAAGCCGTGCCGGAGGACCCGGTCCTGCTAGGCCCGGACGCCGACAGCGAGGAGGTCGCCCGCAAGATCCTCCTCGACCAGTTGACCGGCCAGGCCCGCAGCCGCGCCGAGCTCGCCACCAAGCTCGCGAAGCGCCGGGTGCCCGAGCACGTGGCCCAACGCCTGCTGGACCGGTTCGAGGAGGTCGGTCTGATCGACGACGCCGCCTTCGCCCGGTTGTGGGTGGAGTCCCGCGGCCCTGGGAGGGGACTCGGCCGGCGCGCCCTGGCCCAGGAGCTGCGCCGCAAGGGCATCGACGACGAGACCGCCCGAGCGGCCCTCGACCAGGTCGAGCCCGACGACGAGGAGGAAGCCGCACGGGCGCTGGTGCGCCGCAAGCTGCGCACCCTGCGCAACGTCGACCGGGCGACCGCGACCCGGCGGCTCACCGGGATGCTGGTGCGCAAGGGACACGGTGGCGACGGGGTGTGGCGGGTGGTGCGCGAGGAGCTCGACGCCAACGGCCTGTTCGACGGGAGCGACGAGGCCGACGCCGTCGACGACCCGTTCGGCTGAGCACCCCCGGCGCGCATCGTGTGCACCCCGCGGGCGCGGCCCGCGTGCGCAGACCGGGGGCTGCGTCGTCGGCCCGTGCGGGCAAGCGGCCCGACGACCGGCTCCCGTGCAGACATCGTGCGTGTGGCGCGCCCTCACGCGGTTTCCTTGACCGGCCCAGGTCGGCGACCTAGCCTCGAAAGGGACGGCCGCGTCCCATGACGCGACCCGACTGAGATGACACTGAACCCGGCGTGAGCCGGACATGCGCGACAGTTACGTGTGACCTGAGCGCCCGCCTCGTGGCGGTCGCTGAGTTCGGCGTACCCGTCGCGCCCATAGCGACAGGAGCCTGGGATGAACTCAACTGCCGTTCCGGCGGACCAGGCCGGCGAGAGGTACCCACTCCTCCTGGGGCTCGACATGGTCGAGTGGCTGCTCGCGATCATCGCGCTGCTGGTCGTGGCCGGCATCGCCACGCTGGCGATGGGACTGGTCAACCGGCACCGCGCGGCCAAGCACGAGGAGGCCCTGCACCGAGACCTCCAGGAGCAGCGTCAGGACATCGAGCGGCGCGAGCACCGGCTCCGCGAGCGCGAGGAGCGGCTCGACGAGCAGGCCCGCCGGCTCCAGGGACGTGCCGACGAGCTGGTGGCGACCGAGGCCGAGCTCGAGGCCCGGCGCGCCGAGCTGCTCGACATCGAGGAGGACCGCCGACGGACCCTCGAGCAGGTCGCCGGGCTGACCGCCGAAGAGGCCCACGACCAGCTGGTCGAGAGCATCGAGGCCGAAGCCAAGCGCGCCGCCGCAATCTCGGCCCGGGACATCGAACGCGCGGCCCAGGACGAGGCCGACGCCCGTGCCAAGCGGATCCTGGCGACGGTGATCCAGCGGCTCGCCTCGGAGCAGACCAGCGAGTCCGTCGTGTCGACCGTGCAGCTGTCCGGGGACGACATGAAGGGCCGGATCATCGGCCGCGAGGGGCGCAACATCCGGTCGTTCGAGCAGATCACCGGCGTCAACCTGATCGTCGACGACACGCCGGGTGCGGTGCTGCTCAGCTGCTTCGACCCGGTCCGCCGGGAGATGGCCCGGCTCACGCTCGAGGAGCTGCTCGCCGACGGCCGGATCCATCCCAGTCGGATCGAGGAGGTCCACGAGCGGTCATGCATCGAGGTGGACCGGCTCTGCGTCCGTGCCGGTGAGGACGCCGCGCTGGAGATGGGGATCACCGACCTGCACCCCGAGCTGGTCGCCACGCTCGGCAAGCTGAAGTACCGCACCTCCTACGGCCAGAACGTCCTGCGCCACCTCGTCGAGTCCGGGCACGTCGCGGGGCTGCTCGCCGACGAGCTCGGCCTGGACCGGACGCTGTGCGTGCGCGCGGCGTTCCTGCACGACATCGGCAAGGCGCTGACCCACGAGGTCGAGGGTTCCCACGCCATCGTCGGGGCCGAGCTGGCCCGCAAGTACGGCGAGTGCGAGGACGTCGTACACGCGATCGAGGCGCACCACAACGAGGTCGAGCCGCGCACCGTCGAGGCCGTCATCACGCAGGCCGCCGACGCGGTGAGCGGCGGTCGACCCGGTGCGCGTCGGGAGTCGTTGGAGGCGTACGTCGAGCGCCTGCACCGGCTCGAGCAGATCGCGATGGACAAGCCCGGCGTGGAGAAGGTGTTCGCGATGCAGGCCGGTCGCGACGTGCGGGTGATGGTGCTGCCGGACGAGGTCGACGACATCGGCGCGCAGGTGCTCGCCCGCGACATCGCCAAGCAGTTCGAGGAGGAACTGACCTACCCCGGCCAGATCAAGGTCACCGTGATCCGGGAGTCCCGAGCCACCGAGGTCGCCCGCTGACCCCGTGTAACGCGGGGTTACGGACGCTCCACACGCGGCAGGACGCGAGGGAAGCGTCCAGAGCACTGGGGGAGACGGGTCGCTGGCGCAAGGAAGTTACCTACCGGTAATGTCCACTGGCATGGCGAACGTGTTGGACCTGTACCACCAGGTCACCAGGCTCCCGGCGGGCAAGAAGATCTTCTCGGTGCTGTTCTCGCAGAAGGCTCCGTACTTCGCGACCGTGCGGCCCCGGTTCGTCGAGCTGCGGCCCAACTATGCCGAGCTGCGGATCAAGAAGCGCCGCGGCGTGCAGAACCACATCGGCACGGTCCACGTGATCGCGATCATCAACGGCCTCGAGGCGGCGATGGGCGCGCTCGCCGAGGCCACCATCCCGCCTGACAAGCGGTGGATCCCCAAGGGGATGGAGGTGGACTACACCGCGAAGGCGACCAGCGACATCACCTGCATCGCCGAGACCGACCCTGAGGCATGGACTGGCGACGACCCCGACCTGCCGGTGCGGGTGCGCGGAGTGCGTGACGACGGCACCGTGGTGGTCGACGGCGTGATCCGGCTCTGGGTCACCGAGAAGCCGGCGAAGTAGGCGCGCGCAGGGTCAGCCCGCGCCGCCACCTCCGGGGTTGAGGTTCGGGTCGTGCGCCGCGGAGAGCTTGCCGGCCGAGGAGTGTCCGCGCTGGGCGAAGCGGCGCTCGACGTACACCGCCAGCCGCGACAGCGAGTAGTTGATCGCGATGAAGATCACCGCGATCAGCCCCAGTGGCACCACGGAGTGGTCGACGAACTCGGCGATCAGCCGGCCCTGGGCGACGGCATCCTGGTAGGAGATGATCAGACCCAGTGAGGTGTCCTTGAGGACGATCACGCACTGGCTGATGATCGCCGGCAGCATGATCGTGACTGCCTGCGGCAGCAGGACCAGGCGCATCACCTGGTTCTTGCGCATTCCGATCCCGTACGACGCCTCGGACTGTCCCTTGGGCACGGCGTTGATGCCGGCGCGGAACACCTCGGCGAGCACCGAGCCGTTGTAGAGCGTCAGCGCCGCCACCAGGGCCCAGAACCTGTCCAGCACGTCGGCGTAGGCGATGAACAAGAACAGGATCAGGAGGATCAGAGGCACCGCGCGGAAGAACTCCACGATGACCACGGCCGGCCAGCGGACCCACGCATGGTCCGAGAGACGAGCGACCGCGAACACGGCACCGAACACGACCGAGGTGACGATGGCGACAGCTGCGGCGGAGAGGGTGGCTTGGAAACCCTGCCAGATGGCGCGCCAGATGTTCTCCTGCGCCATGTCCTCCCACAGCTCGGCTTCGAACTCGCCTTCGACGTAGAGCTTCCAGAGCACCAGCCCGAGGACCGCCGTCAGGATGATCGCGCCAAGCCAGGTGTAGAGCCGGTGTCGGGCGGCCGCGCGGGGCCCGGGGGTGTCGAAGAGGACCGTGCTCATCAGGCCACCGCCAGCTTGCGCTCGAGGATGGAGGCCAGCCCGGAGATCAACAGCACGATGATCACGTAGCCCAGGGCGAAGCCGATGAAGATGACGTAGATGTCGGTGGTGAACTGGTTGCCGAGCTTCTTCATGACGTACGAAGCCTCGGCGACACCCACGATCGCCAGCACGCTGGTGTTCTTCGCGAGGGCGATGTAGATGCTCGCCAGGGGCGGGATGATCGCGCGGAACGCCTGCGGGAGAACCACCATCCGCAGCGACTGGGAGAAGTCCATCCCGATGGACCGGGCCGCCTCTGCCTGTCCGGCCGCGACGGAGTTGACCCCTGAGCGGATCGCCTCGCAGACGAAGGCCGCGGTGTAGAGCGAGAGACCGATGATCCCCATCACCTCGAAGGTGTTGAGCTCGTACAGCCCGAAGTCGAACCCGAGGTCACTGAACCCCAGGGTCGGGATCACGAACACACCGAGCACCAGGATGAGCACCAGCGGGGTGTTGCGGAAGACGTTGACGTACGTCGTGCCGGCCGCGCGCAGGCTGGTGATGGGGGAGACCCGGAAGCTGCCCAGCACCGTGCCGAGCACGGTGGAGAGCACCAGCGAGAACGCGAAGATCCACAGGGTCTTCACGAACCCCGCCTGGACCTGGTCCCACTCGTTGAAGAAGGCGTTGTCGAACACCGTTCACCTCGTCAGGAGATGAGCCGGGGGACGCCACGGCGGACGTCCCCCGGCTCGTCGGTCATCGGTCGGACCGTGTGCTCAGGCGCACTCGTCCAGCGTGGGCGGCTCCGGAGTCTCCACCCCGGACTCGCCGAGAGTGGCCTCGAACGCCTCGGCCCAGGTGCCGTCGTCCATTGCGTCCTGCAGCGTGTCGGTGATGAACTGGCACATCTCGGCAGCGTCCTTGTTGTAGCCGACGCCGTAGCGCTCCTCGGAGAACGGCTCGCCGACGACCTCGAGCTCGTCGGGGTTCTCCGCGGCGTAGCCGAGCAGGATCGCGCCGTCGGTGGTCACGGCGTCGACGGTGCCGTTCTCGAGCTGGTCGACGCACTCGGAGTAGGTCGCGAACGGCACCGGGTTGGCGCCGTACTCGTCCTCCATCCGCTGCAGCGAGGTGGAGCCGGTGACCGAGCAGACCTTCTTGCCCTCGGTGTCCTCGGGCTTGGTGATCGCGTCCTTGTCCTCCTCACGGACCAGGAGCTGCTGCCCGGTGACGTAGTACGGGCCGGCCTGGCCGACCACCTGGCGACGCTCGTCGGTGATCGAGTACGACGCGATCACGAGGTCGACGCGGTCGTTCTCCAGGAACGGCTCGCGGTTCTCCGAGACCGTCTCGACCCACTCGATGCCGTCGTCCTCGATGCCGAGCGCGGCAGCGAGGATCCGGCCGATCTCGATGTCGAAGCCCGACGGGGCGTCGGCCCCGGGCTCCTGGAAGCCGATGCCGGGCTGGTCGTACTTCACGCCGATCTTGATCTTGCCGGCGTCGGCGAGCTCGGCCATCTTCGTGCCGGAGTCGAACGTCGGGTTGTCGGCCACATCGACCTCGGTGTCGCCGCCGTCACCCCCGCACGCTGCGAGCACGAGCGAGAGCCCGGCTGCCGCGATCACTGCCTTGGTCCTGGTGAAACGCATGTGTTCCCCTTCTGTATCTGACCGGGCCGATGGGTCGCCCGGCCGAGCTGGTGGACGGATCAGTGCTTGAGGATCTTGCCGAGGAAGTCCTTGGCCCGGTCCGACTGCGGGTTGGTGAAGAACTCCTCGGGGGTGTTCTCCTCGACGATCTGGCCGTCGGCCATGAAGATCACCCGGTCCGCCGCCGTACGGGCGAAGCCCATCTCGTGGGTGACGACGACCATGGTCATCCCGCGCTGGGCGAGGTCGACCATGACGTCGAGGACCTCCTTGATCATCTCCGGGTCGAGCGCGGAGGTCGGCTCGTCGAAGAGCATCACCTTGGGCTCCATCGCGAGCGCGCGGGCGATCGCGACGCGCTGCTGCTGGCCGCCGGAGAGCTGGGCGGGGTACTTGTTGGCCTGCTGTGCGACACCGACGCGCTCGAGCAGCTCCATCGCGCGCTTGTCGGCATCCTCCTTCTTCTGCTTGCGCACCTTGATCGGCCCGAGCGTGACGTTCTCGAGGATCGTCTTGTGCGCGAAGAGGTTGAACGACTGGAACACCATCCCGACCTCGGCGCGGAGGCGGGCGAGCTCCTTGCCCTCCTGGGGCAGCGGCTGACCGTCGAGGGTGATCGTGCCCCCCTGGATCGTCTCGAGCCGGTTGATCGCCCGGCACAGCGTGGACTTGCCTGATCCGGACGGGCCGATCACGACCACGACCTCACCCTTGTTGATGGTCAGGTTGATGTCCTGGAGCACGTGCAGGTCCCCGAACCACTTGTTCACGTGGTCGAGGACCACGAGTGGCTCACCGGAGCCGGCGTGGGACGCAGGGGAGGAGGAGGCTTCCGCAGCGGTCATGGCCTGCACGTTAGCGACAGCACAGTGTGACTGCCTACACAGAACGGCCCCTGCACAGTTTCAATACGGTTAAGAAGGGGGACTCAGACGGGGTCATCGACGAAAGGGAGAGACGTGGCTCGCAAGAATCCGGTGGGCAAGCTCGCCGAGACAGCGTTCAGCACACTCAAGGACCCGAAGGCGGCAGCTGAGAAGGTCGTCGAGCAGGCCAAGGGCACCGTCGCACTCGGCAAGGTGATGGCCGAGACCGCCGGTTCGGTGGCGGAGTCCGTGGTCCAGCGCGCGACCGGCCGAGGTCAGAAGCAGCCGACCCAGCGGCCTGCACCGGTCGAGGTGAGCCGTCCCGCAGCGTCCGAGCCGGGCCTGCGTGCGGTCCCGGACGTGAACGAGCCTGCGGCCACCCAGGCCCCGGCGAAGCCGTCGGGCGCTCCGGCGAAGAAGCAGGGCGACCAGCTTCGGACCGTGCCGACCAAGACCGCGGCTCCGCGGAAGAAGCCGGCCGCGAGCACGCCCGCGAAGAAGGCTGCCGCGAGCGAGCCGGCGAAGAAGACTCCCACCAAGAAGACCCCGGGTGCGAAGAGCGCGACCGCGAAGCAGCCGGTCAGGCCGCCGGTGCAGGACGTCGCCACCAAGAAGGCGGTCGCCGACGCCGAGGCAGCCAAGAAGGCCCCGGCCAAGAAGACCGCTGCCGAGAAGACTGCAGCCAAGAAGACCGCCGGCAAGAAGACTGCAGCCACGAAGACTGCAGCCAAGAAGGGCGCTGCCAAGAAGGCTCCCAGCCCGGCCGAGGTCGCCGAAGTGATCGAGGCCAAGGTCGCCGAGAACCCCAGCGAGACCGCGGCCCAGCCTGCGAAGAAGGCAGCCAAGAAGGCGGCGAAGAAGGCTCCGGCCAAGAAGTCCGCGCCGGGCGCGAAGCTCCCGGTCAAGAAGTCGGCCGACACCGGTGCGGCCAAGAAGACGACGCCGGCGAAGTCGGCAGCCAAGAAGGCCCCGGCCGCCAAGCCCGTGGATCAGGGTTCCGCCGCCGGTGCGGCCAAGCCCGTGGATCAGGGCTCGGCCGCCGACGGGGCCAAGCCGGCGGCCGCGCAGGGCGGGTCCGCGGTCTCGCCCGCCAACCAGGGCGAGGACGCGCGCACGCCGTCTGGGATCCCCGCGGCAGGCCAGGGCTTCAACCCCGCAACCGGCCAGACCGGTCTGGTCCAGCGCGGCACCGCACCGGTCACCGAGCCGGACACCGGCGACCAGCAGAGCTCCTCGGGTTCCGCGGGCACCGACGCCGACTGAGTCAGCACCCACCCGACGCCTCCGCGGCCGCGTCCCCGACACCGGGGGCGCGGCCGCGGCGGCGTGATGGGCGTCCTCTGGTGGGTCCGGCTCCTGCCGGCGGTGCAGGCGAGGGCAAGCCCGCGCGGCTGGTGGCCACGTCACGATCGTTCAGCTGAGCTGTTGTGACGGTGATCTCGGCGTCCGGGCGGTCACAACAGCTCAGCTGAGCTGTTTTGACGGTGATCTCGGCGTCCGGGCGGTCACCACAGCTCAGCTGAGCCGTCGTGGCGGCAGGTGCGGCGGGCCGCGGCGCGCGCCGCGGGGCGCGGCGAGCGCGGTGCCGCGGGGTCCGACTGCAACGCGTTCTAGTTCAGTGGCTATCCTGCCGTCCATGGACATCACAGGTGCAAGCGCAGTCGTCACGGGTGGGGCCTCCGGGATCGGCGCGGCCGTCGTACGCCAGCTGGCCCAGCGGGGCGCCAAGGTGGTCGTGGCCGACCTCCAGGAGGACAAGGGCAGCCAGATCGCCGAGGAGGTCGGTGGCCGGTTCGTCAAGGTCGACGTCACCGATACCGACCAGATCGTCGCCGCGGTCGAGGCGGCCCAGGAGCTCGGCCCGCTGCGGGTGCTGGTCAACTCCGCGGGCATCGGGTGGGCGCAGCGGACCATCGGCCGGGACGGGAGCTACGACTCCGCGCACGACCTCGACGCGTTCAAGAAGGTCGTGGCGATCAACCTGTTCGGCACCTTCGACGCGATCCGGATCGCGGCGACGGTGATGAGCCGCAACGAGCCGCTCGACGAGTCGGGCGAGCGTGGTGCGATCGTGAACCTGGCCTCCGTGGCCGCCTTCGACGGGCAGATCGGCCAGGCGAGCTACTCGGCCTCCAAGGGCGGCGTGGTCGGTATGACGCTCCCCATCGCGCGCGACCTCTCCGCCGCCGGCATCCGGGTGAACACGGTCGCCCCGGGGCTGATCGACACCCCGATCTACGGCGAGGGCGAGGCCAGCGAGCACTTCAAGGCCAACCTCGAGCGTGGCGTGCTGTTCCCCAAGCGGCTCGGCGCCCCCGAGGAGCTGGCCTCGATGGTGGTCGAGGCGGTCACCAACAGCTACCTCAACGCCGAGACGATCCGCGTCGACGGCGGGATCCGGATGCAGCCCAAGTAGGTCACGGCGCGTCCTGGCGCCGCCGACGCGAGGCAGCCTCTTCTCAGCCGAGGTCGACGAACACCGGGTTGGTCAGAGCGACCATCGCGGAGCCCACGGCATCCTGCGTCGGGTCCGTGGGCGGCTGGTCGACCGACCCCGGCCGCCGTACCTCGACGCGCAGGAAGCGGGCGGCGGCCGCGGGCAGTGTCAGCTCCAGAGCCACCTCACCCTCCGCGTCCGCCGGCACGGACGCCAGCGGTCCGGTCGGCCCGACCAGCGTCGCGACGCAGCCGGGCACTCCCTGGACGTCCACCCGCGCCCTCACGGTGTCGCCCGCGCCGGCCGGGAGCCGGCCGCCGCACGTGGCCTCCCCCGACGGACCGGACACGATGAAGTCGAGGTGAACGTCGGCGGACTCGGCCAGCCAGGCACGCCCGGCCTTGAGTGACCGGACCAGCGCGCCGGTGCTCAGCGTGTCGGCGAGCACCACCGTCTGCGGCAGCCCGACCGGTTGGTCCGGCCTGTGGGAGTCCGAGCTGCCGACGACCGGGACGTAGCGACCGGCCACGAGCATGGCGTGCCAGCGGGACAGGGTGCCCTCGTCGTCGAGGGTCCACGGCCCGTTCCACACCTCGATCGCGTCGGCCTGCTCCAGCGGACCCTGGCTCCAGCCGGTCGACGGGATCGGCACGGTGGGGTGCGCGATGATCGCGAGCCCGCCCAGGTCGCGCACCTGGTCGAGGAACCGGGGCAGCGCGCCGTCGGTGCTGCGGTAGCGCCAGTCGACCCACGCCCCGGCCGGGAGTCCCAGGGCCAGCCAGTGGCCCTCCCGGGTGGTGACCTCCTCGCCGTTGACCACGAGCAGGTCGGCCGGTGCGTGGCGGCCCCAGACCAGGCTCGCCGAGCTCGTGTTGTGCTCGGTGGAGGCGAAGAAGTCCAGGCCCGCTGCGGCTGCGGCCGCGACCATCTGCGCGGGAGTGCGGCTGCCGTCGGAGTGGACGGTGTGCAGGTGCAGGTCGCCGCGGTACCACCGCCGGCCGGTGCCGGGCACCGAGCGCGGCGCCGGGGACGGCCGGAAGCGGCGCCCGGGACGGCCGAAGTGCAGCGTGACCGTCATCGTCCAGTCGACGCCGGGCGGGATGATCCCGACCGGCCCGAGCACGACGTGCCACAGTCCTGGCTCGAGGGGGCCCGGCAGGTAGCCAGGCGTGGCGCCGGTCCGCGAGACCCGGAACGACCGCCGTGCCCCGCCCGACCAGCCCCGGAAGCCGGCGGCGTTGCCGAGGCCGTGCCCGGAGGCGTCGAACAGGCCGATGTCGATCACGTTCGCGCTCGCCCCGATCGGCGTCGGAGTCGACTCGTAGTCGTAGGAGACCTCGATCTCCCGCACGCCGCGCGGCACCCGGACCGGTACGTAGTGCCAGTCCGCAGTGTCGACCCCGGTGAAGCTGCCCGTGTAGGTGCGACTGACGCTGCGTCCCGCCGCGGCGGGCTCGAACAGCATCGGTGCCGCGACGGTGGCCAGCCCGGTCGTCAGCCCGGCGGCCACGGCGGTCGCCCTGCCCGTCGTACGCAGGAACTCGCGGCGGTCGGGCTGTTCTGCCGGCCCGAGGGCGGGGGAGCGGTGCTCGCACATGCCCTGCCAACGCCGCTCGTGGGACCGGGGTTACGCGGTCGGTCGGCGTGCGCGCATTTCTCCGGGTACGACGGGGCGCCGTACCCTGGTGCCGATATGTCTGCACCAGCTCCCCGCACCTATGAGGTCCGCACCTACGGGTGTCAGATGAACGTCCACGACTCCGAGCGGCTCACCGGCCTGCTCGAGGACGCGGGCTACGTCCGCGCACCGGAGGACGCCACGGCCGACGTGGTCGTGTTCAACACGTGTGCGGTGCGCGAGAACGCCGACAACAAGCTCTACGGCAACCTCGGTCACCTCGCCCCGGTGAAGGCGGCGCGGCCCGGCATGCAGATCGCGGTCGGCGGCTGTCTGGCGCAGAAGGACCGCGGCGAGATCACCCGCAAGGCGCCGTGGGTCGACGTGGTGTTCGGGACCCACAACATCGGCTCGCTGCCGGTGCTGCTCGAGCGCGCGCGCGTCCAGGAGGAGGCGCAGGTCGAGATCCTCGAGTCGCTCGAGGTCTTCCCCTCGACGCTGCCGACCAAGCGCGAGTCGGCGTACGCAGCGTGGGTGTCGATCTCCGTGGGGTGCAACAACACCTGCACGTTCTGCATCGTGCCCGCGCTGCGCGGCAAGGAGAAGGACCGTCGACCCGGGGAGATCCTCGCCGAGATCGAGGCGCTGGTCGCCGAGGGGGTCACCGAGGTCACCTTGCTCGGGCAGAACGTGAACTCCTACGGCGTTGAGTTCGGTGACCGGTTCGCGTTCGGCAAGCTGCTGCGCGCCTGCGGGGAGATCGAGGGGCTGGAGCGGGTCCGGTTCACCAGTCCGCACCCGGCAGCGTTCACCGACGACGTCATCGACGCGATGGCCGAGACCCCCAACGTCATGCCGAGCCTGCACATGCCGCTGCAGTCGGGCTCGGACAAGGTGCTGCGCGACATGCGGCGGTCCTACCGCCAGGAGCGGTTCCTCGGCATCATCGAGCGGGTGCGCGCGAAGATCCCCGACGCTGCGATCACCACCGACATCATCGTCGGGTTCCCCGGCGAGACCGAGGAGGACTTCCTCGAGACGATGAAGGTGGTCGAGGCTGCGCGGTTCTCCGGCGCGTTCACCTTCCAGTACTCCAAGCGGCCCGGCACGCCGGCGGCGGTGCTCGAGGAGCAGGTGCCCAAGGCGGTCGTGCAGGAGCGCTACGAGCGGCTCGTCGAGCTGGTCAACGACATCGCGTGGGACGAGAACAAGAAGCTGGTCGGGCGCACCGTCGAGCTGCTGGTCTCCGAGGGCGAGGGCCGCAAGGACGAGCAGACCCACCGGCTCACCGGCCGAGCCCGCGACAACCGGCTGGTGCACTTCGCTGCTGTCGGCCGGGACGGCGACGTGGTCGACGTACGGCCCGGGGACGTAGTCGAGGTGGTCGTCACCAAGGCCGCGCCCCACCACCTGGTCTCGGACGCGCCGGTGGTGTCGGTGCGGCGCACCCGCTCCGGCGACGCTTGGGAGGCCCGCAACGCCGCCCCCCAGCAGGCCGCCGGGGTGATGCTCGGCCTCCCGACGGTCGGGGTGCCCGAGCCGCTGCCGGCGACCGAGGGCTGCTCCCTCTAGCCGGCATACCCGCGGTGAACCTCAGCCGAGCGCGGCCAGCAGGTCGCGGCAGGCCTGCTCGCAGGTGCGGCACGACTCGGCGCACACGCGGCAGTGCTCGTGCATCGAGGCGTGCTGGTTGCACTCGTCACCGCAGGACTGGCACGCCTGGGCGCACGCCTCGAGCACCGCGCGGGTGATGTGTGCGTCGTAGCCGGTGTGCCGTGAGAGCACCCTGCCGGTGGTCTCGCAGATGTCGGCGCAGTCGAGGTTGGTGCGGATGCACTTGGTCAGCTCGGCGACCATGTCCTCGGCCAGGCAGGCGTCGGCGCAGGCGGTGCAGAGCTGTGCGCACTCGAAGCACGCGGTGATGCAGGCCTCGAGCTTCTGCCGGTCGACGCCGCCGAGGTCCTTCGGGTAGGTCTCAAGCATCTGGGCGGTGGCAGTCATCTCTCCTCCTCGGATCAGGTGCTTTCCCGAGGCGGACCCGCGGGCCGCTGCGGGATGCGGGTCAGAACCCGAAGGCGAGGATCGGCTCCAGGGTCCCGTCGCGCAGCCCCTCGATCACCACCCGCTCATGAGGTACGACGGGCGACGGCAGGTCGTGCACGCCGAACCAGCGGAGCTCGGCACACTTGTCCGGCTCGATGATCCGCGGCTCGCCCGACCAGCTCGTGGCGAGCAGGAAGTAGTCGACCCGCTCGTCGATCGGGTCGCCGGTCGCCCCGGTGCGGTGCATCGCGCACAGGCCGGTCAGCTCCAGGTCGCCGACGCCGAGCTCCTCGGCGGCCTCGCGCGCAGCGGCCGCGAAGACGGACTCGCCGCGCTCGACGTGTCCGGCCGCGGCCGTGGCCCAGTGCCCGTCCATGTAGCCGGTGCCCTGGCGCAGCTGCAGCAGGATCTGGTCCTCTGCGCCGACCCGGCGGAGGAACAGGACATAGGAAGCGGGCACGACGACGAACCGGTCGGTCATGCCCGCAGCCTAGGGGGATCTCAGTTGCCGGAGTGTCCGGGGTTCTTGTGGCTCAGCTCGTGGGAGGGCACGTCGGCGGTGTTGCTCTCGCCGACCGTGCGCTTGGGCCGCGCCTGGTCGTCGGGGTGGGGCTCCCGGTCGGCCTCGGGGTCCCGGCCCGGGGCGTCCCTGAGCTCCGGACCGCCGGTGGTGGGCACGGTGCCGTGCGTGCGCGATCGCGCGGTGCCGACCGTGCCGGTGCCCTCGAAGTCGGTCAGGTCGCCGAGTCCCTGGGTGCTGGTCTCGTCAGCCGGGCCGGTGCGCTCGCTGCTGATGCCCATGTCGCCCTCGAGGCCCGCAGAGGTGGCGGCGTTGGGGTTGGCCGCCTCGGCAGCCTCTGCCTCGAGCACCTCGTCGTGCGGCGTGCGCAGGGTCTCGCCGGTCTCGTGGTCGTAGGCGGTGCCGGTCTCGGGGGACTCGTCACTCTCGGGGCGGTACTCCTCGGCGTTGTTGCTCATGATGCCTCCTCTGCTCGCCGGGCTCGCTGCCCGGTGGAGTCTGGTGCCGACGCGGGGTGGGCGCTCACTCGTGACCGGAGTCGTCCGACGGTTCGGCCTGGGGTCCGCGAGCATGGTCGCCCTCGTCCCGCGGTTCGGCCGGCGGGTGGGCGCCGACCGGCTCCTCGACCTCGCGCATCGGCCGCTCGGGTTCCTGTGGCTCGCCTGGCTGCGCCGGCGTCCCGGGGCCGCCGGGAGCGACCGGACCCGATGGTGCGTCACTGCGCAACGGGCCTCCTGGGGGAGTCGGGGCGTCGAGACTGCTCGATGCCTGGGGGTTCGCCGGCCCAGGCTTGGTCGTCTCGTCCTCGGCCGGCGTGCCGCCGTGGTTCGTCTCTGATGCTGCCATGTCCGAGGCGTACCCGACAGGCCCTGAGGCAAACACCCCGGGGACCCACCTGGGAGACTGCAGGACATGTCCTCGACCGGCCGCAGCACCTCGTCCCGGCCGCCCGTGGTGGCCGTCGTCGGACCCACCGCGGCGGGCAAGTCCGAGCTCTCCCTGGACCTCGCCGAAGCCCTGCACGGCGAGGTCGTCAACACCGACGCGATGCAGGTCTACCGCGGCATGGACATCGGTACGGCGAAGCTCTCGGTCGCCGAGCGCCGGGGCATCCCGCACCACCTGCTGGACCTGCTGGAGGTCACCGAGCCCGCGAGCGTCGCGGAGTTCCAGCGCTGGGCCCGTGACGCGATCGAGGACTGCCGAGCCCGCGGCGCGAGCCCCGTGCTGGTCGGCGGCTCCGCGCTCTACACCCGAGCTGTGCTGGACCGGTTCGAGTTCCCCGGCACCGACCCGGCCGTGCGTGAACGGCTGGAGGACGAGCTCGCCGAGCGCGGGCCCGAGGCCCTGCACCGCCGGCTCGTCGAGCTCGACTCCGACGCGGCGGCGCGGATCATCCCCAGCAACGGCCGCCGGGTCGTCCGCGCGCTGGAGGTCATCGAGCTCACCGGCCGCCCGTTCAGCGCCAGCCTTCCGGAGCTGACCTACGTGGTCGACGACGCGCACCAGGTCGGCGTCGACATCCCGCGGCCGGTTCTCGACGAGCGGATCGCGCTGCGGGTGGAGCGGATGTGGAATGCCGGCTTCGTCGAGGAGGTACGACGCCTCGCCGCTCGTGGTCTCCGCGAGGGCCGCACCGCCAACCGGGCGATCGGCTACCAGCAGGTGCTGGCGTTCCTCGACGGCGAGCTCACCGAGGCCGAGGCCATGGAGCAGACGATCGTCGCGACCCGCAGGTTCGCCCGGCGCCAGGACAGCTGGTTCCGCAAGGACCCGCGGATCAGCTGGGTGGCCTGGGACGACCCCGACCGGGTGGCCAAGGCGCTGGCGGCAGTCGGCCGGTCCCGCTGACCCCCATGACACGCGCTCGTCCAAGGTAGATAGGTTAGGCTCACCTAACTATCTCGCGGAGGTGCCCACGTGTTCGACTTCCGGCCCGTCGACCCTGGCCAGGACGCGGTGCTGCTGCACGACTGGTTCACCCGTCCCTACGCGCAGTTCTGGGGCATGCAGCAAGCGACCGTCGAGGACGTCGCCGCGGAGTACCACCGGATCGCCGGCTCGCCGCACCACGACGCCGTCCTCGGCCTGCTCGACGAGACCCCGGTCTTCCTCTGCGAGCGCTACGACCCTGCCCACCACGAGCTCGCGGCGCACTACGACGTGCAGCCCGGCGACATCGGGATGCACTTCCTGGTCGCACCCGCCGACGTCCCGGTGCCCGGGTTCACCACGTCGGTGATCCGCGCCGTCATGGACCAGCTGTTCGCCGACCCGGCGGTGTCGCGCGTGGTCGTCGAGCCCGACCTGCGCAACACCAAGGTGCACCGGCTCAACGGGCTCGTCGGCTTCGAGGTCGCCGGCACCGTGCGGCTGTCGGACAAGGAGGCGGCGCTGAGCTTCTGCACCCGCGAGCGCTTCGAGGCCACCGAGGCGGCGCGATGAGCCTCGTCGAGCATCTGACCCCCGAGCGGGTGGCGACCGCACACCGGGGCCTGGTCCGCAAGGCGTTGGCCGAGCTCTCCCACGAACGGCTGCTCGTCCCGCAGTCGCATGGCCCAGGAATGTGGGCGGTGGCCGGGGCGGACCCGGCCGTGGAGTACACCTTCGCGGCGCGGCTGCTGCCGCTGGACCACTGGTTGGTCGACGCCGGGTCGATCCGGCGCCTCGAGCGTGGCGAGGAGACCGAGCTGGACATCCAGCGGTTCGTGCTCGACGTGAACGACCGGCTCGGGATCGGCGCCGGCACGTTGCCGGTGTATCTCGAGGAGCTCGGCAGCACGTTGGCCGGCGCGGCGTACAAGCTGCGCCCGGACGCGCCCACCGCCAAGGAGCTGGTCCACGCCGACTTCCAGACCGTCGAGGCCGCGATGACGGAGGGTCATCCCTGCTTCGTGGCCTGCAACGGCCGGCTCGGCTTCGACGCCGACGACTACCTGCGCTACGCCCCGGAGACCGGCGCCCGGTTCCGGCTGGTCTGGCTGGCAGTTCGCCGCGCCCACGCGACCGTGGCGGCCGCCCGCGGAGTCGAGTACGACGCTCTGATCGCCGCCGAGCTGGGGGCCCAGAGGCTCGACCGGTTCACGCGTCGGCTCACCGGGTTGGGGCTGGACCCGACGGAGTACGTGCTCGTGCCCGCCCACCCGTGGCAGTGGGCCAACAAGCTCGCCGGTGTGCTGGCCGGCCCGCTGGCCCGGCACGACGTGGTCTGGCTCGGCGAGGGTGACGACGAGCACCAGGCGCAGCAGTCGATCCGCACGATGTTCAACACCAGCCGCCCGGAGCGGCCGTACGTCAAGACCGCGTTGTCGATCCTGAACATGGGGTTCATGCGCGGGCTCTCCCCGCAGTACATGGGCCCCACCCCGGCGATCAACGACTGGGTGGCCGACCTGGTCGCCGGCGACGAGACGCTGCGGCGGCAGCGGTTCTCGGTGCTGCGCGAGGTGGCGGCGGCCGGCTTCCACCACCGGCTCTACGAGGACGTGTCGCTGAGCACGCCGTACACCAAGATGCTCTCCGCGCTGTTCCGCGAGAGCCCGGTGGACCAGGTCGAGGAGGGCGAGCGGCTGGCGACGATGGCCTCGCTGCTGCACGTCGACGCCGGAGGTCGGGCCGTGGTGGCCGAGCTCGTGGCGCAGTCGGGGCTGGCGCCGGACTCCTGGCTGCGCAACTATCTCGAGGCCTATCTGGTGCCGCTGCTGCACTGCTTCTATGCCCACGCGCTGGTGTTCATGCCGCACGGGGAGAACGTCATCCTCGTGCTCCGCGACCACGTCCCGGTGCGGGTCCTGATGAAGGACATCGGCGAGGAGGTCGCCGTGCTCGACACCGACGCGGAGATGCCCGAGGAGATTCGGCGGGTGGTGGCGGACGTGCCGGAGGACCTGCACGTGCTCTCGCTGCTGACCGACGTCGTCGACTGCTTCCTGCGGTTCCTCTCCGCTCGGTTCGAGGAGGCCGGCCTGCTCGACGCCGACCGGTTCTGGCAGGTCGTGGCGGTCTGTGTGAGCGCGTACCAGGCACGACATCCCGAGCTCGCCGAGGGGTTCGCCCGGCACGACCTGTTCGTCGAGCGGTTCCCGCTGTCGTGCCTGAACCGGCTGCAGCTGCGCAACAACCAGGAGATGGTCGACATCGCCGACCCTGCCTCCGCGCTGGCGATCGCCGGGGAGCTCGACAACCCATTGGCAAGAGCCGTTCGGGCGCGTCCGTGACAGGAATCACCGGGCCTTGGCGCAGCTGCGGGGGACCGGGCGCTCAGGTCGAGACGCGCCGGACCGATGGGTAAGCCCGGCAACCCGACGCTCCGCACAGAAACGAGCAGCAATGACCCTCCCCCTGGCCCGACGCGCGAAGCACGAAGACGACCTGCCCGCCGTGCTGCGCTCCACCGACACCCTCGTCGCGGCGATGGACGGCCTGCCCATGGTGCTGCTGCTCACCGACCCCACCGGCGAGATCATCTACCGCAACGCGGCGGCGACCGCGATGGCCCAGAAGACCGCCGCCGCACACGGCCCGGAGGCGCTCGGCGTGCTCCGGGACGTGCTCAAGCGGCTGCTTCGCGACTCCCGGGCCTTCCCGGTCAGCGAGCAGGTCCAGGTGGGCTCCGGTGAGGGCGCGGTGCACATCGCGGTGACCATCGCCGAGACGCCGGTCGGCTACTCCGTCACGTGGCAGGACGTCACCGCCACGGTCACCCAGACCCGGCTCAACGCGACGCTCGCCGACGAGCTCGCCAGCGAGTCCGAGCTGCTCACCCGCCTCGGTGAGGAGCTCGCACGGGCCTCCGCGGACACCTCCGCGCAGGCGGAGGCGTTGTCAGCCGGGTCGGCGCAGATGGCGCAGAGCGTCGAGGAGATCGCCGCCCGTGCCACCACCGCAGCGTCGAGCACCGGCGCGGCGGTCGAGTCGGCCCAACAGGCCAGCGTCAACATGGAGGGGCTGCGCCGCTCCGGCGAGGAGATCGGCAGCATCACGCGGCTGATCATCGGGATCGCCGAGCAGACCAAGCTGCTCGCGCTCAACGCCACGATCGAGGCGGCCCGGGCCGGCGAGCGAGGCAAGGGCTTCGCGGTCGTCGCCAACGAGGTCAAGGAGCTCGCCGCCCGCACCGCGGAGGCGACCCAGCAGATCACCAGCATGATCGGCGCGATCCAGGAGGGCAGCGGTCAGGCCGCCGACGCCCTGACCGGGATCGTCGAGCTGATCGCCGGTGTCGCCGACCAGCAGTCGATGATCGCCAGCGCGGTCGAGGAGCAGAACGCGACCACGCGCGAGATGGCCGGCCGGATCGCCTCGGTCGCGGAGTCGGTGCACGGGTCGACCGCGGCCGCGTCGTCGGTGCGCACCGCCGCGGTCTCGATCAGTGACCAGGCGGCGAGCCTGCGGCAGCGCGTGTCGGGCGGGGCCGAGTCGACGCTGTCCTACTAGGGGCCCTGCGCCGCCGGGGTGCCGCCTCGCCCCGGCGCCGCCCCGTCAGCGGTGCAGCACCGTCAGGGTGCAGCCCCGTCAGCGGTGCAGCTCGTTCAGACCGCCAGGGCGTGGTGCGGCATGCCGGTGTTGTCGAGCACCTCGAGCAGGAACACGGCGGCGTCGCAACGGGTGCAGCAGTACTCACAACCGTCGACGGCGCAACCCTCCTCCACCGGGACGAAGAGGCCCTCGTCACCACACTCGGCGCAGAAGGCGACGACGCCGGCGAGCATCAGCTTCTCCGATGTGTTCTCCATGTCCGAAACGGTAGGAGATCGCGCCGACAGAATCCGGCTGCACGCGCCGGATAGGCTGGAGCGGTGCCTCACACCGTCCCCCCGCCCGGCGGCTTCGCCTTCGTCAAGGGTCACGGCACCGAGAACGACTTCGTGCTCCTGCCCGACCCCGACGGGAGCGTGCACGGCGACCTCGCGCCCGAGCTGGTGGCCGCGCTGTGCGACCGGCGCGCCGGCATCGGCGGCGACGGGGTGATCCGGGTGATCCGCTGTGCGGCCTACGACGACCCGGCCGCTGTGGCGGTCCGCGGCGCGGCCGAGTGGTTCATGGACTACCGCAACTCCGACGGCTCGCCCTCGGAGATGTGCGGCAACGGCGTGCGGGTCTTCGCCCGCTACCTCGCCGAGCACGAGGGGGTCGACGTGCACCGGCCGCTGCCGATCGGCACGCGTGCCGGGATCAAGACGGTGGCCTTCGAGGACGACGGCCAGGTCACCGTCGACATGGGCGAGCCGGCCCTGTTCGCCGACACCAAGGTGGCAGTGGGGGAGAAGAGCTGGCCGGCGGTCAACATCGGCATGGGCAACCCGCACGCGGTCGCCTTCGTCGACTCCCTCGACGACGCCGGGCCGCTGCTGGAGAGCCCCGCTTACGACCCGGCTGCGTACCCCGAGGGCGTCAACGTCGAGTTCGTCGTGCGCCGCGGCGCGCAGCACGTCGCGATGCGGGTCCACGAGCGCGGATCGGGGGAGACCCGGTCCTGCGGCACCGGCGCCTGTGCGGTGATGGTGGCCAGCGCTCTGGCCGATGGCACGGGCCGCGGTACGTCGTACCGGGTGGACGTGCCGGGCGGCGAGCTGAAGGTGACCTGGACCGACGCCAACCGCCTGCTGCTCACCGGGCCGGCGGTGCTCGTGGCGGCCGGCGAGGTGTCCAAATCATTCGCGATGGGTACCTGAGCCGTGTCAGCATCGGGGCGAAGCCGGAAGATTTCCGGCGCCCGCGATGTTGTGACTGGTGAACATGACTGAATCTCAGAAGGCTCACGCAGCCACACACGAAGACACCGTCCACGCCGTCGACCGGGTCCGCCCGGTCGACGAGGACTTCAGCCTCGACGACGAGCTCGCCGCCACCGACTCCTGGGACGACGTCGACGAGACCGCCGGCGTGTCCGGCTACGCCGACGAGGACCCGGAAGAAGCGGACACGGGAGACAGCGCGGGTGACTGGGACCTCGCGGAGCGTCACGCACTGCGCCGCGTCGTCGGTCTGTCCACCGAGCTCGAGGACATCATCGAGGTCGAGTACCGCCAGCTGCGCCTCGAGCGCGTCGTGCTGGTCGGGGTCTGGACCGAGGGATCGGTCGAGGACGCCGAGAACTCCATGGCCGAGCTCGCGCTGCTCGCCGAGACCGCGGGCTCGCAGGTGCTCGACGCGATCTACCAACGCCGTCAGAAGCCCGACCCGGCGACCTTCATCGGTCGCGGCAAGGTCGACGGGCTGCGCGAGATCGTGCAGGCCAGCGGCGCCGACACCGTCATCTGTGACGGTGAGCTCGCCCCCTCGCAGCTGAGGAACCTCGAGGACCGGGTCAAGGTGAAGGTCGTCGACCGCACCGCACTGATCCTCGACATCTTCGCCCAGCACGCGAAGTCACGTGAGGGGCAGGCACAGGTCGAGCTCGCCCAGCTGAACTACATGAAGCAGCGCCTGCGTGGTTGGGGTGGCAACCTGTCCCGACAGGCCGGTGGCCGCGTCGGTTCCCAGGGCGGCGGCATCGGTGGCCGCGGTCCCGGTGAGACCAAGATCGAGACCGACCGACGCCGGATCAACACCAAGATCGCCAAGCTCCGCCGCGAGCTGGCCCACATGAGCACCACCCGTGAGACCAAGCGCTCGGAGCGCAAGCGCCACGAGATCCCCTCGGTCGCGATCGCCGGCTACACCAACGCCGGCAAGTCCTCGCTGCTGAACCGGTTGACCGGTGCCGGCGTGCTGGTGGAGAACGCGCTGTTCGCCACCCTGGATCCGACCACCCGCCGGACGACGACCTCCGACGGCCGGATCTACACGATGTCCGACACCGTCGGCTTCGTGCGCCACCTGCCCCACCAGCTCGTCGAGGCGTTCCGGTCCACGCTGGAGGAGGTCGCCGACTCCGACCTGATCCTGCACGTGGTCGACGGGTCGCACCCCGACCCGGAGGGCCAGATCGCCGCGGTCCGCGAGGTGTTCGCCGAGATCGGCGCCGACAAGGTGCCCGAGCTGATCGTGATCAACAAGGCCGACCTGGCCGACCCGATGGTGATCGCGCGGCTGCGCCAGCGTGAGCCGCACTCGGTGGTGGTGTCGGCGCGCACCGGCGAAGGCATCTCCGAGGCGCTCGCCGCCGTCGAGGCCGACCTGCCGCGTCCGGGCATCGCCTTCGAGGCGCTGCTGCCCTACGAGCGCGGTGACCTGCTCAACCGGATCCACGAGCACGGCGAGGTCGAGCGCATCGAGCACACCGGCGAGGGCACGGTCGTCCACGGCCGGGTGCACGCCGAGCTCGCCGGTGAGCTGACGCCGTACCTCACCTCGTCCGCGACCGCCTGATCGGCTGCCGCCGGGGGCCGGAGGTCGGACAGGTCAGGCGGAAGGGGAGTGGACGACCTTGAGGAGCGGGGCGGACTCGCCGTCGCGGGCGCGCTGAGCAGGCACCTCGGGTGCAGGGCGCAGGAGCCGCGCGAAGGTCTCCTGCTCCTGCGCAGCGCGTACGGCGCGGCCGGCCAACAGTCGTGCTTGCAGTGCGTTCATCGGTGTCAACCCCCTGAAAAGACCGGCCCTCCCAGCTTCAAGATACGACTCGTCCGGACGGCTTGGGAAAGCGGCAGGCCGCGCCGTCCAGGACTTTGCGAAACCTTTACCCGGCGGTCCAGAGGGCCTCTCCCGCGACGTTGACGGCAGCGCCGACCTGTGCTGGGTGATATGTCCGGTTCCGCCCTGCGGCGGGACGCGCCGGTGGGGCCGACTTCGAGATCGAACGCCCATAGGGGACGATAGGTCCCATGTCTCGTGCTGCCCTCGTGCGCCTGGTCCTGGCGCTGCTCATCCTCGGCGGTTCCATCGCCATCGCTGTCACCTCCGAGCCCCGTCTGGGGCTCGATCTCCGTGGTGGCACCCAGATCGTGCTGGAGACCCAGGACTCGCCGACCGTCGAGGCCGACGCCGAGGCCACCGATCGCACCCTCGAGGTGCTGCGTGGTCGCGTCGACGCCCTCGGCGTCGCCGAGCCGACCCTGGCCCGCGCGGGCGAGAACCGGATCATCGTCGAGCTGCCCGACCTCGATGACCCGACCGAGGCCGCGCAGGTGATCGGCAAGACCGCGCAGCTGGCCTTCCGGCCGGTCCTCGAGGCGGTCGACCAGAAGGCCAAGCCGAAGCAGGGCGAGGTGATTCTGCCCGACGAAGGTGGCCAGCTGCTGCGGCTCGGCAAGGTCGCGGTGCCCGGTGACCTGGTCTCCGGTGCAGAGGCCAACACCGACCCAGCACAGGGCACCGGCTGGTTCGTCAGCGTCGACTTCCGCGGCTCCGAGGGCCGCACCGCCTGGAAGAACCTCACCGCCGAGGCCGCGTGCGCACAGATGGGCGCCCCCCAGCGGCGGGTCGCCATCGTGCTCGACAACGAGATCATCTCCTCGCCCGAGGTCGTCGCGGAGATCCAGTGCGGCGTGGGCATGCCCGGCGGCTCCACCCAGATCACCGGTGACTTCACCATCGAGGAGGCCAAGAACCTCGCGGTCCTGATCGAGGGCGGCGCGCTGCCGGTCCCGGTGGAGATCATCGAGCAGCGTGTGGTCGGCCCCACCCTGGGTGAGGACGCCATCTCCGCCTCCTTCGAGGCGGGTGTGATCGGCCTGATCCTGACCGGCCTGTTCATCGCGATCGTCTACCGGCTGATGGGTGTGCTCGCGACGTTCGCCCTGGCGACGTACGCCGTGATCTCCTTCGCCGCCCTGGTCGCGCTGGGCGCGACGCTGACCCTGCCCGGCCTGGCCGGTTTCGTGCTCGCGATCGGTATGGCGATCGACGCCAACGTGCTGATCTTCGAGAGAGCCAGGGAGGAGTACACCGAGTCGGAGAAGACCGGTCTGGCGGGGGCGCTCTCGATCGGCTTCAACAAGGCCTGGTCCGCGATCATCGACAGCAACATGACCACCCTGCTCGCGGCCGGTCTGCTGTTCTTCCTGGCCTCCGGGCCGGTCCGTGGCTTCGGCGTCACCCTGTCGATCGGTGTCATCGCCTCGATGATCTCGGCGCTGATCATCGCCCGGGTGCTCACCGAGCAGGCCGCCCGGATGGGTTGGCTGCAGAAGCACCCCAAGGTCAGCGGCCTGGCCACGACCGGACGCGTGCGCGACGCGCTGCGGCGGTGGAACCCCGACATCATGGGCCGCACCAAGCTGTGGCTGAGCATCTCGGCTGCCGCGCTGGTCGTGGCGTTCGCCGGGGTCGCGGTCAACGGGCTGAACCTCGGGGTCGAGTTCACCGGCGGCCGACTGATGGAGTACTCCACCGCCCAGCCGGTGTCGGTGGACGACGCCCGCGAGGCGGTCTCCGACGCCGGGTTCCCCAACGCCGTGGTGCAGGAGTCCGACAACGACAAGATCTCGGTGCGCACCGGCCAGATCAGCAACACCGACCAGAACGAGATCCTCGCCGCCCTCGACGAGGCCGGCGGAGGGGCGACCAAGGAACGCGACGAGCTGATCGGCCCCAGCCTGGGAGACGAGCTGCGCAACAAGGCGCTGATCGCGTTCGGCATCGCGCTGGCCGTGCAGATGCTCTACCTGGCGATCCGCTTCAAGTGGACGATCGGCGCCTCTGCGGTGGCCGCGATGTTCCACGACGTGATCATCGTGCTCGGCATCTTCGCGTGGCTGAACAAGCCGATCGACGGCATCTTCCTCGCCGCGGCCCTGACCATCATCGGTCTGTCGGTCAACGACTCGGTGGTGGTGTTCGACCGGATCCGGGAGCAGTGGCAGAAGAGTCCGGAGAAGGACATGGCCAAGGTGGCCAACCAGGCCTCGCTCGACACCATGCCGCGTACGGTCAACACCGGCCTCGGTGCGATGTTCATCCTGGCGGCCCTCGCCATCCTGGGTGGCGACTCGCTGCGGGACTTCGCGATCGCGCTGCTGCTCGGTCTGACGATCGGTACGTACTCCTCGGTCTTCACCGCGACGCCGCTCTCGCTCTTGCTGCACAAGAAGTGGCCGCTGCCCAAGGCGACCGCCAAGAAGCAGCGGGTGGCCCGTGACCCGAACGACTCGGGCGCGGTCGTCTGACCCGATCACTCCCCGACGGCTCCGCCGTCGACCCGCAGTCGGGTCGGCGGCGGAGTGCTGTGGAAGTGACTCGGTGGTGGCCGGCCGGAGCGGATAGGGTTCTGCGGTGCACAGCTCCCCGACCGTGAAGCAGGTCCTCGCCGGTGCCGTGAGCGCACTGGGCGGTCAGGAGCGTCCCGGCCAGATCCAGATGGCCGAGGCAGTCGGGCGTGCGCTGGCGACCGGAGAGCACCTGCTGGTGCAGGCCGGCACGGGCACCGGCAAGTCACTGGCCTACCTGGTGCCCTCGCTGCTGCACGACCGCCGAGTCGTCGTCGCCACCGCGACGCTTGCCCTCCAGCACCAGCTCGTCGAGCGCGACATCCCTGCCCTGCTCGAGGCGGTGGGCGGGGATCACGGTGCGCTGGGGGACCAAGCGACGTACGCCGTACTCAAGGGCCGCTCCAACTACGCCTGCCTGCACCGGATCCGCGAGGGTGTCCCCGACGACCAGGGCACCCTCGTCGACGTGCCCGAGGGGTCGATGGGCGCGGAGGTTCTCGCGCTGAGGTCCTGGGCCGAGGAGGAGGCCGAGCGCGACGGCCCCGGCGACAAGGACTCCGCGCCGAAGCACACCGACCGGGTCTGGCGGCAGGTGTCGGTCACCCACCGCGAGTGCCTCGGCGCCACGAAGTGCCCCTACGCCACCGAGTGCTTCGCCGAGCGCGCCAAGGAGAAGGCCGCGCACTCCCAGCTGATCGTCACCAACCACTCGTTGCTGGCCATCGACGCGATCGAAGGCGTGCCGATGATCCCGGAGTACGACGCGGTGGTCATCGACGAGGCCCACGAGCTGTCCGCACGGGTGACCCAGGCCGCCACCGACGAGCTGTCCGTGGCGGACATCGAGCGAGCCGCGAAACGGTCGCAGAAGTACGTCGACGGCTCGGCCGGTTCCGGGCTCGGCAACGAGGCCGACGAGCTCGCCGACGCTGCCGACGTGCTCCGTGACGCCCTTGCCGAGACCGACGCCGGACGGATCGACTCGCTGCCCACCGCGCTCGCGGACGGGCTCGCGCTGGTGCGCGACTCCGCGCGCGCCCTGATCTCGGCCTTCCCGAAGGAGTCCGGCGGCGCGGGCGGCGAGGCCGACGCAGGGCGGACTCAGGCCCGGGGCTGGGTGCAGGAGATCTTCGCGACTGCGCAGAGGATGGCAGCCAACCTCGAGTCCGACGTGCTCTGGGTCAGCGACCGCGACCCCTCGCGGGGTGGCAGCCGCCTGTTCGTCGCACCGCTGCAGGTGTGGGGACCGCTGCGCGACAAGCTGCTGCACGACAAGACCGTCGTGTTCACCTCCGCGACGCTGATGCTCGGCGGTGACTTCAGCTCGGTGGCCACGAGCATCGGCCTCAAGCCCACCGAGCGCGTGGACCACTCGATCGACGCCGCGCCGTCCGGCGCGACGGGCCGCGGAGACGTCGCGGGCGACGACACCGGCGAGGCCGCGGTGGCCGAGAGGACCGGTTCCGAGGAGCACGACGGGGTCCAGCCCTGGCGCGGCATCGACGTCGGCTCGCCGTTCGACTACGGCCGCCAGGGGATCCTCTACGTCGCACGGCACCTGCCGCCGCCGGGCCGCGACGGTCTCGGTCCGACTCAGATCGACGAGATCGCCGGCCTCGTCGACGCCGCCGACGGTCGCACCCTGGGTCTGTTCTCCTCGCGGCGTGCCGCGGACGCGGCGGCGGAGGCACTGCGCGAGCGGCTGCCGCACCTGACGGTCATGGCGCAGGGCGAGGCGCAGCTGCCGGAGCTCGCTCGGCTGTTCGTCGAGGACCCGCACGCCTGCCTGTTCGGCACCCTCAGCCTGTGGCAGGGCCTCGACGTGCCGGGGGACACCTGCCAGCTGGTCCTGATCGACCGGATCCCGTTCCCGCGACCCGACGACCCGCTGATGTCCGCGCGCCAGCGGGCCGTGGACCGGGCCGGCGGCAACGGCTTCATGTCGGTCGCCGCCACCCACGCGGCGCTGCTGCTCGCCCAGGGGGCCGGCCGGCTGATCCGCACCAGCCAGGACCGCGGGGTCGTGGCGATCCTCGACCCGCGGCTGGTCACCGCGCGCTACGGCGGGTTCTTGCGCGCCTCGCTCCCGCCGATGTGGCCGACCACCGACCGCGACGTGGTGCTGAAGGCGCTCAAGCGGCTCTCGGAGTCGGCAGGAGCACCCGCCGCGGCCGGCTGAGCTCGCCGGAGCTACAGGTGGCTGCGGCCGTCGTACCCGCCCCGCGGCGCGCCGAGACCGAAGAACGTGCCGACGGTGGGAGCGACGTCCACCGTGGCGGCCTTCGCGCTCGAGACGCCGCTGCCGACCCGCCGATGACCTCCGCCGACGAAGAACGGGATCGGCGAGGTGGCCGGGTGGCCGTGGTTGCCCGGGATCGGGTTGCTGTACGGCGCCGGGTCGCTGAACCGCCAGCCCGAACGGCAGTACACGACCAGGTCGCCGGCGTTGTCGCCGAGCCGCAGCCGTCGCGGGAGACGGACCGAGAGAACGCCCTGGGTCTCCAAGGCGATCGCGCGCATCCGGTCGAGGGCTGCGGTACGACGATCGGCGGGCCCGGTCCAGTACAGCAGGTCCGCCCCGCCGTTCTGCGCGACGACGACGTTGCCGGCCAGCAGCGGGTCGGCGTCGAGCGCCGGCTGCAGGGAGATGATCCGGTCCGGGCGCGACCAGTCCATGGAGTGGTCGGCGAGCACGACCACCATCGAGGTCGACCACCGCCCGGTTGACCTCAGCATCTCCACGAACCGGCCGACCTGCGTGTCGACGCTGAGCAGTGCGGCCGTGCGCGCGGCCTTCAGCGTGGTGCCGGTGAGGTCCATGTGGCCGACCCGGTCGCAGTCGCCGAGGTTCACGAAGACCAGGTTGGGGTCGAACTCCTCGACCATGCTGATCGCGGCGTCCATCGTGAAGGCGTCCGGCGCGTGCCCGCTGATCGGGACGATCGGGGCCGGCTCCCAGCGGTAGGTGGCGCGCTTGCCGAAGATCCCGAACAGGTACTCCTTGCTGAGCACGGTCCCGGTGGTGAACCCGTTGCGGTTGAGCCGCTCGATGACCGTGGGGAAGCGCAGGTCGCTGGGCCGGTCGAGGTCGCGGATCACCTGCTCGGTGCGGTCGTAGATCGCGTTGGCGGGCACGCCGCTGCGGTCGGGGCGGACCCCGGTCATCATCATCACGTGGTTCGGGATGGTCTCCATCACCGGCAGCGACCGCGCGCGCGGGAAGTTCATCCCGCCGTCGCGCAGCGCCTGCAGGTTGGGCATCAGCCCGCTGCCGATCTCGTCGGGGCGGGCGCCGTCGACGACGAGCACGTAGGCCCGCGGCTTGCGCTTCACGGCGGCCTGCGCGGTCGGCGCGCCGAGGGCGGCGGAGAACAGCAGCGACGCCCCGGCGGCTCCGGTGACCTTGAGGAAGGAGCGGCGGTTCAGCTCGCCCCCGCCCGCCGACACCCTGGTGGTCGGGCCCATCACCGCTCCCTGACCGGTGCGTCGACGGCGTGCACGCGCTGGGTGTTGGCGTCGGTGGCCCAGGACGCGGTCCAGCTGGCCGTGGCGTCCGGGTCGGTCCGCTCGCTGATCACGTAGTAGTCCATCTGGGTTCGCGCGGCGGTGACGTCGAGGACGGAGTAGCCGTGGTCGTCGAAGTTGAGGTACTTGATGTGCCGGTTGTTGGCCTGGATCAACGCCTCGACGGGGATGCTCGAGCGCACCGGGGCGGTCTGCGTGATGTCGTTGAGGTTGTCGCTGGTGACCGACGTACACACGAACTCGGTCGCCACGGAGCGACCGGCCTCGCTCGGGTAGGTGCCGGCGTCGATCGGCAGGTCGCACGCCCAGCCGGAGTGGATGTCGCCGGTGAGGAACACGGTGTTGCGCACACCGTTGTCGGCGAGGTGGTCGAGCACCTCGTGCCGGTCGGCGGTGTAGCCGTCCCACTGGTCGACGTTGTAGGGCGAGCCGTCCTCGGGCAGCAGGCCGGTGAAGTCGTTGATCGCCCGGGTCAGCTCGTGGGGCAGGGGCGGGAACACCACCGGCGCGATCATCACCGGGTTGCCGATCAGCTTCCACTGGGCGCGGTCGTCGTCGAGGGACTCCTTGAGCCAGCGCATCTGCGCCTCACCGGTGATCGTGCGCTCCTGGTGGCTCACCGACCCGTCGACGACTGGCGCGGCCGCCTGCTGGGAGCGGTAGGTGCGCAGGTCGAGCATCGACAGCTCGGCGAGCGTGCCGAACTTGAGCCGGCGGAAGAGGCGGGTGCCGTCGCCGAGCGCTGCGGTCTCACCCATCCGCACCGGCATCCACTCGTCGTAGGCACGGTGCGCGCGGCGGCGGCGGGCTCGGTAGTCGCCCTCGGTCGCCGGGTCGTGGTTCTCGGCACCCTCGGCCCACTGGTCGTTGGTGACCTCGTGGTCGTCCCAGGTGACGATGAACGGGAACTTCCGGTGCAGCGCCTGGAGGTCCTTGTCCTCCTTGTACTGCGCATGCCGCTGCCGGTAGTCGGCCAGCGACACCATCTCGTGGGCGGGCACGGGGGTGCGCAGGTCGCCGTACTCGTCCGCACCGTACTCGTAGAGGTAGTCGCCGAGGTGGATCACCGCGTCGAGGTCGTTGCGCCGGGCCAGGTGGCGGTAGGCCGAGAAGTACCCCGCGGGCAGGTTGGAGCAGGAGGCCACACCGAAGCGCAGGTTGCGCGGGTCCGCGTTCGGGGCCGGCGCGGTGCGGGTCTGGCCGACCGGGCTGGCCACGCCCTTGTAGAGGAACCGGTAGTAGTACGTGGTACGCGGACGGAGGCCGGTGGCCTCGAGCTTCACGGTGTGGTCGCGCTTCGCGCTGGTCGTGAACGCGCCCTTCGCGACCACGTGGCGGAACCGGCGGTCCATGGCGACCTGCCACCGTACGACGACCCGCGGCCCCTTGCCCGAGCCGGCGGTTGCCTGCGGGGTCGGGGTGACCCGGGTCCACAGGATCACGCTGGTCGGGTACGGGTCCCCCGAGGCCACGCCGTGGCGGAAGTACCGGTTCGGGGCGGCCTCGGCCTCCTCGGCGATGGCGACCCCGAGGGCGGCGGCTCCGGTGGTGGCGGCGCCGGCGACGAGGAGGGAGCGGCGGTCGAGCTCGATGTTGGTCACGCTGCATCCAACGACGCTGTGCCGGATCGGTGACGTGAGGTAGCGACTGTTCACCGTTCGTTCAGCTGTTGCGCGGTCTCGACGTGAGCCGGGTCACCCCAGGCCCGGCGGTGATGCGGTCGGCGCGCGTGACTCCCTGCAAGGATGGGGCGATGGGGTCTCTCTACGTGGTCAGCGACGTGCACGGCCATCGCGACGACTTCCTGCGGGGGCTGGACCGGCTCGGGTTCGGCGCCGACGACGAGCTGTGGATCCTCGGTGACCTGCTCGACCGCGGTCCCGACGGCTTCGGCGTCGTCGAGGCGGTGATGCGGCTGCAGCGCGAGGCTCCCGGCCGGGTGCACGTGCTGATGGGCAACCACGAGATCCTCGCCGTCGGCCGGTACCGCTTCCCCGGGTCGCAGTTCTCCGCGTCCTGGCGGGCCAACGGAGGACTGGCGGAGGACCAGGCGCGCTTGCGTGAGGAGCACATCGCCTGGCTCGCCTCGCTGCCCGTGCTCGGCGGTGCCAGGAGCTATCTGCTGATGCACTCCGACACCACGGCGATCACGACCTGGGGCGGCAGCGTGGAGGAGGTCAACGAGACCGTGCGCGACCTGCTGTCCGACCCGGACGACCTCGAGGCGCATTGGCAGGTGTGGGCGCTGCTCACCCGCCGCTACGAGTTCGCCGGCGGCGACGGCAGGGAGGTCGCGCGCGGCCTGCTCACCAGGTACGGCGGCCAGCAGATCGTGCACGGCCACACGATCATCGGCTCGTTGCTCGACGAGCCGTCGTCACGGGTCACGCAGCCACTGCTGTACGCCGACGGGCTGGTGCTCGACATCGACGGCGGCCGTTACGACCGCGGGCCGCTGTTGTTCGTCGAGCTCGACTGACGCGCTCCGGGCGTCCAGACGCGGCGGCGTCCGACCCCTCAGACGCAGCGGATCGTACGGGTCAGACCCTGCGCAGGACCGCGGTGACCTTGCCGAGGATGGTGGCGTGGGTGCCGTCGATCGGGTCGTAGGCCTCGTTGTGGGGGAGCAGCCAGACCTTGCCGTCCTTGCGCTGGAAGGTCTTGACGGTGGCCTCGCCGTCGAGCATCGCCGCGACGATCTCGCCGTTCTCCGCGGTGGGCTGCTGCCGCACCACGACGTAGTCGCCGCTGCAGATCGCCGCGTCGATCATCGAGTCGCCGACTACCTCGAGCAGGAACAGGGTGCCCTCGCCGACGAGGGTCTTGGGCAGCGGGAACACGTCCTCCACCCGCTCCTCGGCCAGGATCGGACCACCGGCGGCGATCCGGCCGACCATCGGCACGTAGGTGGCGGCCGGCATCGGGCTGACTCCGGCGTCGCCGGTGGCGGACTCGACGACCTCGCCGGGGGAGAAGACCTGCATCGCGCGGGGACGGTTGGGGTCGCGCTTGAGGAAACCCTTCTCCTCGAGCGTCCGCAGCTGGTGGGCGACGGAGGAGGAGCTGGTCAGGCCGACCCGCTCGCCGATCTCGCGCATGCTCGGCGGGTAGCCACGGGCCTCGATCGACTCGCGGATCACCTCGAGCACCCGCTGCTGTCGCGGGGTCAGGCCGGAGGCGTCAGGGGGTCCGTCGGGGAGCTCGGAGACTGCTCTGCCCTTGCCTGATGCCATCGTCCATGCCCTTCTCGAGTGCCGCGCCGTCGTCGCGCCTGGCCTGTTCACAAGGTAGACCTGAATCGGTGCCGCTTCAAACACCTGTTCGAATGGGCGTGTCTGGTTGAGTTCCTCCATGACACAGTCCCCCTCCCTTGGTACCTCCGTCGTCGTCACGGGCGGAGCGCGCGGCATCGGCCGCGGTATCGCCGAGCGCATGGTGGCCCGCGGCCATCACGTGCTGATCACCGACATCGACGGTGCGGCTGCCCGTCGTACCGCCGAGGAGATCGGCGCGGTCGCCGGTCTCCAGCAGGACGTCCGCGACGAGGCGTCACACCGCGCGGTCGCCGAGGAGGCGTTGCAGCACGGTCCGCTCGCGGTCTGGTTCAACAACGCCGGTGTCGGCAACGACGGGGCGCTCATGGAGCTCTCCTCCGCCTCGGTCGAGCAGCTGGTGCACGTCAACCTCCTCGGCGTCGCCTGGGGGATGCGCGCGGCGGTCGACGCCTTCGGCTCGCGCGGCGGCGACATCGTGAACACCGCCTCCCTGTCCGCGCACGGACCGGTCCCCGGTCTGTCGGTGTACGCCGCGACCAAGGCCGCCGTCGTGTCGCTGACCCAGTCGGTCCACGTCGAGACGCCCGACAACATCAGGGTCCATGCACTGTGTCCAGACGGGGTGGCCACCGCGATGGTGGAGGCGATGAAGGCGGACGGCATGGCCAAGGCGCTGGTCCACTCCGGCGGTGCCCTGCTCGGCGTGGACGAGGTCGCAGAGGCGGCCGTGGGCCTGGTCGGCACCAACCGCGTCGTCCGCTCGGTGCCCGGCTGGCGGGCCGGCCTGATGCGGTTCACCTCCGTGACGCCCTCGGTGTCCATGAAGGGTCTGAACATCTTCCTGTGGGACGGTCGCCGCGCGATGCGCCGCGGCCGGCCGCGCTGAACGGCGGCGTTCGCCAAGGGATGCCGGATTCCCTCTGACCGTGGCGGCCCGGCACGGGGAGGGAGATCGCCCCGCGCAGGGCTCCCGCGACTCGGGTTCGGTCGAACACATGTTCGGCGTGTCTCTTGCACAGCCTTCTGCCTGGCCCTATGTTCGTACACGTGTTCGATCGAACAGGGTTTCGAGAGGCGCCCGCCGAAAACTGTCGGCGGTCACCGATAGACCTCTGTTCATGGACGTACGGCACGGCAACTCCCAGGAGGTCTCACCCATGAGCGCCATCGTTGCGGCACACGACTTCGGCTTCACCGGTCCCCGTTCGGTTCGGCGTACGCCGAACGTGCGGCTGACCCGACGCGGCCGGCTCGTCCTGCTGATGCTGTTCGTGGGGCTGGCGTTCGTGGCACTGACCGTCTTCGGTGGTCACTCCGCTGCCACCGGTGAGGCCGGAGCGCCGGTCGAGACCCGCACCGTCGTGGTGGGGGAGGGTGACACCCTCTGGGGCATCGCCAGCGAGATCGCCGAGCCGGGCGAGGTGCGCGAGATGATCCACCACATCCAGGAGCTCAACGCGCTCCCCAGCGCGAGCCTGCAGCGAGGGCAGGAGCTGGCCGTCCCGCTGGGCTGAGATGACTTGTTGCCGGCTTCCTTCGACCCGTGGCCGGCTTCGAGGGGAAGGACGAGGGCGGAGCTGCCAGCGCTGGCTCCGCCCTCGTCGACTGTTCAGGCTCCCTGCCGGTCACCTCTCTGCCGCTCAGCTCTCTGCGGCGGCGACGGCTCCGTCGGCGATCAACCACTGGCCGGCGGTGTAGGTGGCCATCACCGCCGACTCCAGGGCCGGCGACGGGTCACGCCGGAGGAACTCCTGGACCCCGAGCAGGCTGTCGGAGAGCAGGAACAGCGACGTCCCGGCCATGATCTTGCGCCGGGCCGTGGGAGACATGGAGCCGCGGAGCACGGTCGAGCTCGCGAACATCGCGGACAGGATCGCGGAGTAGACCGCGATCGGCACCCGGAGGGTCGGGTCCTTGCGTCCGGCCGCAGTGGCCATGACCGGCGCGAGGACGACCCAGCTCGCGACGCCGGCCTTCACACCCGGCTCGGAGAGCCCGGCCTGCGGGTCGCGTGCAGACGTGAATCCCGCGATGTAGCCGAGGTGGGCCACCAGGAACGAGCCCACGCCGCCGAGGAACGCCGAGTTGCTCTTGCCGAGGAGAGCCACGTCGCCGCCCCACGAGAAGGCCTGGGCTGCCTGGACACCACGGAGGAGCCCGTCAGCGCGCCCGGCCGAGGCCAGCTCGGTGCGGGCGGCGAGCGTGGGCATCAGCAACGGCTTGGTGAGATACCGAGCCCGCCGGGCTGCCTTGCCCCCGCGTCCTGCGAGGTAGGTGTCGACGCCGGCGAGGGCGAGGTAACCGAGTGCGGCGGCGCGGCGTGGGTTCCGGAGCTTGGGCATGGCACATGGTTGCGTATCGGCCGGCCCGGGTGGTCGGCGGGCTAGGCAGGTGTCCTGCGGCCGCCGCTACCCGTAGTTGCCCGACAGCGTTGCCCTCGCCTCGCTGATCCGCAGGCTTGCCTCAGGTCCGGCGATGGTCAGTGTCTCCGGGATGTCCTGCCAGGCGCCGCCGTTGACGCGGAACCTTGCCGAATACGTGACGTCCACCCGTGGACGAACGGTGACGTCGGCGTCGGAGTAGCGGTAGGTGATCTCCATCGACGGGTACGGCGCGCCGGGGCTCGTCGTGGCGGTGGTCTGCCCGTCGCCGTGGTGCCAGGTGTACTCGACAGCCTCGGCGACGATGTCGACCTGCTGGCCCAGCAGCGTGACCGTCGCCGTGAACGGCTGAGCCTGCGTGTAGAAGATCGTGTCGAAGTTGACCAGCGTCCTGCCCTCCGGCTGCGTCCGGGCCTGCAGCGTCGGGAGACCGATCCGGCGGATCTCGTTCAGGACCAACCCCGGCGTGACCTGCGGTCGCGGAGTGTCAGCCGCCGTCGGCGGCTCGCCGAAGCACTGGGTCGACAACGGCAGCCAGGTATTCGCATCCGTTCTGCCCCAGAGCCGATACAGCCGCGCACTTGGATCGGCGCAGACCTGGGCAGCCGCGCAGTCGGTCTCGGTGCTTCCAGAGGTTCCCGTGCCCGGCGACGAACAGGCGATGACCCACTCGTACGCCACGAACACGCCACTGGACGCCGTGACCGCGGCTTGATGCGACGAAAGCTGTGCGTCGCGCTCCGTTTGCTCGACCGCTGCAACAAAGACTGAGTCGCCTTTGGCGCCTCCCGCGACGTCTGGTTCCGCGATTGCCGGCGCGATCGGTAGTCCCAAGAGGAGCATGCCTACGCCGAAGCTTCTCAGCCAACTCCTCCATCCCATGCGCGAAGTCATTGTGTCGCCTCCAGTCGCACGACAACCCAGCCAGATGATGTATGCGCGAGGGTGAAGTCAAGGTGTCCGCGACTTGCCGGCGAGGTTGAGGGTGGAGCCTCACTTGTCTCAATCGTCGTCTGCGGCGCTATGGAAATGCCCGCGGCAATGACTGTGGTGGATCTCCGCGGTGAAGGGATGTGCTCAAGGCTCTGGATGCTCCATCCATCGCCTTCGAGTCGGCCACCTTGTCGGTACACATCCGAGATCCGGTTCTCAATCGCCTCGCACGTTGAGCAGCGGTCACGATGCAGGTTTCGAAGTGGTTGAGTGTCACCGGTTGTCATCGAGTAGTTCACGACCTCGACGTAGTGACGCACGAACGCTTTGGCGGCAGCCTTGCTCGCCCCCTTGGCCTCGGCGGGCAGCTCGGGCGGCACGGCGGAGGGCGTGGGCGTCGCGGACGGCGCGGCAGAGGCGCTCTCGAGGGGCGGCGGCTCGGGGTTCGAGCTGCAGCCGGAGACACCGCCGATGAGCACGCCCAGCGCCAAGGCACCCGCCGCCGCCCTGAGCTGGAGCCCAGAGGCCGTTCCCGGCGAAGTCAGAGTCCCGAGCATTCGACCCCCATGTGTTCCCGACCGAGATGCTGCGGCGTCCGGGTCGTCCGGCGACGACAGCGATCAGCAACCTACTGAGGCGGCCAGGATTCGGCTAGACCCGACCGGGAAGCTGTGGACGGCAGCTCGACGCGCGGAACACCCGCCGGGCGATCGCCGAGAACTCCGAGCGCCGGCTAGGAGGCCCGGTAGGTTCGGGGTTCAACTCGTCCGTCCCAGAGGAGCCAGATGGGCATCCGGTTCAGGTTCATCGCCGAGCGCTTGCGCAACAGCTACTGGTTCCTCCCCAGCCTGATGCTGCTCGGGTCGGCCCTGCTGGCCAGTGGAACCATTGCACTCGACAAGGACTTCGACCCCGAGCGGATCGAGTGGCTGGGCCAGCTCGTGTACTCCGGCGGGCCGGACGGGGCGCGAGAAGTCCTCGGCACCATCGCCTCGTCGATGATCACGGTCGCAGGTGTCGTCTTCTCGATCACCATCGTCACCCTGCAGCTCGCGTCGTCGCAGTTCGGTCCGCGCATGCTGTCGAACTTCATGCGCGACCGGGGCCAGCAGCTCACGCTCGGCACGTTCGTGTCCACGTTCCTCTACTCGTTGCTGGTCCTGCGCGCGATCCGCAGCGACGACCCGACGACGGTGCCTCATCTGTCGGTGACGGTCGCGCTGCTGCTCGCCGTCGCCAGCCTGAGCGTCCTGATCTACTTCATCCACCACGTGGCCACGACGATCCAGGCGCCCAACCTGATCGCGGCCATCTCGGACGAGCTGCTGCGGGCGACCGACGTCCTGTTTCCGGAGGTCGAGGGCGACGGGACAGCCCGGACGACGAGTCAGGAACCGGTTCTCCCCGACGACTTCGACGCCGGCTCGCGCCCGGTCGCGGCCAAACGGACGGGGTACGTCCAGGTGCTGGACGTCCAGCGGCTGGTCGACGTGGCGAGCGAGCACGATCTCGTGGTCCGCCTGGAGACCCGGCCCGGCCGCTTCGTCGTCGACAACACCACGTTCGCCCTCGCGTACCCGGCCGCCCACGTCACCGACGAGGTCCTCGACGAGATCGCCGGCTGTGTCGTCGCCGGGCCCCGGCGCAGCGCCCAGGACGACATCGAGTTCCCGATCAAGCAGATGGTCGAGATCGCCGTACGCGCACTGTCTCCCGGTATCAACGACCCGTTCACCGCCAACACGTGCGTCGACCAGCTGAGCTCCGGGCTGTGCGTGCTGGCCGGTCGCGAGTTCCCGCCGTCGAACGTGGTCGACGAGCGGGGGCGGCTGCGCGTCACGGTCGAGGACCCGGTCACCTGGGACCGGATGGTCGGCGGCGCTTTCGACCAGATCCGTCAGTGCGCCGACTTCCACGCCTCGGTGTACGTCCACCTGCTCGAGTCGTTGGCCCGCATCGCCCGGTGCGTTCGCCACCCCGACCGCATCGAGCCCCTCGTCCGAGAGGCACAGCTGGTCCTGGAGGCGGCCAGGCGCAACCTCGACGAGACCGCCGATCTGCGCACCGTGCGGCAGCGGTACGACGATCTCCAGGATGTCGTGGGAGCACCCAGCGGACCGGCTTGAGCAGGACCGGCCCGCTGCAGCGGTCACTCAGCCCTGCGCCGTGGAGCCGCGCGGCGGGGTCGGTAGTCCGACAGGAAACCGAGCACGCGCAGGCCGCGCCCGATGAGTGCGAGCAGCAGGACGAGGCAGACGACCGCGCCCAGCGAGGCCCCGGCGGTGAACAGCCACGCCCCCGGCGAGCCACTGCGCGCGACGACGCCGAAGTCGATCGCGGCACCGACGAGGTAGACCCACGCCACCGCGGACAGGACCACCCCGAGCGCCAGGGCGCCGAGCAGGACCAGAGGCTTGCCACTGGCCCGAGACTCGCTGTGCTTGCGGACGCGACGTCCTTCAGCCACGGCGCCTCAACATCGCGCGCACCTGGCTCACGAGCACCGCGACCGGGACGGCCCCGAGAGCCGTGCCGAGCACCAGGGACGCGACGCCGATGAACGTCTCACCCTCGTCGATCGCGTAGATCCCGAACCGGACCATCGTGATGCCGAGGTAGAGCAGGGCAGCGCCGAGCACGACGGCCACGACCGCTGCCACGCCGGTGCCGATCCGACGCCGCGCTTCCTGCTCCCTCTCCACCCGGTCGACCCTATCCGGCTACTCCGCGCTGATCGCGCGCAGCACGTCGAGACGGGCCGCGCGGCGGGCCGGGAAGACCGCCGCGAGCACGCCGACGAGCGCGGCGACGACCACGAACAGCAGCAGCCGGCCCCACGGGATCGCAAGGACGTCGATGCCCTGGTCGGCGATCGCCTGCTGCAGCGCGACACCGAACGCGATGCCCATGACGACACCGAGCACCGCACCGAGCACCGCGACGATGACCGACTCGAGCCTCACCATCCGGCGCAGCTGCGACCGGGACAGCCCGACCGCGCGCAGCAGGCCGATCTCCCGGGTGCGTTCGATCACCGACAGCGCCAAGGTGTTGACGATGCCGAGCACCGCGATGATCACGGCGAGACCGAGCAGTGCGTAGATGATGTTGAGGAAGAAGTCGATCTGCTCCTTCTGCTGCTCGGCGAACTCGGCCGGGTCGGCCAGGGTCACCGTCGGCAGGTCGGCCAGGATCTCCTCGACGTCCGCGCGCACCGCGTCCGCGTCGGCGTCGGCGGTCTTGTTGACGAACAGGATCGTGTCGAGCGGCTGCAGACCGCCCTTCTCCAGCGTGTCGAGCGTGACCAGGTAGTCCGCAGGCACCGAGGCGCCCGCCTGGAAGACACCCACGACGGTGAGGTCGACGGTGCCGCCCTGGAAGTCCATCTCGAACTCGTCACCGGGGGCGAGCCCCTGCTCGTCTGCGACGTCCTGGGTGATGATCGTCGTGCCAGGCCGCAAGGCGCTCATCGCGCCGGCGGTCAACGGGAAGTCGGTTGCGGCCGCGAGGTCCTCGGGGTCGGAGGCCCCGACGAACGCGCCGTCACCGTTCACCTCGGCGAAGGCCTGCCGGAACTGCGCCACCGCGTCGATCCCGTCGACCTCGCGGATCTGCTCGGCGATGCTCGGCGAGAAGGGCGTGCCCACGGCGTTGGAGACCACGAACTGCGAGGTGATCGCGGCCTTCAGGGCCTTGTCGGTGCTCGCCGCGGCCGACGCCCCGAGGATCGACATCAGCGACACCAGCGCGAGGCCCAGCATCAGCGCGGATGCCGTGGCCGCGGTGCGGCGCGGGTTGCGCTTGGAGTTCTGCGCGGCCAGCTGGCCGACCGTGCCGAACAGCCGACGGTACGACGCACCGAGCAGATCGACGACGGGGCGACCGATGACCGGGCTCATCAGCGAGACACCGATCAGGATCGACAGCATCCCGAGGCCGATCATCGTCAGGCCGGTGCCGCCGTCGGTGGAGAAGCCGGCGAACATCAGGCCGATGCCTGCCACCACGAGCACGGTCCCGAAGATCACCCGGCGGCGCAGCGAGGTCTCCGGCAGCGCCACGTCGTCGCGCATCGCCGCCACCGGAGGGATCCGGGAGGCACGGCGGGCGGGGAGGTAGGCGGCAAGCATGGTCACGACGATGCCGACCACGTAGGACACGACGACCGTGCGCAGCTCGACCGGGAACTCGGCGTTGGACAGGTCCAGGCCGATCGCGCCGAACAGCGCCTTGAGCCCCAGCGCGAGGAGGAAGCCCGCCCCGAGACCCACGGTCGACCCGATCAGGCCGATGACGAGCGCCTCGGTGAGCACCGAGCGGTTCACCTGCCTGCGCGAGGCCCCGAGGGCACGGAGCAACGCGAGCTCCCTGCTGCGCTGGGCGACCAGGATCGAGAACGTGTTGATGATCAGGAACGTGCCGACGATCATCGCGACGGTCGCGAAGACGAGCAGGAAGGTGTTGAGGAAGCCGAGGATCTCCTGCAGGCCCTCCTCGTTCTCGTCGACCACGGCGTCGCCGGTCTTGGCGGTGACGCCCTCGGGCAGCACCTCGGCGGCCGCGTCGCGCAGCTCGGTCTGGGAGACGCCGGGCTCGGCGGCGAGGGAGACACCCGACCACTCCCGACGACCGCCGAAGAACAGGTCCTGCATCGTCTCGGCGTCCCACAGCGTCAGCGTGGCGCCGGCCAGGGAGCCCTCGCCGAACTCGACGAGACCGACCAGCTCGACGTCGAGCGTCGGCGGGTCCCCGGGGGTGACCAGCTTGACCGTGTCGCCGACCTCGTAGCCGCCCTTCTCGGCGGTGTCGACGTCCATGGCGATCTCACCGGGACCGTCAGGGCGCTCCCCGTCGACGTACGTGGTGATCGGGTCACCGGTCAGCGCGGTGGAGTCGCCGTCGGTGAACGCCAGGCCCGGCGGGCCGTTGCCACCGACGAGCTTGCCGTCGGAGCCGATGACGTACATCGACAGCAGCTGGTTGTAGGGGTTGACCTCGGCGGCGCCGTCGATCTCGCGGAGGTCCTCCACCACCGAGTCGGGGATGGTGCGCGCGTCAGGGCCGGAGTCCCAGGACCCGGCGCCCTCGGGCGTGATCTCCACGTCGGAGGTGCTGCCGGCGATGATCCCGCTGAACGCCCCACCCATCGCGTCGGTGAAGATGAACGAGCCGGACACGAACGAGACGCCGAGCACGATCGCGAATGCGCTGAGGAACAGCCGGACCTTGTGCGCAACGAGGTTGCGCAAGGTGACGTGCCACATCAGGCCATCGCCCTCGCGGTCAGCTTGCCCATCTCCTCGAGGACGCTCTCGCGGGTGGGGTTGCGCAGCTCGTCGACGACCTTGCCGTCGGCGAGGAACACCACCCGGTCGGTGTAGGCCGCGGCGACCGGGTCGTGGGTCACCATCACGATCGTCTGCCCGTGCTCGTCGACGCTGCGCCGGAGCAGGCTGAGCACCTCGGCGCCGGAGGTCGAGTCGAGGTTGCCGGTCGGCTCGTCGGCGAAGACGATCTCGGGCCGGCTCATCAACGCCCGGGCGCAGGCGACGCGCTGCTGCTGGCCGCCGGAGAGCTCGTTGGGGCGGTGCCCGAGCCGGTCGCGCAGGCCGACCGTGTCGATGATCGTGTCCCACCACTCCTGGTCGGGCTTGCGGCCGGCGATCGACAGCGGCAGCTCGATGTTCTCCTTCGCGGTCAGCGTCGGGACCAGATTGAACGACTGGAAGACGAAGCCGATCTTGTCGCGGCGCAGCTCGGTCAGCTGCTTGTCCTTGAGCGTGGAGAGGTCGGTCTCGCCGAGGAACACCTGGCCGGCGGTGGGGGAGTCCAGCGCCGCCATGCAGTGCATCAGCGTCGACTTGCCCGAGCCGCTGGCGCCCATCACGGCGGTGAACTCCGCGGTGTAGAAGTCGATGTCGACGCCGTCGAGGGCGTTCACGGCCGCCTCGCCCTCGCCGTACACCTTGCGCAGGTCGACGCTGCGGGCGGCGACCGACTTGCTGTGCCGGTGGGAGGTCTGTGTCTGTGGGTGCTCGCTGGTCACCCGGCAAACCTAGTCCCGACCGCCGACGGTCTGCAGCGCATTAACGCCGCTGTGACCAAGCTCAGGGACGAGACCAGGGTGATCCCGGAGTCCGAGCGGAGACGACGGTGTCGGAACCGTCCACTAGGGTGCTCCGCAACGGTGTCCACTATGGGGGTTGAGAGATGGTTCTCCGTTTTGTCCTGCTCTGCGTCGTAGCGCTCGCCATGCTCGGGTCTCCGCAGGCGGCGACCGCCGAGGAGGATCCGGGCGGCTCCATCCTCGTGATCATGGACGTCTCCGGGTCCATGGCCCGCAAGGACGCCGGCGGCACCACGCTGATCCAGGGCGCCCGGCAGGCGGTGCGTCAGCTGGTCTCCGAGGCTCCGCCCGAGACCCCGGTCGGACTACGGCTCTACGGCCACACCTACCCCGGGGAGGACAAGCGCCGCGGCTGCCAGGACACCGAGCTGGTGGTGCCGGTCGAGGCCGTCGCGCAGTCCGGTACGGCGATCACCGCGGCCATCGACGGGGTGAAGCCGACCGGGTTCACGCCGATCGGCGGGGCGCTGAAGCAGGCCGTCAAGGACTTCCCGCCCGAGGGGGAGCGCACGATCGTGCTGGTCAGCGACGGCGAGGACACCTGCGGTGCCCCCGAGCCGTGCCAGGCCGCGCGCCAGCTGGCGGGCCAGGGCATCGCGGTCCAGGTGGACACCGTCGGGTTGTTCCTCCGGGGCAACGCGAAGGCGCAGAAGCAGCTGCAGTGCGTGGCGAAGGCCACCGGCGGGCGCTACTACACCGCCGACAACGCCGCTCAGCTGACCGAGCGGCTGACCACCGTCTCGCAGCGCGCGATCCAGCGGTTCGAGGCCAGCGGCGGCCCGATTCAGGGCGGTCCGGCAGCGACCCGAGCCACCGCGATGGAGGCCGGGGCGGCCTACGTGGACAACGTCAAACCCGGCGAGGCGCGTTGGTACTCCTTCCCGGCAGGTCAGGGCCAGGAGGTCGCCGTGACACTGACCGAGGACGGGTCCACCGACTACGGCTGCTGCCTCGAGCTGGCGCTGCACGGACCGGACTTCGACCGGATCGACTCGGAGAGCACCTTCAACGGCGGCGCCACCGCCAAGACGATGCGTGTCGCCTCGCCCGACCGAGGCCTCGACGACAGCGGTGACTACTACCTCGAGGTGACCCTCGACGCCGATGCCGCCAACCGCCCGGTGACCTACGAGTTCGTCGCAGAGGTCAGCGGTGCGGCGCTCGAGGAGTCACCCAGCGTCGAGCCCACGCCCAGCCCCACCGTCGAGCCCAGCCCCACAGAGGAGCCGACGCCCGAGGCCGTCGAGGAGCCGGCCGAGGACGAGCTCGAGTCGGCGGCCGCCGACACCGACGAGGGCGGCGGGCTGTGGACGGTGCTGATCGCCGTGCTGGTCGCCCTCGTGCTCGCCGCGGGCGCCGCCGTCGGACTGCTCGCCCGCTCCACCCTCCGCAAGTGACCTCACCCGAGAAGACAAGGACGAAGAACCCATGCGTCGTGCCATCGCCCTGACCACCCTCGCCGCCGCACTCGTGCTGCCGCTCCCGGCCACCGCGATGGCCTCCGGCGAGGAGATCGACGGCGGCGCCGCCGCCACGCAGGCCACCCCGGTCGAGTCGGGGACGACCTACCTCGACGACGTCGCCCCCGGCGAGGCGCGGTGGTTCTCGGTGGACGTGATGACGGCACAGGACTACGGCGTGACGCTGACCGAGTACGGCGACACCGAGTACAACTGCTGCCTGTCGGTGGCGTGGTACGACTCCGACTTCGACCGCGACATGGGCGACAGCGGTTTCAACACCGATGGGACCGCGAAGACCTTCCGGGTCGCCTCCGAGGGCGGGGTCGACGAGGACGGCACCCGCTACCTGGAGATCCGGCTCGACGAGGACTCGGCGAACCGCCCGTTGAGCTTCGAGTTCGTCGTCGACGTGACGGGCGAGGGTGTCGCGGCGGAGTCGCCGAGTGCCTCGCCGACCGAGGCGGCGTCCGAGGAGCCCGCTGCCGACGAGGCGGACTCCGCCGGCGAGGACGAGCCGGAGGCCGCCGCGGTCGACGCCGGTGACGACGGCGGGAACACCATGCTGTGGGTGGTTGTCGGCCTGCTGGTCCTGCTGGTGGTGCTGCTGATCGCGGTGGTCGTGCTGTTGATGGTGCGCATGCGCAAGGCCGGTGCGGTCGACGCAGGCTCCGCGCAGCAGCCCGTGGGTTCTGGACAGTCCCCGACGCAGCAGGGCTGAGCCGAGGGCCGCAGCAACCTCAGGGCCGCCTCGGGCCGCTCGTCGGACCGGCGGGATCCGCAGTCGGCGGTCCGGTCGGCGTCAGGCGGTCGTGCCCGGCTCCAGCCGGGCGCCGGCGGTGATCTCGGCGCCGGGCGCGACCGTGGAGTCGCGGCCGACCAGGGTGACCTGCTCCGGGTCGTCGGTGCCCTTCGCGTCCGGGTCCCCGACGCGGGCTCCGGCGCCGATGGTGCAGCCGGCGTCCACGATGCTCCAGGACACCTCGGCGCCGGCCTCGATGGTCGTGTCGTGCAGGATCACGCTGTCGGACACCACGGCGTCCGCCGCCACGACGACGCCGGGGCCCAGGACGCTGCGCCGTACGACACCGGCGACGCGCGCGCCCGGGCTGACCAGGCTGTCGCCGAGCTCGCAGCCGGGCTCGAACCGGGCCGCGACCCGCTGCGGCTGACGGGTCAGGAACGGCCAGCTCGGATCGGCGAAGAGCTCGTCGGCCTCGCCGGTGAGCAGGTCCTGGTGCGCGGCGAGGTACAGGTGCGGCTGGCCCAGGTCACGCCAGTAGCCGGGCAGCGCGTGCGCGTAGACCCGGCCTCGGTCCACCAGCCGCGGCACCAGGCTCTCTCCGAAGTCGCCGAGTCCGCTGTCGCCGGGCTCGGCGTCGGCGGTGCGCTCGCGGTGCAGCTCCTCGAGCGTCTCGACGAGGACGTCGGGGGAGTACACGAAGATCTCGGTCGCGACCGTGGTCGTGCTGGGCCGCTTCGGCTTGTAGGCGAAGCCGGTGACCCGGCCGAGCCGGTTGGCCTCGACGGTCGCGTGGTTGCTCGCCTGCCGCTTGGCCACCTCGGTGGTGACGATGGTCAGCTCCGCACCCTTGGCGCGGTGCGTCTCGATCGCGTCCAGGTAGTCGAACCGGTAGACGTGGTCGGCGCTGAGCACGAGCACGACCTCGGGGTCCGCGGCGCGGATCTGGTCCCGGATCCGGAACAGCAGGTCGGCGTTGCCGGTGGCGAACCCCTCCTCGTCGCCGGTGCCGGTGCCCTGCTGCGGCATCACCAGCCGCAGGCCGCCGTGGTTGCGGTCGAGGTCCCAGGGTCGGCCGTTGGCGACCTCCTCCTCGAGCATCCCGCCCTGGTACTGCACCGAGAGCCACACGTCGCTGATGCCGGAGTGCACCAGGTTCGACAGCGGGAAGTCGACGAGCTGGTAGACCCCGGCGAACGGCAGGGCGGGCTTGGCACGCTCACGGGTGAGGACGTCCATGCGTCCGCCCGCACCGCCGGCCTGGATGATCGCGAGGATCCGGTTGCGTGCCATGGGCGGGGGATACCCGGGGCAGTCCCCGGCAAACAAGTCAGGAGACGACGAGGGGTACGACGGTCGCCGGCCGCCGTACCCCTCGTCCCCCTGAAGATCAGGCGTGCGCGGCGTGCGTGGCCTCCCACCCGGCGTAGCCGCCGAGCACGTCGGAGACGTCCGTGAAGCCGAGGTGTCGCAGCAGGCTGCCGCCGACGCTGGAGCGCCAGCCGCCGGCGCAGTAGAGCACCGTCGGCCTGTCGGCGTCGAGCTCGCCGACGCGACGAGCGAGCTGCGCGAGCGGGATGTTGACCGCACCCGGGATCATCCCGGCCTCGGTCTCACCGGCGTTGCGGATGTCGACGAGCTGCACGTCGTTGGCGGCGACGTGCTCGTCGAGCTGGTGCGGGGTGATCCGGCTGGCGTGGACGACCTGCTCGTCGAGGCAGTGGTCGATCATGTACGCCTCGGGCCGCGGGACGAAACCGACCGCGTGGTCGAAACCGATCCGTGCCAGGCGGACGCCGGCCTCCTGCTCCTCGCCCTCGGGCGCCATCAGGATGATCTTGTCGTCGGGCTTGACGACCATGCCGACGGTCTCGGCCATCCGGCCGTCGACCGGCACGTTGATCGCGCCCTGGAGGTGACCGGCGGCGAACTCGACCGGGTCGCGGGCGTCGATCACCTTCGCGCCGTCAGCCAGGGCCTGGGTCACCTCCTGCGGGGACAGCGCCGGCAGCGTGGCGCCGGGCTCGCGGGTGCCGCGCTCCTGGCGGTTGAGGATCGCGTTGTAGACGAAGTACTCCGGGGCCGGGGGCTGGCCGGCGGTGACCACGGCGAGGAACTGCTCCTCGCTCATCGGCTGGCAGGCGTAGTTGAACTGGCGCTGCTCACCGATCGTGGACTGCTTCTCGGTGGAGAGGTTCTTGCCGCAGGCCGAGCCGGCGCCGTGCGCGGGGAACACGCGGGTCTCGTCGGGCAGGCCCATCAGCTTGTGCTGGATGGAGTGGTAGAGCATCTTGCCGAGCTCGTCGGCGGTCACGCCGATCGAGGCGAGCAGGTCGGGGCGGCCGACGTCACCGATGAACAGCGCGTCGCCGGTGAGCACGCCGTAGGGCACGGTGTCCTCGGCGTTCTCGTAGACCAGCACGCTGATCGACTCCGGCGTGTGGCCGGGGGTCTCCATGATCTCGAGCACGACGTCGCCGAGCTCGATGCGCTCACCGTCGGACAGCGAGCGGACCTCGAAGTCGGCCTGCGCGGCCTTGCCGTAGCCGATCCAGGCGCCGGTGGCGTTGGCCAGCTCGATGTGGCCGGAGACGAAGTCGGCGTGGAAGTGGGTGTTGATGACACCGACGATCCGGAGGCCGTGCGCCTGGGCGTCGGTGAGGTACTCCTCGATGTCACGACGGGGGTCGACGACCACGGCCTGGCCGGTCTTCTCGTCACCGATCAGGTAGGACGCCTGGGAGAGGCAGTCCAGGTAGTACTGCGCGAGGTACATAGGTGTGCTCCTTGGCTGGGTCGTGATGCGCGTCACCAGACCCAAGGTATACCCCCGTGGGTATATTCCCGCCAGTGTCGGATCGGTCTGGACCGGGCGGCGGGGCCGCCCGTGGGGCCGGACGAGGGTTTTGGCCGGCCCCGGATACTGGACACGGATGACTGACGAGAAACCACGCCTCGAGATCAACTGGGTCCAGTCCGCCGCCGGCGCCCTGGCTGCGGTGACCTCGGCGGTGCTGCTGTCCACGGTGGGTGTCGCCGGCACCCTGATCGGTGCCGCGCTCGGCAGCCTGGCTGCGACGATCGGCAGCGCGGTCTACTCTCACTACCTGCGCGCCACCAAGGAGCGGGTCGCCGCCGCCCAGACGGTGGCGGCCGTGCGGATCGGCCTTGCGCAGTCCCGGGTCCGTGAGGCCCCGGCCGAGGCCGAGCGGGAGCTCGAGCGTGCCCAGGAGGTGCTCGAGGCGGCCGACCCCGACCCCGCACCCGAAGGCTGGCGGGTGGCGCTGGCCGGCCTGCCGTGGAAGCGGATCGCGCTGGTGTCGGTGGGCGTGTTCGTCGCGGCGATGGCAGTCATCGTGGCCTTCGAGCTGGTGGCCGGCCGGGCGGTGTCGTCGTACACCGGCGGGTCGGACGCGGATCGCCGTACCTCCATCCCGGGCGTCGGCGGCGGGGCCGAGCCGTCTGCCCCGCCGGCCGAACCGCCCACGGACGCGCCGACCGAGCAGCCGGACGAGGGTGAGCTGCTGGTGCCGAGCGAGAGCCCGGGAGAGACCCCGACGGAGAGTACGACGCCCACCGAGACGCCGAGCGTCGAGCCGACCGAGACGCCGACCCCCACGCCCACCGCCGAGCCGACCACCCCGGCCCCGACGCCGACGCCCGAGGGCCAGTAGGACGTGCACTCGCGGCCGACCTGACCGCCTTTCCCGCCTGACGCCGGCGGTCGAGGCGCGCAACTGCACGTCCGATCGGCCCCGCGCGGGTGCGGCGGTCAGCGGCGGAAGACCACCGGGGTGACCGTGCCGTGGGTGTCGCTCATGAACACCCCGCGCAGCGAACCGCCCTCGAGGGTCAGCTCGGCCTCGCCGACCGACCCGTCGGCGGCCTTGTAGCGCAGCCACACGCGGGTGCCGTCGATCGTCCCGTGGCCGGCGACCGAGACGCCGTACAACGTGCGCTCGGCGAAGATCACCGAGTCACCGTCCTGCTCGAAGTGGTAGCCGAGCCCGCTCGCCGCCGACCAGGGGCCCGCGACATAGGCGCCCGCGCGCCGGGTCGGCCCGACGCCGGAGCGGGCGAGCTGCTGGAGCGCGGCGAGCCGGCCGGCGAGCCGGGCGCTGACGATCTCCCACGGAGTGAGCCGCTCGCCGCAGATCGAGCGCGGCAGGCCGGCGGAGTCGCGGTCGGGCTGATGGGGTAGCCGCGGGCCCTGGGTCCCGGTGCCGTGGCTGAGCGCGTACATGATCGCCACGCCGTCGCGGAACCACCACGGGTGCTTGCCCATCGTGCTGCTGTTCATGATCGTCACGCCCCCCGGCTGACCATGGTCGGATGAGGTCCCCCCGGACCTCACCCCCATTGACGCGCACGGGGCTTGGTGGTGGCAACGGCCAGGAGTCTCGACTCATCTCCCCAATCCGCACCAGGTCCAAACCAGCTGGGCCGCCGACCGGTGACGGAGGTGACTAGTGAGGAATGGCCCGAACGTGCTCTGGCGCCCGACATGGCCGTTCCGCGCCGTGCGCGCAGGGGCCTGGGGCGACACGCCGAGCCGGCCAGCCGACACGCCCGGATCGAGCTGGAAAAGGCCCTCTGACCTGCGCTTTTGCGGTCCGGGGAAAGCTTCTTGGGCCAGATTCGGCGATCGGGTTGCGTGCTCTAGGGGTCCCGCGTACGGTTACCACTACATCTAGTAGTCACACCGATGTAACTTTCCACAGGTAGTGGCGAGAACTGCACAGGCGACTGCTATTTGTCCCCAAGTTACCCACAGTTCAGCCCACAGGCCGGCCCCGCGGAAGCACCCGGGCCACGGCGAGATCCCAAGGTGCCAAGACCTTGGTGGAGCCATGCCTGAGCACGGCAGAAACCGTCGGTGCTGGGTGTTGAACTAAGTGCATGAGGACGACGACGACCCGCCGGGTCACCGAGTGGAAGGAGCGGCACGAGATGCACTGCCCGTACTGCCGCAACACCGACACCCGGGTCCTCGACAGCCGGGTCGCCGAGGACGGCAGCGCGATTCGCCGGCGGCGGACCTGCCCGGCCTGCGAGAAGCGGTTCAGCACCGTGGAGCAGATGCAACTGGTGGTGGTGAAGCGCTCCGGTGCGACCGAGCCGTTCACCCGCGACAAGGCGATCGCCGGCGTCCGCAAGGCGTGCAAGGGCCGGCCGGTCTCCGAGGACGACCTGGCCAACCTCGGCCAGAAGGTCGAGAGCGCCCTGCGTGCCGAGGGCTGGGCCGAGGTCCCCGCCAACGAGGTCGGGCTGGCGATCCTGGGCCCCCTGCGCGAGCTCGACGAGGTGGCCTACCTCCGCTTCGCGAGCGTCTACAAGTCCTTCGCGAGCGCTGCGGCGTTCGAGGAGGAGATCGCGATGCTCCGGGCCGAGCGGTCGGTCCGTGCAGCGTCCGGTGTCGAGTCGTCGCCCCAGACCCCGGCGGCGACCGGCACCTGCGACAGCACGTCGGCCCCGTCCGACGTACCTCAGCCGGCCTCGACCGGCTGACCACAGTCTGCCCGGCGCGTTGTGGGGAAGCGGCGCGTCGGGCAACCCAACTTATTGACCGTTGCGTGGCAGACCACGCGGCGAGCACAGCCAGATGACGAAGAAGTCAGAATCAGGGGAACAGGAGCACTTCATGACGGAGACGGTCAGCGGGTCCGCCCGAGCGGGACGCAAGAGCAAGGGTCTGAAGATCGAGCGGGTCTTCAGCACTGAGGGAGTGCACCCGTACGACGAGATCACCTGGGAGCGTCGCGACGTCGTCCAGACCAACTGGAAGACCGGCGAGGCCGTCTTCGAGCAGCGCGGCGTGGAGTTCCCCGACTTCTGGTCGGTGAACGCCTCCACGATCGTCACCACGAAGTACTTCCGCGGCGCGGTCGGCACCGACGCGCGTGAGTGGAGCCTCAAGCAGCTCGTCGACCGCGTGGTGAAGACCTACCGCAAGGCCGGTGAGGACCACGGCTACTTCGCCACCGACGCCGACGCCGAGATCTTCGAGCACGAGCTGGTCTGGCTGCTCGTGCACCAGTACTTCTCCTTCAACTCCCCGGTCTGGTTCAACGTCGGCACGCAGTCGCCGCAGCAGGTTTCCGCGTGCTTCATCCTGTCGGTCGACGACTCGATGGACTCGATCCTGAACTGGTACAAGGAGGAGGGCTTCATCTTCAAGGGCGGCTCCGGTGCCGGCCTGAACCTGTCGCGCATCCGCTCCTCCAAGGAGCTCCTGTCCAGCGGTGGCACGGCGTCCGGCCCGGTGTCGTTCATGCGCGGCGCCGACGCGTCCGCGGGCACGATCAAGTCCGGTGGCGCCACCCGTCGCGCGGCGAAGATGGTCGTGCTCGACGTCGACCACCCCGACATCGAGGAGTTCGTCGAGACCAAGGCGCGCGAGGAGGACAAGATCCGCGCGCTGCGTGACGCCGGCTTCGACATGGACCTCGGCGGCAAGGACATCACGTCCGTGCAGTACCAGAACGCCAACAACTCCGTGCGCGTCAGCGACGAGTTCATGCGCGCGGTCGAGGACGGCACGAAGTTCGGCCTGCGCGCCCGCCAGACCGGCGAGGTGATCGAGGAGATCGACGCCCGCGACCTGTTCAAGAAGATCGCCAAGGCCGCGTGGGAGTGCGCCGACCCGGGCCTGCAGTACGACGACACGATCAACGACTGGCACACCAACCCGGAGACGGGGCGAATCACCGCCTCCAACCCGTGCTCGGAGTACATGTCGCTGGACAACTCCTCGTGCAACCTCGCGTCGCTGAACCTGATGAAGTTCCTCAAGGACGACGACACCTTCGACAGTGAGCTGTTCGCGAAGGCCGTCGAGCTGGTCATCACCGCGATGGACATCTCGATCTCGTTCGCCGACTTCCCGACCGAGGCGATCGGCCAGACCACGCGTGACTACCGCCAGCTCGGCATCGGCTACGCCAACCTCGGCGCGCTGCTGATGGCGATGGGTCTGGGCTACGACTCCGACGGCGGCCGCGCGATGGCTGCGGCGATCACCTCGCTGATGACCGGCCAGGCCTACAAGCGCTCCGCCGAGCTCGCCTCGGTGGTCGGCACCTACAACGGCTACGCCCGCAATGCCGACGCCCACAAGCGCGTCATGCGCAAGCACCAGGCGGCCAACGACGCGCTGCGCACGCTGCACGCCCACGACCGCGACGTGCACCGCGCGGCCACCAAGGCGTGGGACCAGGTGATCAAGCTCGGCGAGAAGAACGGCTTCCGCAACGCGCAGGCCTCGCTGCTCGCGCCGACCGGCACCATCGGCTTCATGATGGACTGCGACACCACCGGCATCGAGCCCGACTTCAGCCTCGTGAAGTTCAAGAAGCTCGTCGGCGGCGGCTCGATGCAGATCGTCAACCAGACCGTGCCGCGTGCGCTTCGCAAGCTGGGCTACCAGGAGGAGCAGGTCGAGGCGATCGTCGAGTACATCGCCGAGCACGGCCACGTCATCGACGCTCCGGGCCTGAAGACCGAGCACTACGAGGTGTTCGACTGCGCGATGGGCGCTCGCGCCCTGGCTCCGATGGGCCACGTGCGGATGATGGCCGCCACGCAGCCGTTCCTGTCCGGTGCGATCTCGAAGACCGTGAACCTGCCGGAGACGGCCACGATCGAGGAGATCGAGGACATCTACCTGCAGTCCTGGAAGCTCGGCCTCAAGGCGACCGCGGTCTACCGCGACAACTGCAAGGTCGGCCAGCCGCTGTCGGACGGCAAGGGTGAGAAAAAGGGCAAGACCGAGGTCGAGGTCGTCACGGAGAAGGTGGTCGAGTACCGCCCGACCCGCAAGCGTCTGCCGAAGTCGCGCCCGTCGCGCACCACGTCGTTCACCGTCGGTGGCGCCGAGGGCTACATGACCTCCGGCTCCTACCCCGACGACGGGCTCGGCGAGGTGTTCCTCAAGCTCGGCAAGCAGGGCTCGACCCTGGCCGGCGTGATGGACGCCTTCTCGATCGCGGTCTCGATCGGCCTGCAGTACGGCGTCCCGCTGGAGACCTACGTCTCGAAGTTCACCAACCTGCGCTTCGAGCCCGCCGGCCTCACCGACGACCCGGACGTGCGGATGGCGCAGTCGATCATGGACTACATCTTCCGCCGCCTCGCGCTGGACTACCTGCCGTTCGAGCAGCGCTCGGCGATGGGGATCTACTCCGCCGAGGAGCGTCAGCGCCAGCTCGAGACCGGTTCCTACGAGGCTCCGGCCGAGGAGGAGGTCTACGTCTCCGAGGCCGACGAGCTCAAGACCGAGTCCACGGTGGTCGAGCCCGTCGAGACCCCTGTGGTCGAGACCCCGGCGGCCGAGGCTCCCAAGGCCGCGCACACCTCCGCCGAGCTGATGGAGCAGATCACCGGCACCGCGGTCGACAGCCCGCTGTGCTTCACCTGCGGCACCAAGATGCGCCCGGCAGGCAGCTGCTACGTCTGTGAGGGCTGCGGTAGCACCAGCGGCTGCAGCTGATGTCGAGTTGCATGGAGATGGCATGTGCGAGTTGCGCGAAACGGCACTGAGTTGCAGTAGTGCCAAAGGCTATGACTATCACCGTCAGGGTGATAGTCGGTGATAGCGCACCATCATCGGCCGGCCCGGTCCCTCCGCCTGAGGGGCCGGGCTGGCTGTGCGTTCGGGGGCATGTCGCACGGTCGCAGGTTGTCCCCGCTGCCGACGCACCTATGGAGTGCGACCGGGCAGCACGAGGCTCGTCCGCCGACGAAGGTGTCGGCGCGACGTGATCCGATGAAGCGGGCTCATCGAAGCCCAGGCAAGAAGCGAGGGACCGGCCTTGCCGGGCCGGCCCCTCGTGGCTCTGACAGGACGTCAGATGCGGTGCGTCACCCGTATCAGACCACTGTCTGCGCCGACTTGTCATGTCGACGCGGGCAGGAGGTGAGAAATGTCTAGGAACACGAAGCAGACCAGCGCCAAGGCGAAGGCTGCGAGCAAGGTGCTGAGCAACCCGAGGGCGAGCAAGGCCGCGAAGTCGGCTGCCGCCAGCGCGTTGTCTCAGACGCCGAAGCGGAAGTGATACCAGGCAGCCCTCCCGCCAGGAGGGCCGCCACCGGCCGCGCCAGCGCGGCACCTTTCTCACCTAGGAGTACGGCATGAAGCACACCGTTGACGCCGCGTTCGCGGCCCTCGACGACAACCTCAACCTCGACCCGGCGGTGCGCCGCAAGGCTCAGGAACGCCACAACGCCATCCGGGAGGAGTTCGCCGCCGCCGGCCTCATCGCGAGCAGCTTCCTGCAGGGTTCGTTCGCCCGCAAGACGATGCTGAAGCCCCTCAAGGACGTCGACATCGTCTGCGTGCTCCCCGAGGCGTTCTGGCAGCAGCTGCGCGGCCCGGACGGCCCGGGCAAGGCGATGGAGTGGTTCAAGGCGCCGATCAAGGCGCGCTGGCCCGAAGTCGAGTTCGACGCCGGCGACGAGCCCTCCGGGAAGGCGCTACGGCTGTCGTTCCCGGACTGCGAGTTCACCATCGATCTCGTCCCGGCGTTCGAGTACAAGGACGACTACGTCCTCATCGGCGACCGCCACGAGGGCACCTGGACCCCCAGCAACTCCCGGATCCAGCTGAAGAAGGTCAGCGACCGCAACCAGCAGACCGACGGCCGGTTCGTACACCAGGTTCGCGAGGTCAAGGCACTCACCAAGCACCATGAGGAGCTGGAGTTCGTCTCCGGGATCGTGGTGGAGTCCCTCGCTTACGCGGTCATCGGGCGCAAGATGCTGGACGAGGACGCGGTCGCCGCGGTCCTCCAGCACGCCGCCACCGCGGTGATGGGTCCGGTCATCGAGCCCGCTGGCGACGACGACGTGACCGCGAAGTGGACTGCGCAGGAGCGTGCAACGGCCGCGCGGGTGTACGCACACGCCGCTCGCCGGGCCGAGGAAGCGTTGCGCCTCGAGCGGGCTGGCGAAGTCGACGGTGCCATCGACGTCTGGCACTCACTGTTCGGTGACGCGTTCCCCGCTGCGTCGCAGCGTTCGGCCGCGGACACCATGGCGGCGTGGGCGGGCGGCAGTGTCACCAGCACCGGCCGGCCCAGCAGCACGCGAGCCGCATCTCAGCAGGCGGCGCCGGGGCGTTCATGGTCCCGGTCCAACCCCGGTCCGTGGTTCTCGCGCTGAGCGACGTCCTCCGGGACCTGGCCCGTGTTGGCCGGGTCCTGGAGGCGGAGCTCTACGGCGTCGGCGTCGACCGCCTCCGGCAGGACCGGTACGGCGGCGTTGTCCTCGATCTGACGTTCGCCCCGTTGCCCGAGTTGGCCGCCGCCGGCTACCGGGCCGAGCGCGGTCGGATCAGCATCCGAGCCGACGGCGCCCTCTACGCGTTCCCCCTCAGGCCGCAGCGGTCCTGGAAGCACCGGAACCCATCCCCGCTCGGCTGGCAGTTCGGTCACCTCGCCGGCGAGCTCTGCCTGTGGTATCCCCGCGACCCCCGTTCGCTGCGCTGGGAGTGGGACGACGGACTCGAGCAGTACGTCACCCGAGTGCATCGGCACCTCTTCTTCGAGGAGTTCCACCGCCGCGAGGGTCATTGGCCGGTGGAGGACGCCCCGCACTCTGACCCGGAGTCCGGCGCCCACCTGATCAGGAGCGCCTTCATGCGCAAGGAGGTACGCCGATGGGCGTCATGACCACAGCCTTCGCCGTCGCCTCAGAGAAGGTGCCCGGCGCCCCCGAGCCTGCCGGTGGTGGGGGCGGCTCACGCGACGTTTGGCTCACCGTCGCGATTGCCCTGCTGGGGTCCTCGCTCGTCGCAGGCCTCATCACCACCCTTCTGAGCAACCTCCGCGCCTCAGCAACCTCGCGGCGCGACGGGTACGCCAACGCCGTTCGCTCCCTCATTGCGCGCGTGGAGTACCCGTACCGGGTCCGGCGTCGCATCTCCGACGACCCCGAGGTCTTGACGGAGCTGGTGGGGCGCGGACACGACCTGCAGGAACAGCTCGCTGCCTGTCGCACGTGGGTGAACTCGGAGAGCCGAGCCGTAGGCGCCATCTTCGAGCGCGCACTCGCCGCGATCGACGGGACGGTCAACCCGAGCACCGCGGACGCCTGGAACCAACCGCCGATCACCGCGGCCGCCGGCATGAACCTCGCGGGCTGGGGCCCCGGCGATCAGTGGCCGCACCTCGCGAGCCTCGAAGGCGCCATCGCCTACCGGTTCGGATGGCGTCGGCTGCTTCCCGCATGGCTTTGGCGTCGCTGGGTGTGAGGCCGGTACGGCGCCTTGTGTCTTCCTCCGCCTGCCGGCGTCGTGGCAGAGCAGCCAAGTAGCCGATGAGGGGGCTGTACCTCGGTGTACCGAACGCGCCTTACGCCGAGCGCACGATCGGAACACTCATCAATACCCGGGCGGGCCGTCGACGTTGACGGTGGGAATGCCGCCGCCCACCCGAGCGATCACCGCCAGGGATGGCTCCCGTGCGGGGTTCGACTCGCGGTGGACGGTGGGCCTTGACCCCGGACTTTGGACACGGGGTGGGATTACGCGGCTGACGGGAGCGTAGCGGCGTAG
>NZ_BAAGUV010000055.1:0-905 GCF_054781215.1 Nocardioides pakistanensis | reverse complement strand
GATCGAGAATCAGGCCCGCATCTGACACTCCGCCACGGTTCCCAGTCTGGGAGCCTCGTTCGGCCGAGGCGGCGCGACTCAACCGCTGCAGGACATGGCCAATGCGGATTGCATCGTGATCCAGGGATCCAACATGGCCGAGTGCCACCCTGTCGGGTTCCAGTGGGTCTCGGAGGCGAAGGCGCGCGGCGCGAAGATCATCCACGTCGATCCTCGCTTCACGCGCACCTCTGCGGTGGCCGACAAGCACGTCCCGATCCGGGCCGGCTCCGACATCGTGCTGCTCGGCGCGCTCATCAACCATGTCATCGAGAACGACCTGTGGTTCAAGGAGTACGTGCTCGCCTACACGAACGCTGCGACGATCGTGAGCGAGGAGTTCCGCGACACCGAGGATCTCGACGGGCTGTTCTCGGGGTACGACGCCGAGACCGGCACGTACGACCCCTCGAGCTGGGCCTACAAGAAGACCGGCGCGCAGAAGCGGGACGAGGCGAAGGAGGCGGAGGGGGCCGACGAGCTCCAGGAGATGCAGGGATCCGGCCACCAGTACGGCAGCGGCGGACCGGCGGCGGGTGATCGCTACCTCACGGACGAGACGCTGGAAGATCCGCACACGGTGTTCCAGATCCTGAAGCGCCACTACTCGCGCTACACACCCGAGATGGTGCGCGAGGTCTGCGGCATCTCCGAGGAGGATTTCGCCTATCTCGCGAGCACGATCACCGAGAACTCGGGGCGCGATCGCACGACCTGCTTCGCCTATGCCGTCGGCTGGACCCAGCACACCATGGGCGCCCAGTTCATCCGCACCTCGGCGATCCTGCAACTGCTGCTCGGCAACATCGGGCGGCCGGGCGGCGGGATCATGGCGCTGCGCGGCCACGCGAGCATCCAGGGCTCCA
>NZ_BAAGUV010000054.1:0-5762 GCF_054781215.1 Nocardioides pakistanensis | reverse complement strand
ACCCAAGGCCTACCGCGAACCACCGAATCGCCGCTCACGAAATCAACACCGGTGGATCAGGGCTGACTCGGGCGTGCCCACCCTAGGCCATCGGTCATCCAGGCACCTCGGAGCACAGTCGGGAGCGACGCGCCGCGCACGGCTCTTCTTCGGGGGCGGGCTCTGGACTAGCCTCGGATGCCCGGTGGAAAGCAGGTGGTCACCATGCCGCTCGGGCAAGGCATCACGGAGATGTGGCAGGCGGTCCAGGACCGCATCGAGGTCTCCGGCCACGGCCGGACCTGGCGGGTCACGGCGGGGTCGTTCGACTCGGCACTCGCCTATGCGCGCGAGCGCTTCAACGAACCGGCGGTCGTGTCGCGCTCCGACCGCGGTCGGTGGTGGCCACGCGTCACCTTGACCGTGACCACGGACCCGGCGGCGGCTGTCTCGGCGCCTCCCCTGGAACGGCTCGCGGCTGAGTCCGCCCCGCCCCAGCGCTCCGCTCAGGCGACGGCGCCCCCGCGGACACCCCCTCCGCCGGCCCGCAAGAGCCGTCGCGTCGAGCGGTCCGTCACCACACCCATGGAGCTGGACCCGACACCGGACGGCGGCGACTCCACTCCGGAAGGCGCTCCACGGCACGCATCCGACATCGACAGCGGCCTGCCGCCGTCACTCGAGGCGATCTTCGCCCACCAGGAGGAGCTGCGTCTGGTCCGGCAGCGACGCCCGGACCACGACAGCCGTCAGGCGCTGAGGTAGTACCCGGGGAAGGCGTCGTCCTCGTCGCCGACGTTGGCGACCGCGCAGACCTTCGTGTCGAGCGGGCGGCAAAGCTGCTCCACCATCCAGGCAAGCATTCCGCGCATTCCAGACCTCCTCGTCGGGCTACTCGGGAGCCAAGATGCCCCCGTGCGCGCGTTCCAAACCCGACAAACCGCCCTGGTACAGACTGAAGCGTCCGGCGACGGCCCTCAACGCACCCGCTTGCCGAGCCTGGGCAGCTGGGACGCACGGCCGTGCAGGACGCTCACGAGCTGAGCGAAGGCGGCGTCATGCTTCGCGGTGCGCGTGAAGGAAGTGAGCACCATCGGCGCCTTCACCCGCTGTCGCGCGACCGCCTTGGCGTACGTGAACTCCTTGAGACCGTCCGCACCGTGGATCCGGCCGAACCCGGAGGCACCGACCCCGCCGAACGGCAGCGCCGGGATCCCGGCGAAGGAGATCACCGAGTTGATCGCGGTCATCCCGGAGCGGATCCGCCTCGCGAGCTCGGGTCCGCGTGACCTGGAGAACACCGTGGAGCCGAGACCGAACTCGGTGCCGTTGGCGAGCTCCACCGCCTCGTCCATGTCGCGCACCTTCGTCACCGTCATGGTAGGCCCGAAGGTCTCCTCGGTGATGGCGCACGAGTCGTGGGGTACGTCGGTCAGGATCACCGGCTGGATGAACCGGTCGCCGACCGACTCCGCGCTGCCGAGGACTGCTCGTGCCCCCTTGGCGAGGGCGTCGGCGACGTGGCGACGGACGACCTCGACCTGGGCCGGCATCGTCATCGGCCCGAAGTGCGCACCGGGGTGTGCTCCGGCATGGATCCCCTTGGCCTGCTGGGTGATCTCGTCGAGGAACTCGTCGTACACCCGCTCGTGGACGTAGACGCGCTCGACACCGGCGCAGGTCTGCCCGGCGTTGGAGAACGCGCCCCAGATCGCGGCGTCGGCGGCCGCAGGCAGGTCGGCGTCCTCGTCCACCAGGAGCGCGTCCTTCCCGCCCGCCTCGATCAGCACCGGGGTGAGGTTCTCGGCGCAGGCCGCCATCACCTTCTTCCCGGTGGCGGTGGAGCCGGTGAACGCAAGCTTGTCGATGTCGGCCCGACACAAGGCGTTGCCGGTCTCGCCGTACCCGATGACCGTCTGCAGGAGTGCCCGGTCCGGCACCACCTCGGCGAGACTCTCGGCGAGCCAGACGCCGACCCCAGGGGTGTACTCGCTCGGCTTGAAGACCACGGTGTTGCCGGCGGCAAGGGCGTAGACGATCGAGCCCATCGGCGTGAAGACCGGGTAGTTCCAGGGGCCGATCACGCCGATCACCCCGAGCGGGCGGTACTCCACGCTCGCGGCGTGGTTGGCCATCAGGACGCCCGGAGAGACCTTGTGCGGACCGAGCACCTTCGCGGCATGGCTCGCCGCCCAGCCCAGGTGGTCGATGGCGAGACCGATCTCGAGCTGGGCGTCGGCGTGCGGTTTGCCCGTCTCCTGGTGGACCACGTCGGCGAGCTGGCCCATCCGCCGGGCGAGGACACCCTTCCACTGGTTGAGGACCTGCTTGCGCTCGTCGAAGTCGAGCTCGGACCACCACGCGGAGGCTTCCCGGGCGCGGGCCACCGCCGCGTCGACGTCGGCCGGCTCGTCGACGACGTGCACGCCGACGACGTCGCCGGTCGCCGGGTTGAGGGACTCGAGCTTCTGGGTCATCGCTTGTCTCCTTGCGCCGAGAGCCGGCCGCGCAGCAGGTCCGCTGCCTTCTCGCCGATCATGATCGTGGGGGCGTTGGTGTTGCCGCGAGGTACGACGGGCATCACGGATGCGTCTGCCACCCGCAGCCCCTCGACACCGCGCACCCGCAGCTGCGGGTCGACCACCGCCTGCTCGTCCTTGCCCATCGCGCACGTCCCGACGGGGTGGTACAGCGTCTGCGTGGTCGCTCGCAGGTGCTCGGCGATCTCCTCCTCCGAGGGGTTGCGGCTGCCCGGAAGGAACGGCGCTGCGATGTGCCGGGCGAGCCGACCGGTGCGCACCGTCTCGAGGATCCGCTGCACGCCGCGCACCATCGCGTCGAGGTCGCGTGGGTCGTCGTAGTAGGCGGGGTCGATCTCGGGGTGCCAGCGCGGGTCGGTCGACCGCAGCCGCAACCGCCCGCGGCTCGCGACGTCGACGAGGGTGGGCGCGACGGTGACCTTGCGGGTCGTCGGCTCGTGCAGGCCGTTGTCCCAGAAGCCGGAGGGGGCCATGTGGATCTGGAGGTCGGGCGCGGCCAGGTCGTCGCGGGTGCGGAAGAAGCCGCCTGCCTCACCGATGTTGGAGACGAGCGGGCCGCGGCCGGTCGCCTTGGCCTTGGCGAAGTTAAGCAGCCCGTTGTAGTCGGCGAGGTCGCTGGCGTGCTGGGTGTGCCACACCAGCGGTGCGGCCGGGTGGTCGTGCAGGTTCTCCCCGACGCCCGGCAGGTCGGCCACGACCTCGATCCCGAGCTCGCGCAGATGGGCCGCCGGGCCGATGCCGGAGAGCATCAGCAGCTGGGGTGAGTTGATCGCGCCGCCGGAGAGCACGACCTCGCCGTCGGCGTACGCGACCTCCTCGTCCGGACCGTGCAGGAACGCGACGCCGACCGCTCGGCCGTCCTCGATCAGGACCCGAGTGGCGAGCGCACCGGTGCGCACGGTGAGGTTCGGCCGGCTCATCGCGGGCGCCAGGAACGCGTCCGCCACCGACCAGCGCCGGCCCTTGCGACAGGTCACCTGGTAGAGGCCGATCCCGTCCTGCTCGGCGCCGTTGAAGTCGTCGTTGGGCTTCATCCCGCTGGCGGCCGCGGACTCCAGCCAGTCGTACGTCAGGGGGTGCGTGTAGCGGCGGTCCTCCACGTGGAGGGGGCCGCCGCGGCCGTGGAACGGTGCCTCGAACGTCGTGTTGTCCTCGGACCGGATGAAGTACGGCAGGACGTCGTCGTACCCCCAGCCCGTGGCCCCGTGCTCGTCACGCCACGCGTCGTAGTCCAGCCGGTTGCCGCGGATGTAGATCATCGCGTTCATCGACGAGCAGCCGCCGAGGGCGCGCATCCGCGGCCAGTAGGCGCGCCGGGAGTTGAGCTGCTTCTGCTCGACAGTGTTGTAGTGCCAGTCCCACTTGGTCTTGAACAACGTCGAGAAGGCTGCGGGGATGCTGATCTCGTCGGCGTCGGCCGGTGGGCCTGCCTCGAGCAGCAGGACCGTCGTACCGGGGTCCTCGGTCAGCCGCGCGGCGACGACAGCGCCCGCGCTCCCCGCACCGACGATGACGTAGTCGTAGGACTCGGGCACGGGCGCCTCCTGGCTGCGAGCGGGTGCTGCGACGGTACGCAGAACCTATGCCGCCCCGCGGGGCTCCACAAGGTCAGTGGCTGTGCTCGGCCTCCGCGGCGTCGGCCTCTGCCTTCGTGCGGTGCACGGTGCCCTCCGGGTGCTCCGGTGGCGCGTACAGGGAGTACAGCTTGAGGTCCTGGTCGCCGTTGTTGATCACGTTGTGCCACGTGCCGCCGGGCACGATGACGGCCCAGTCGTCCTCGAGCGTGTGCGTCTCGGACACCTCGTCCTCGGACGGGCCGAGCGTCACCGTCGCGCGGCCGGACTCGACCCGGATGAACTGGTCGAGGTGCTCGTGCATCTCGACCCCGATCTCCTCGCCGGGCTTGAGACTCATCACCGTCAGCTGGACGTTCTTCCCGGTGAACAGCGCCTCGCGGAAGTAGGTGTTGCCGTTCGTGGCCTCTTCGATGTTGCCGACCCAGCCGGTCATCGAGCCCTCCTTCGTGTCGACTGTCTCCATCGTGCCCCAACACCGTGCCGAGATGCGCGGGTGTGATCATGCAGACTGGGCGCATGGCGATGCAGGCGGTGGTCTTCGACGCGTACGGCGAGCAACCGGAGCTGCGATCGGTGGCCGAGCCGGACTGCCCGTCGGACGGTGCGCTGATCCGGGTCCGGGCCACCGGCGTGTGCCGGTCCGACTGGCACGCGTGGAAGGGGCACGACCCGGTCGACCTGCCTCACGTCCCGGGTCACGAGCTGGCCGGTGTCGTGGAGTCGGTGGGCGCCGCCGTCACGCGGTGGGCGCCCGGTGACCGGGTGACCGTCCCGTTCGTGTGCGGCTGCGGCCGCTGTGAGTACTGCCTGGCCGGAGAGGCACAGGTGTGCCCGCACCAGACGCAGCCGGGGTTCACCGGTCCGGGATCGTTCGCCGAGCTCGTCGCGATCCACGCCGCCGACACCAACCTGGTGCGCCTGCCGGACTCGCTCGACTTCGTCACGGCGGCGTCGCTGGGATGCCGCTTCGCGACTGCCTTTCGCGCTCTCACGGTGCACGGGCGGGTCTCCCCCGGCGGCTGGGTGGCCGTGCACGGGTGCGGCGGCGTCGGGCTCTCCGCCGTGATGGTCGCCGCCACTCTGGGTGCGCGCGTGGTGGCGGTCGACGTACGCACCGCCGCGCTGCAACGGGCACAGGACCTGGGCGCGTCCGTCGTGGTCGACGCCCGCGACGTGGACGACCCGGGCGAGGCGGTGCGTGGCTTCACCGGTGGCGGGGTGCACGTGTCCCTGGACGCACTCGGCTCACCTGCCACGGCCGCCGCCTCCGTGCGGTCCCTGCGTCGCCGCGGCCGGCACGTCCAGGTCGGCCTCCTGCTCGGCCCGGACTCCACGCCGCCGCTGCCCATGGACCGGGTCGTGGCGCAGGAGCTGGAGGTGTACGGGTCCCACGGCATGCCGGCCTCGGACTACCCCGCGATGCTCGAGATGGTCGCCGACGGCCGTCTCCGCCCGGATCTGCTGGTGGGCGAGGTGATCGACCTCGGCGGTGCCGGTGCCGCACTGGCAGCCATGGACCGGCCCTCCGCCCCGGCCGGGATGACCGTCGTCTCGATCCCCTGACCGCTCCGATCCGGCGCGTGTGACGCCTTCCTCCGCAGGGTGTGGAACGCCCCGGTCGGCGGGCCGGAAATGTCGGTGGTGCCCTCTAGCGTCGGGGTATGGC
>NZ_BAAGUV010000053.1:0-726 GCF_054781215.1 Nocardioides pakistanensis | reverse complement strand
GATCGACGTCTTCGTCGACGAGTACAACCACCGCCGCCCACACAGGTCGCTGCCGAACCGCGCCACTGATGGCGCTCGCCGAAATTCCCCAGGGGCGCTCATCGAATTTCCCCACCCTGGGCCGGGTGTCACTGTAGCGGTCGGCGGGTGCCGGTCGCGGCGTGACGGAGTGCGTCGTTCTTGGCGTGGTGGTCGCGCAGGCGGTAGGAGTCGCCGTCGAGGTTGAGCACGACGCTGCGGTGCAGGAGCCGGTCGAGCATGGCCGCGGCGACGGTGGTGTCGCCGAGCACGTCGCCCCAGGACGCGACGCCGCGGTTGGTGGTTAAGACGATGCTGGTCTTGAGGTAGCGCTGGGACACGACCTGGAACAGCGCGGAGGCTGCTTCGCCGGGCAGCGGGAGGTAGCCGAGCTCGTCGATGATGAGCAGGGTGGGTCCGGCGAAGAACCGCATGGTGGTGGCCCAGCGTCCTTCGATCGCGGCGCGGTGGCAGCGGGCGGCGAGGTCGGCGGCGGTGGTGAAGTAGGTCCGGTAACCGGCTTCGGCAGCAGCGCGGCCGAGTCCGACTGCGAGGTGGGTCTTCCCGACGCCGGGCGGCCCGATCAGCAGCACGTTGGTGGCGGACTCGAGGTAGCGACACGTCGCGAGTTCGTCGATGAGTTTGCGGTCGAGGCCGGGGGCGGCGTCGAAGTCGAAGTCCGCGAGCGTGGCCGGTGTCGGCAGGGAG
>NZ_BAAGUV010000052.1:0-818 GCF_054781215.1 Nocardioides pakistanensis | reverse complement strand
GACCCTCTACGTCAAGACCAACGCCGCCGCGATGGCCCGCATCGACGCCACCCTCACCTACCTCGCTGACGCACTGCGCACCCTCGGCGACACCGACACCGAAGACCAACGCCGCGCCAAAGCCATGCTGCTGCTGGCCAACCCCACCCAAGCCATCACCCTGCTCCAAGCCCTGGCCACCCACCACACCAACACCACCACCGCGGACAACGGCCGCAGCGGCGGCACCGACACCGACACCGGCACAGGCCACGGCAGCGGCCGCGGGACCGGCCGCAGCGGCGCCCCCCGGAAACGCCACCGCTACGACCCCACCGACTACCCCTTCCCCGACCCCGACCCGGACACTGGCGCAGACACTGGCCCGGACACTGGCGCAGCGACCGACCAAGCCGACCAGGCCGAGGACCCCGCGGCAACCGCGAAGCCGACCGAGGAACCGACCACCGCCAACCCCTCCACAGGTCCCGACGACACCAGCACGAGCAACACCGGTGCAGACGACCCCCGCATGAACGACACCAGCGCGGACCAACCGGCACCAGGCCCCGACCAGGATCCCGAGGATCTGCCGCCCAGCGCTCCGGAGCCCGACGACACCAACGCTACGGGCGAGCGAGACATCGACCTCCGCGACACCGGCAGCCCGGTCGAACCCCCAGACCCCGCCACCGAAGAGACCACACCACCCGACCCCGGACCATCCCCCGACGCCGGCCCGCCCGACGATCCCGACCCAGGACCACCCGAGAACCCACTAGCTCGGTTCTTCACACCCTTCGCGCCCGACCAGATCCCACCATGCCCCTGCCGCGGCG
>NZ_BAAGUV010000051.1:0-20169 GCF_054781215.1 Nocardioides pakistanensis | reverse complement strand
GTGCTCGGCGGAGTCGACGTTCTTGGCGGCGACCTTGATGCGGCGGTAGTTGGCGCGCATGTCGTCAGCGGCCGGTGCGCCGTCGAGGTCGCGGCCGTAGGCGAAGCCGCCCCAGGCGGTGTAGACCTCGGCGAGGTCATTGTCATCGCGCCATGTGCCGGACTCGATGACCTGCAGGATGCCGGCGCCGTACGACCCGGGCTTGGACCCGAAGATCCGGGTCCGGGCGCGCCGGGCGTCGCCATGCTCGGCCAGGTCGGCGGCATAGTTGGCGCGCACGTAGTTCGCCTCGGCCGGCTCGTCGAGGTCGGCCACCATCCGCACCGCGTCGTCGAGCATCGCCACGACGTGGGGGAACGCGTCGCGGAAGAAACCCGAGATCCGGACGGTGACATCGATGCGCGGTCGGCCGAGCTCCTCCAGCGGGACGACGACCAGTTCACGGACCCGGCGCGACTCGGCGTCCCACTCAGGACGCACACCGAGCAGGGCCAGGACCTCGGCGACGTCGTCCCCGGAGGTCCGCATCGCGCTGGTGCCCCACACCGACAGCCCGACCGACGTGGGGTAGGTGCCGGTCTCGTCGAGGTACTTCTGCACCAGCGAGTCCGCCATCGCCTGGCCGGTCTGCCAGGCCAGCCTGCTCGGGACGGCCCGAGGGTCGACGGTGTAGAAGTTGCGGCCCGTCGGCAGCACATTGACCAGACCCCGTAGGGGAGAGCCGGAGGGCCCGGCCGGCACGAACCCGCCGGCGAGGGCATGCAGGACCGCGTCAAGCTCGCCGGTCGTCCCGGCCAGACGGGGGACGACCTGATCGGCCGCGAACCTCAGCACCTGCTGGACCTCCGGCGAGTCATGCAGCGTTGCGGCGACCGTCGGGTCCCAGCCGGCTCCCTCCATTGCCTCGACCAGCGCCCGAGCCCGCGCCTCCGTCTCGTCGACCGCCTGGAGATCGGCGCCATCCTTGAGACCGAGCGCAGCGCGCAGGCCGGGGACCGCGTTGCCGACCCCGCCCCACACCTGCGCGGCGCGCAAGATCGACAGCACCAGATTCACCCGGGCCTCGCCCGTCGGCGCCGCACCCAGGACGTGGAGACCGTCGCGGATCTGCGCGTCCTTGATCTCACACAGCCAGCCGTCGACGTGGAGCAGGAAGTCGTCGAACTCCTCGTCGTCCGGACGCTCCTCCAGGCCGAGATCACGGTGCAACTGGGCGGCGTGCATGAGCTGCCAGATCTCACCCCGGATGGCCGCCAGCTTGGCGGGATCCATCGCGGAGATCTTGTCGTACTCCTCGAGCAGACCCTCCAGCCGCGCGATGTCGCCGTAGGACTCCGCACGCGCCATCGGCGGCACCAGGTGGTCCACGATCGTCGCGTGCGCGCGGCGCTTGGCCTGCGCGCCCTCGCCCGGGTCGTTGACCAGGAACGGGTAGATCAGCGGCAGGTCCGCGATCGCGGCGTCGGGCCCGCACGCCGCGGACAGGGCGGCGTTCTTGCCCGGCAGCCACTCCATCGAGCCGTGCTTGCCCAGGTGCACCACCGCGTGCGCCCCGAACCCACCGGCGTCGACGTCCGCGCCGAGCCAGCGGTAGGCCGCGAGGTAGTGGTGGCTCGGTGCCAGGTCCGGATCGTGGTAGATCGCGACAGGGTTCTCGCCGAAGCCGCGCGGGGGCTGGATCAGGATCACCACGTTGCCGGCCTGCAGCGTGGCGAGCACGATCTCGCCCTCGTCGTTCACGAAGAGGTTGCCCGGTGGTTCGCCCCACGCCTCGACCATGGCATCGCGCAGCGGCGCCGGGAGGTCGGCCGTCCAGGCGTCGTACGCCGCCTTGCCGATGCGCACGTGTGCGTCGGTGAGCTGGGCGCTGGTCAGCCACTCCTCGTCCTGTCCGCCGGCGGCGATCAGCGCGTGGATCAGCGCGTCGCCGGCCTCGGTCTCGTCGGCGAGGTCGAGGAGGGGCAGGACGGGGTTGTCGGCCCCGAGGTCGTACCCCTCCTCGCGCAGGCGGCGCAGCAGCCGGATCGCGGAGACCGGGGTGTCCAGGCCGACGGCGTTCCCCACCCGCGCATGCTTGGTGGGGTAGGCGCTCAGCATCAGCGCGACCCGCTTCTCGTCGGGGGGCACCCGGCGCAGGACGGCGTGGTTGACCGCGATGCCGGCGACGCGGGCGCAGCGCTCGGCGTCGGCGACGTACGACGGCAGCCCGTCGGCGTCGATCTCCTTGAACGAGAACGGAGCCGTGGTGATCCGGCCGTCGAATTCCGGGATCGCGATCTGGCTCGCGTAGTCGAGCGGGCTGATGCCGTCGTCGGAGGCCTCCCACTCGGCGCGGCTGTTGGTGAGACACAGCCCCTGCAGCACGGGGATGTCGAGCGCGGCCATCCGCTCGACGTCCCACGCCTCGTCGTCGCCGCCGGCGCTCGCCGTCGCCGGGGTGCTGCCGCCGGCCGCCAGGACCGTCACGACGAGTGCGTCGAGCGTCCCGAGCGCGGCGTACAGCTCATCGGGCGCGGAGCGGAGCGAGCCGGCGAAGATCGGCACCCCGACGGCCCGGCCGGTCGCGTCGACCGCGTCGGCGAGGGCGTGGGCGAAGGCGTTGTTGCCGCTGGCCTCGTGGGCGCGGTAGTAGAGCACCCCGACGCGTGGCAGCCCGCTGCCGTGCGCGAACGGCCGGTCGGCGTACCCCCACGCGGGCACCGTCGCCGGTGGCTCGAAGCCCTCGCCGGTCAGCAGCACCGTGTCGGAGAGGAAGGCGTGCAGCTGGGCCAGGTTGGCCGGACCGCCCTCGGCGAGGTAGCGATGCGCCTCGGCGGCCGTCCCCACCGGGACGGTCGACAGCTCCATGAGCTCGGCGTTCGGCTCCTGCTCCCCCCCGAGGATCACGAGCGGCGTGCCGTCCTCGCGCACGGCGGACAGCCCGGGCCACAGGTCGTGCGGGGAACCGAGCAGGCGGACCACGACCAGGTCGGCGGATCCGGCGAGAGCGGCGAGCTCGACGTCGGAGCTGCGGGTCGGGTTCGCCCACGCGTAGTCGACGCGGCTCGCGCGCGCCGAGAGCAGGTCGGTGTCGGACGTCGACAGCAGGGCGATGCGGGTACGCGCAGCCATGGGCCGGGGCTCCTCCTCCGGGGTTCTCGCCCCGTCGATCGGTGGGATCAGCCCGCGGCCAGTGTCTGGCTGCGTCCCTTCGGACGTCACAGTGGCGGAACCGCCCCGGACTCTCACCGGGTTCCTGCGCCACGAGCGTCTCGCAGCCTACGGGAGAATCGCCCCCATGCCGCACCCGGTCTACCTCGTCCGTCACGGCCAGTCGGAGTGGAACGTACGCCGCCTGACGCAGGGGCAGACCGCTCATCCGCCGCTGACCGACCTCGGGCGCACCCAGTCGGCGGCGGCGGCGGAGTTGATCGCGAGTGACCTGGCTGGCCTGGGGCTGGTCGCGGCTCGGCTCATCTGCAGCGACCTGACCCGCGCGGCCGAGACCGCTGCGGTCATCGGCCGCCGGCTGCAGCTGACTCCGGAGTCGGACCTCCGCCTGCGCGAGCAACATCTGGGTGACCTCGAGGGCCGAACGTACGAGGAGACCTGGGCCGCAGCGGAGACCTTCGACTGGTCGGACCCGACGCAGCCGCTCGCGGGTGGCGAGTCGCTCATGGACGTGTACGACCGCATGGGTGCTGTGCTCGGCGACCTCGACCGCGGCTGCGTATCCGTCCTGGTGTCGCACGGGGACGCGATCCGGTCAGCCGTCGCGTATCTCCAAGGCATGAAGCCACACGAGGCAGCGTGGGTCGACGTCCCCAACGGGGCCGTGGCCCGCATCGACGATGGCCTCACGTGGCTTGGACAATGACGCTCATGCCTGACCGCGCCCTTTGCCTGGACCCAGCCCCGTTCGCCGGAGTCACCCTCGTCGGCGCCGGTCCAGGCGACCCGGACCTCATCACGATCGCTGGCCTCAAGGCACTGCTCGGCGCGGATGTCGTCGTGACCGATCGGCTGGTGCCTCATGAGTTGCTTGCGGGGCTCGCTCCCGATGTGGAGCTCATCGACGTCGCCAAGTTCCCGCGCAGCAGGTTCACCGCCCAGGAAGACATCAACGCCGTCCTGCTCGACCGGGCACGAGCCGGAAAGAGGGTCGTCCGCCTCAAGGGAGGTGACAGCTACGTCTTCGGTCGAGGGTTCGAGGAGGTGCTTGACCTGCACCAAGCGGGAGTCCCGGTCCGTGTCATCCCCGGCCTCTCCTCATCCCTCTCGGTACCAGCGCTGGCGGGGATCCCCGTCACGCACCGAGGGGTCGTCCACGACTTCACCGTCGTCTCAGGTCACCTACCGCCGCGCCACCCTGACAGCCTCGTCAATTGGGGCGCCCTGGCCGCATCACGAGGCACGATCGTCTTGATGATGGCCGTCCAAAACGCCGGTGCCATAGCCCAGGCCCTCATCGATGGCGGACGCGACGCCGGCCAGCCCGCGGCAATCGTCACGGACGGATCCCTGGCGAGCGAACGCGTCATCCACACGAGCTTGGGTCAGCTCGAAAAGGCGACCGAGACCGAAAAGGTACGCCCGCCGGCAATCATCGTCATCGGCGACGTCGCCGGGCTCTGACCTGATCAGCTCACGGGATGGCCTCACCGCGCGTCGGCGTGGTTGTCACGCAACAGGCGGGACGGCTGTGCCCGTCCGGCTGACCTCCTTCCGAGAAGACGTGCACGGCTGCTACGGTCGTCGCATTCCACACGGGAGCCCGAGGCATCGGGCTGAGATGGGGCTGGAGCCGCTCCGACCGTCGAACCTGATCCGGGTAATGCCGGCGAAGGAAGTGAGGAGCGACGTGCTGCCCCGCATTCACTGCATCACCGACTTCCCGTCGTACGACGACGGGACGATCACCCTGCTGGAGGCCGTCGTCCGCGAGGGCGTCCACGCCGTCCAGGTGCGTGCGAAATCGGTGTCCGACCGCGAGGTGGTGGCGTTCACCCGCGCCCTCGTGGACCGCCTTGCCGGGACGCCGGCGGCGGTGATCGTGAACGACCGTGTCGACATCGCGCTCGCCGCGGAAGCCCACGGCGTCCACCTCGGGCGGGACGACCTCGCCATCGTCGATGCCCGGCGCCTGGCGCCGCCGGGCTTCCTCGTCGGCGGCACCTGCCGCAACGCCGAGCACGCCCGCGCCGCGAAGGCCGAGGGCGCCGACTACGTCGGGGTCGGGCCCGTCTACCCCACGACCACGAAGAGCGGTCTGCCCGACCCGATCGGACTGGACACGCTGCGTGAGGTCGCCCAGGTCCTGCCGGCGATCGCGATCTCTGGCATCAACGCCGAGCGCGCACCCGAGGTGATGTCGGCCGGGGCCTACGGGATCGCGGTGGCGTCGGCCATCTGTCGATCACCCCGACCCGCTGCCGCCGCGAGAGGACTCGTCGACGCCGTCGCGCTCGCATGAGGGTGGCGGTGATCGGCGCCGGCATCGTCGGCCTGGCGTGCGCGGAGGAGCTGGTCCGCGCCGGGCACGACGTACGGCTGTTCGACCCCGACCCGGGCGCCGGCGCGACCCGGGCGGCGGCCGGCATGCTCGCCCCCGCCGGTGAGGCCTGGCACGGGGAGACCAACCTGCTGCGGCTCGGCGTCGCCTCCGCGCGCCTCTGGCCGCAGTACGCCGCGCGCCTGCACGCCGCGTCCGGCCTCGACGTCGACCTGCGCACCGCCGGCACGCTGCTGGTGGGCCAGGACCACGACGACCTGCAGCACGTCCACCGCACCCTGGAGGTGCTCGAGGCCGAGGGCCTCGCCTACCGCGAGCTGGACCGACGCGAGGCCCGCGCCGAGGAGCCCACGCTGTCCCGGGTCGCCGGCGCCGCACTCCTGCCCGAGGACCACCACGTCAACCCGCGCCGGGTCGCGGCCGCCCTGCTGCGCCTCGTGTCCGAGCAGCTGGTCCGGGCCCGGGCGACGGTGACGCCGACGGGCGTGATCACGGCCGACGGCCGGAGCCATCCCTGCGACGCGGCGGTGGTGGCCACGGGTGCCGAGGCGCGCGGGCTGGTCCGCGCGGTCCGTCCCGTGAAGGGGGAGACGATCCGGCTGCGGGCCGCCGACCCGCCGACGCGGGTGCTCCGGGCGCGGGTGAACGGGGAAGCCGTCTACGCGGTGCCCCGTGCCGACGGCGAGGTCGTCGTCGGCGCGAGCGAGGAGGAGCACGACACCGAGCCGCACGCCAGCCTCGGGACCGTCGTGCGCCTGCTGCACGCCGCCCGCACCCTCGTCCCCGGCCTCGAGACCGCAGACGTCCTCGAGATCACCGCCCGGAACCGACCCGGGACGCCGGACAACGGGCCGTTGCTCGGCCCCGCCGAGGCTCCCGGGCCGCTCCGCGTGGTGCTGGCCGTCGGCCACTACCGCGGGGGCGTCCTGCTCGCGCCGCTGACGGCCCGCGTGGTCCGGGCCCACGTGGAGGGCGGCGAGATCCCCTCCCTGGCACGACCGTTCACACCCGGCCGGTTCGCCGCGGACCCGACCGACGCACCCACCGACGTCAGGAAGGCCCTTCTGCTATGAGGATCCTCGTCAACGGCCAGCAGCGCATCGTGGCAGACGGCGCCACCCTGCTCGACCTGGCACCGCCCGTCCGCGGCCTCGCGGTCGCGCTCAACGGCGCCGTCGTGCCGTCGGGATCGTGGGCGACCACGTCGCTGTCCGAGGACGACGCGGTCGAGCTCGTGACCGCGCACCAGGGCGGGTGAGCCGCATGCAGATCGCGGGAGTCGACCTCCCCAGCCGGTTGTGGATCGGCACCGGCGGGCTGACGAACATCGGCGTGGTGTCCGACGTCGTGGACGCCGCCGCTCCGGGCCTGGTCACGGTGTCGATCCGTCGCACCTCCGACACCGGCAGCGGCGGACTGCTCGACACACTCCGGGCGAAGGGCGTGCGCATCCTGCCCAACACCGCCGGGTGCCACAGCGCTCGCGAGGCCGTCCTCACCGCCCAGCTCGCGCGCGAGGCCCTCGAGACCGACTGGGTCAAGCTCGAGGTGATCGGCGACGACACCAGCCTGCTGCCCGACGTGGTCGAGCTGCTCGACGCGGCCGAGACGCTGGTCGGGCAGGGCTTCCGGGTGCTGCCCTACACCACCGCCGACCCCGTCGTCGCGCGGCGCCTGGCCGACGCTGGCTGCGTGGCGGTCATGCCCCTGGGCTCGCCGATCGGCTCGGGTCGCGGCATCGACGACCCGCGGGCGATCGAGGCCGTGCGCGCCGCGGTCGCGCTCCCGGTCGTGCTCGACGCCGGCATCGGCACCGCGAGCGACGCCGCGCTGGCGATGGAGCTGGGCTGCGACGCGGTGCTGGCGGCGACCGCGATCACCCGCGCGGACCGTCCGGTGCAGATGGCGGCCGCCCTCCGCGCGGCGGTCGAGGCCGGCGAGCTGGCCCGCGGCGCGGGCCGCGTCCCGCGCCTGACCACCGCCCGCGCCTCGAGCCCGATGGCCGGACGGGTGGGGACGTGACGGGGGTCGACCTGCCGCGGCTGCTGCTCCTCACCGACCGCCACCAGGTCCCTCCCGGGCGCGACCTGGTCGGCACCGTCGCCGACTGCGCCTCCGCCGGGCTGGAGGCGGTCGTGCTCCGCGAGCTCGACCTGCCCGAGCAGCAGCGGCAGGAGATCGCCCGCGCGCTCGGCTCCGCCGGCGTCACGGTGATCCTCGCCCGCACCTGGCTGCCGGGCGCGGCGGCGGTGCACCTCGCCGCCGCCCAGAGCCGGCACGACGCCGACGCCGCGCCCTTCCACGGCCGGTCGTGCCACGACGACGAGGAGGTACGCCGCGCGGTCGCCGGCGGCGCGTCGTACCTGACCATCTCGCCGGTCGCCGCCTCCGCGTCGAAGCCGGGCTACGGCCCCGCCGTCGGGGAGGGCGGCGTACGACGCGCCGTCGCGCTGGCCGGCGACGTGCCGGTCTTCGCCCTCGGCGGGGTCGAGGTGGAGAACGCCGCCGCGATGCGCGCTGCCGGCGCTCACGGCGTCGCGGTCATGGGGGCCGTCATGCGCGCCCCGGACCCGACCGGCGTCGTGGCTCGCGTCCTGGAGGAGGTCCGATGACCCCCCTGGTCGCCCTCACCGTGGCGGGCACCGACTCCGGCGGCGCTGCGGGCGTGGCCGCCGACCTGGCGACGTTCGCGGCGCTCGGCGCGCACGGGACGTGCGCCGTCACCGCCGTCACCGCGCAGGACACCGCCGGCGTGCGTGCCGTGGCCCACCTCGCCGCCGACCACGTGCGGGCCCAGATCGACGCCGTGCTCGACGACCTGCCGGTCGCGGTCGCCAAGACCGGCATGCTCGGCTCCGCCGAGGTCGCCGCGGTGGTCGCCGACCTGCCGTCGGGCCTGCCGCTGGTCGTCGACCCCGTCCTGCGCACCACGAGCGGCGCGGTGCTGGCCGACGAGGCCCTCGTCGCCGCCTACCGCGACCGCGTCCTCCCGCGCTGCACGGTCGTCACTCCCAACCTCGCCGAGGCACGCCGGCTCGCCGGCGCCGACCCGGAGGAGCCGCCCGAGGACGTGGCGCGGGCCCTCCACGCGCTCGGCCCCGCGGTCGTGCTCACCGGCGGCGACCCGGACGCCGACCGGTGCCGCGACCTCGTGGTCGACGACCGGGGCCGCGCGCACGTGCTCGAGCACGCCGGCGTACCGACCACCAACGACCACGGCACCGGTTGCACGTTCTCGGCCGCCCTCGCCGTGCACCTCGCCCGGGGAGAGCCGCTCCCTACCGCGACGCGGGCAGCCCAAGCCTTCGTCGCGGCCGCGCTGCGCCGCAGCGCGGGCTGGCGGCTGGGTCGCGGTCGCGGCCCCGTCGCCCACACGTCCGTCCCACCCACCCAGGAGGCCTGATGCACATCCACCCCAGCCACAGCACCGTCCACCGCACCGGATCGCGCGCCGACGTCCGCGTGCCCTTCACCCGGGTCGCGCTCACGAACGGCGAGACGTTCGACCGGTACGCCACCGCGGGACCCGGCAGCGACCCCGAGGTCGGCCTGCCGCCCCTGCGCGCCGACTGGATCGTCGAGCGCGGCGACACCGAGGAGTACGCCGGTCGGGAGACCCAGCTGCTCGACAACGGGAAGGGCGCGCTCCGGCGGGGCGAGGCGCGCGACCAGTGGCGCGGCACGCGGCCCCGGCCGCGCCGCGGCACCGGCACGGTCACCCAGATGCACTACGCCCGGCAGGGCGTCGTGACGCCGGAGATGGAGTACGTCGCGATCCGCGAGAACTGCGACGTCGAGCTGGTCCGCTCGGAGGTCGCGGCCGGGCGCGCGATCATCCCCGCCAACCTCAACCACCCCGAGGTCGAGCCGATGATCATCGGGCGCCGGTTCCTCGTCAAGGTGAACGCCAACATCGGCAACTCCGCGGTCACCAGCTCCATCGCCGAGGAGGTGGACAAGCTCACCTGGGCGGTGACCTGGGGCGCCGACACGGTGATGGACCTGTCCACCGGCGACGACATCCACACCACCCGCGAGTGGATCATCCGCAACTCGCCGGTCCCGATCGGCACCGTGCCGATCTACCAGGCGCTGGAGAAGGTCGACGGCGACGCGAGCAAGCTCACCTGGGAGGTCTTCCGCGACACCGTCATCGAGCAGTGCGAGCAGGGTGTGGACTACATGACCATCCACGCCGGCGTGCTGCTGCGCTACGTGCCGCTCACCGCGCAGCGCATCACCGGGATCGTCTCCCGGGGCGGGTCGATCATGGCCGGCTGGTGCCTGGCCCACCACGAGGAGAACTTCCTCTACACCCACTTCGAGGAGCTGTGCGAGATCTTCGCCCGGTACGACGTCTCGTTCTCCCTCGGCGACGGCCTGCGCCCCGGCTGCACGGCTGACGCCAACGACGAGGCGCAGCTCTCCGAGCTGCGCACCCTCGCCGAGCTGACGCAGCGGGCCTGGGAGCACGACGTCCAGGTGATGGTCGAGGGGCCCGGCCACGTGCCGCTCAACCTCGTCGAGGAGAACGTCGTGCTGCAGCAGGACTGGTGCCACGGCGCGCCGTTCTACACCCTCGGTCCGCTGGCCACCGACATCGCGCCCGGCTACGACCACATCACCTCCGCGATCGGCGCGGCGGCGATCGCCATGCACGGCACCGCGATGCTCTGCTACGTCACTCCCAAGGAGCACCTCGGGCTGCCCAACCGCGACGACGTGAAGACCGGCGTCATCACCTACAAGCTGTCCGCCCACGCCGCCGACGTCGCCAAGGGACACCCCGGCGCCCGCGACTGGGACGACACACTGTCCCGCGCCCGCTTCGAGTTCCGCTGGCACGACCAGTTCGCGCTCTCCCTGGACCCGCACACCGCGGAGTCCTTCCACGACGAGACGCTCCCGGCCGAAGCCAGCAAGACCGCGCACTTCTGCTCGATGTGCGGCCCGAAGTTCTGCTCGATGCGGATCAGCCAGGACGTCCGCGACTACGTCGCGGCCGGCATGGCCGAGAAGTCGACACAGTTCGTGGAGCTGGGCGCATCGGTCTACGTCGAGGATGATGCCTACACTGCGACACCGTGACCTGGCGACGACCGGTACCGCTCATCGGCGACCAGACCTCGGCGGCCGAGCGTGCCGCCGAGGTCGGTGCCTGGGCGTTCCCCGACCACGTGCGGGAGCGCTTCTACGACGTCGTCGGCGCCCGCCGGGACATCCGCAGGTACCGGCCGGACCCGGTGGATCCCGAGATCCTCGACCGGGTGCTGGCCGCGGCCCACATGGCGCCGTCGGTCGGACACAGCCAGCCCTGGCGGTTCATCGTGGTCGCCGAGCCCGCGACCCGGGATCGAGCCGCGCGGATGGCCGACGAGCAGCGGCTCCGCCAGGCGCGGCAGATGGAACCCGATGCCGCCCGGCGGCTCCTGGACCTCCAGCTCGAAGGCATCCGTGAGGCACCGTTGGGCCTCGTCGTGGCCTGCGACCGGCGTGCCCCGGCCGGGGGTGTCCTCGGTCGCGCGACCTTCCCGGACACCGACCTGTGGTCGTGCGCATGCGCCATCGAGAACCTGTGGCTCGCAGCTCGGGTCGAGGGCCTCGGGGTCGGCTGGGTCACCCTGTTCGACCAGCAGGAGCTCGCGAACCTCGTCGGAGTGCCCGACGGCGTGGTCACCCTCGGCTGGCTGTGCCTGGGCTGGCCCGACGAGCGGCCGCCCGCGCCGGGCCTGGAGCGGGCCGGCTGGTCACGCCGCCAGCCGGTCGCCGAGGTGGTGATGGCCGAGCGGTGGGACGAGTCCGCCGAGGCTCCGGTCTCGCACCTTCGGGCACCGGACAACAGCGCGGTGGTCGGCGTGCGAGACGAAGCCGACCGTCTGCTCACCCCGCTCGGCTCGCTCGGACTCCTGGACCGGTACGTCGACCGCGTCGCGGCCGCCGGATACGGGGAGGCCGGCGCCGTCCCGACCGGAGAGCTGCTGCTGGTGGCCGGTCGGCACGGCGTGGTCGCCCACGGGGTGTCGGCCTTCTCGCCCTCGGTCACCGACGACGTCCTGGCCGCGAGCGCGGTCGGGGAGTCGGCCGGCGCGGCCGCGGCCCGCGCGGCGGGCCTGAGCTTCCGCGCGATCGATGCCGGAACCGCGGCGGGCGACCTGGTCCGCACCGACGCGATGCCGGCCGCGCAGGTCGGGGACCTGCTGGCGCAGGGTCGTGCCCTGGGCGAGTCGGCGGGCCGCGAGCACGGTCTCCTCGTCCTGGGCGAGGTGGGCATCGGCAACACGACGGTCGCCGCTGCGCTGGCAGCTGTCCTGCTCAACGTCGCTCCCGCCGAGGTGGTCGGCCTCGGCGCGGGAGCAGACACCGCCATGCTGCGACGCAAGACCGACGTCGTGGAGGCGGCCCTGGCACGGGTCCGGCGGACCCGCGGCGCAGAGCCCGTCTCACCGGAGGACGCGCTTGCGGCCGTCGGCGGTCCCGAGTTCTGCGTCCTGGCCGGTGCCGTGCTCGGAGCGGCCTCGGTCGGCGGCGTCACCGTCCTCGACGGCCTGGCCACCACCGTTGCCGCGCTGGTCGCGGTGCGTCTCGAGCCAGGCGTATCGGCCTATCTGATCGCCGGTCAGCGCAGCCGGGAACGCGGGCACGACCTAGTGCTGGACCACCTCGGCCTCGAACCATTGCTCGACCTGCGGCTGCGAGCCGGTGAAGGCGTAGGCGCCGCCTTGGCGGCCGGCATGCTGATCAGCGCACTCAACCTCCGCCACGGGATCGGGCGCACCGCGCCATGAGACAGAACGAAGCAACTCAGTGATCTGGTGGCCGTGGTCGAACCCGAGGTGGTGGCCCAGCTCAAGCGGTCGCTTCGGACGTTGGGCACCGACCACGTCGACGTCTACCAGTTCCACTCCGGCAGCGACATGGTCTTCGAGAACAACGAACTGTGGGAGGCGCTGGCGGCGGAGCGCCAGGCCGGCAAGGTCCGCTTCCTTGGCGTCTCGCCGGGCGACAAGCAGTCGTCTCGGCAGACTGAGCGCGCGCGACGGAGATCGGCGCCGACATAGCCGCGTCGGCGCTCGCCTGGGTGCTGCGTGACCCGCGGTCACCTCGGTCATCCCGACCTGCAAGTTCGTGGAGCAGGTCGAGTCCAACGCGGCTGCGGCGGACCTCGTTCTCGCCGAGCACGGGACGGACCGTGGCGTGACCTCGGAAACCCCACCGGAGGCCACGGGCTAGGACCACCCCTGACCCGGAGCTGGTGCGGCTGCAGCGTCGCCTATCGGTTCGTTTGATCGTCCTCACTCGATGTCCCGCCGTTGGGGTGCGCGGCCCTTCTTCCGCGGATGCGGGTGAGGGCATCGAGGTTCTTGGCGTCGGCGTCGGGGAGTGCGTGAAGGTATTTCTGGGTGGTGGTGATTTGGGCGTGTCCCATCCGGTCCATGACGGACTTGAGGTCGGAGCCACCGGCGAGGAGCCAGGAGGCGTGGGCGTGGCGTAGGTCGTGGACGCGGACGTCGAAACCGACCCCAGAGGCTTTCACGGCCGGTAGCCAAACCCGCGTGCGGAAAGTGTTCCGCGAGATCGGGGTGCCCTCGCGGGTGGCGAACAGCAGGTCATCGGCACCCAGACGCCGGGAGTCGATCCAAGCGGCGAGCTGGCCGATCAGGTCGCCGGGGAGGCCAAGGGAGCGAGCCTCGTTGTCCTTGGGGTAGGCCTTGGTCAGCATCCGGTGCCCGGTGGGGGAGTTCTTGATCGAGACCTCCACGACTGTCTCCTCGACGCTCAGCGTGCGCTTGATGAAGTCGAGGTGACGAGGCTTGAGGGCGATCAGCTCGCCCCAGCGCAGTCCGGTGTTGATCGCGGTCTCGACCATCAACCGATGCTGTTCGGGGAGGGCGGTCAGGATGGCGACGTACTCCTCAGGCGTGAGGGTGCGGGCCTTCTTCTTGATCACCTTGGGGAGCTCGGTGTGGGCGCAGGGGTTGAAGGTGATGACCCGGTCGCGCTGGGCGCGTTCGAAGATCGAGTGCAGCATGGTGTGGTACTTCCGGACGCTGGCGGCAGAGAGGCCGTTCCCCGTGGCGGTGGTGACCCAGCGTTGGATCTCCGAGGGCAGGACCTTGCCCATCGGCCGTCTCCCGAAAGTGGGGATGAAGTGCTTGTCGAGATAGGAGCGGTAGGCGGCGAGCGTGGATGTCTCGACGTGCTTGGAGGGCAGCCAGACCGTCTCGACGTACTCGGCGAAGGTGACCTGGCCACGGGAGTGGTCGTGCCAGGCGCCGTCGCGGACCTTGGCCTCCTCCCGGTTCGCGGCGCGTTCGGCAGCTCGACGACTGGAGTAGGTGCCGGCGGAGCGCTGCCGTCCTTCGGGATCGCGGTAGCAGGCGACGAACCGTTTGTCGCCGTCGTCGGTGGTCCGGGTCTTGATCCACGCCATCGGTCCTCCCGGGGCCTCGAAGAGTCGGTGTCCGCGCAGTGTCCGCAAACGTTGCCCCGACGCTCGGCGGAACTTGGCGAAAGCCGACGGAAACTCAATGTGATTCTGACCTGCGACTTTACGCTCACAACTAGGGGGAGTCGAGGCCGATGTGAGGCATTGTGTGAGTCTGGTACGGCACTCATAACCCAGAGGTCGCAGGTTCAAATCCTGCCCCCGCTACAAAGTTTCAGGCTCGGAATCTACGGATTCCGAGCCTGAAAGCATTTAGAGATTTGATCCAGGTACCACTTACTGTCGCGAAATCTGGACCCAGCCCGATGCCGGCCCAACCGCGGCGGTCGCGGGGCCGTCGCTGGCGTCGTCGTCTGGTTCCGTCGGGTATGCAACCCATCGACCCGACCCCCGCCGTCCTGCTGGACCTGCTGCCCGAGTGGGAGCTCGCGCTCCGAGCCGAGGACAGGACGCCCGGCACCATCGAGGCGTACCTCGGCGGCACGCGCCGCTACTTCGACTGGTGCACCGCAGCCGACGCGGCCCCGATGCTCCGGACCTCCCTGCAGACCTGGATGGCCCACCTCCTCGAGACCGGCAGCGCGCCCGGCACCGTGCTCGCCCGCAAGCAGTCGGTCAAGCGCTTCGCTGACTGGCTGCTCGCCACCGGTCAGGTGCCCGGCCACCCCTTCCTCGGCGTCAAGGGACCCGCCCAGCGGCGCTACATCGTGCTCCCGCTCTCCGACGACGAGCTGCGCGCCCTCATCGCCACCTGCACCCACCCGGTCCACCGGCCCGACGAGAAGCTGCACCACCGCCGCGACGAGGCCCTGATCCGGCTCATGCTCGAGACCGGCATCCGCGCCGGCGAGGTCGTCGCCCTCCTCCTCGCCGACCTCGACCTCGACATCCACCGGATCACCGTCCGCCGCGGCAAGGGCGGGCACCTGCGCACCATCCCCGTCGGGACTAGCACGATCACCGCGATCCGCGGCTACCTCCCCGAACGCGCCCAGCACCCCGCCGCCGACGGCCCGCGGCTGTGGCTGGGGGAGCGCGGCTCCACCTTCGGGTACGACGGCCTCAACCAGGCCCTGCGCCGCCGCGCCCAGCACGCCGGCATCGACGGCTTCCACCTGCACCGGCTCCGACACACCGCGGCCCACCGCTGGCTCGCCGCCGGTGGCTCCGAGTCCGGGCTGATGGCCATGGCCGGCTGGTCCCGCACCGACATGCTGGTGCGCTACACCCGCGCCACCGCCGCCGACCGCGCCGCCGCCGAAGCGCTGCGCCTCGACCTCGGGAACATCTGACCACCGATAGTCGTTCCAACTGTTGCGTTTGCTTCGAATATTGCGAATAATGGATGTCCTGAGAGAGGAGACACCATGACTGCGTTGGCACTCGCCCCCGTCCAGCCCGACGAGTCCGACATCAGTGCTGCCGTCGAGGCGCTGCCGCACGTCAAGGACTACCTCGCCACCCACAACGACAGCGTCATCCGGCTCGTCGTCGCCGACGACCCCGAGGAGACCCTCATCGTCCCGCGCGGTGCCGTGGAGCTTCTCGCCCGGGTGCTCGCCCACATGGCCGCCGGTCAAGGGGTCTCGGTCGTGCCCGCCCATGCCGAGCTCACCACCCAGCAGGCGGCAGAGCTCCTCAACGTCAGCCGGCCCTTCCTGATCGGGCTGCTCGACGCCGGCGAGATCGAGTACCGCAAGGTCGGCAAGCACCGCCGGATCAAGGCCCAGTCCCTGATGGCCTACATGGCCCGCGACGACCAGGAGCGCCGCGAGGCCGCCGACGAGCTCACCCGGCTCAACCAAGAGATGGGCCTGCTCTGAGGTGGCCTTCGTCGTCCTGTACGACGCCAACGTGCTCTACCCGAGCACGCTCAGAGACCTGCTGATCCGCATCGCCCAAGCCGGCCTCGTCCAGGCGAAGTGGACCGACCAGATCCTCGACGAGGTCTTCGGCAACCTCGCCGCGAACCGGCCCGATCTCGACCCGCAGAGGCTGGCCCGCACCCGGGAGTTGATGAACAAGGCCGTTCGCGACTGCCTGGTCACCGGCTACGAGCCACTCATCGACGCGCTCGCCCTGCCGGACCCCGACGACCGGCACGTGCTCGCCGCCGCGATCAAGGCCCGCGCCCAGGTGATCGTCACCAGCAACCTCAAGGACTTCCCAGCGGCCGCGCTCGCGCCGTGGGACATGGAGGTCAAGTCGCCCGACGACTTCATCCTCGACCAGATCGACCTCAGCCGCGAAACGGTCTACGGCGCCGTCCAACGGATCGCCGACTCCATGGCGAACCCTCCTGCCGCGGTTCTCGAGGTCCTCGGGATGCTCGAACGCGACGGACTCGTAGAAGCCTCTGCAGCGCTCCGTACCTAAGGGCCGCGACGGCTTCACGGGGCTGACGCGCCCCCTTCCGCAGCCGCCAACGACGACTGGCTTCGACGGTTCGCCTCCTTAGCGTCGGAGGTAGTCCCTAGAGTCCTCGACATGTCGCCCCCGTCTCCAAACTCGGCCCCGGCGTCGCCCGAGGATGTGCCGGTCCTGCGAGGCCTCGGGCCTCAGTACGACGAGAACCAACACGGCCGTCACGCGAAGATGCTTCTCGAGGTTCTGTCCAACCAGTCGAGCGGCGCCGCGAGGAACATCGCGTTGGCGGGGCACTACGGCAGCGGGAAGAGCAGCGTCATCCTCGGAGTCCAAGACGGCCTGACCCAGCGGAACATCGAGTGGGTCAACCTCTCCTTGTCGAGCCTCGGCATCGACAACACCGCCCGTGCGCGCGTCCAGCCGGACGGAACCCTCCCTCCTCTCACGAACTTGATCCAAAAGGAGATCGTCAAGCAGCTGCTGTACCGGAAGGCTCCGGCGGACATGCCCGGTTCTCGGTACTTCCGCATCGACTCCTTCCGAACAAGCCGTGCTCTGCAGTGGGCAGCCGTCACGGCGATCGGCTTCTTCGCGACCGCGGTGCTGCTGGGCCTGGTTGATCGCGCTGAGAAGGTGGCGCCAGCAAGTCTCGTGGACGGCCGGGCATGGGCACCGTGGCTGATGGTCGGCCTGCTTGGCGTGTTCCTCGGCACCGTCTGCTTCCTCGCCCTTCGCGGGCTTCAGAACCCCGTTCGAGTCGACAGCGTGTCCGCTGGCGGAGCCGCCGTCTCACTGAGCGCCAAGGAAAATTCGTACTTCGACGAATACTTGGACGAGATCGTCTACTTCTTCCAACGAACCAGAACCAAGGTCGCGATCTTCGAAGACCTGGACCGATTCAAGGATCCGCACATCTTCGAGACGCTGCGTGAACTGAACACTGTCCTCAACAACTCCGAGCAGGTGAAGGCACGGCCGATCAGGTTCGTCTACGCGGTGCGAGACAGCATCTTCGAGCAACTCGAGGTCGATGCGGACTCGGCGGACCCTGACGCCAACGCCGCGGGAGGTTCGTCCGCGCAACGCGCATCGGCCCACGAATCCGCACCCTCATCCAATCGAACCAAGTTCTTTGACCTAGTCGTGCCGATGGTCCCGTTCATCACGCACCGTTCCGCTCGAGACCTGCTGGCTGCCGAGTTCGAAGGCTCGCCCCACAAGCCATCAGCCGAGTTGATCAATCTTGTCGGCGGCCACCGGGCGCTTACTGACATGCGACTGATTCGCAATATCCGCAATGAGTTCGAGATCTACCGAGCCGCGGTCTTGAGCGACTCCGGGCTCCAGGGGCTCACCCCGAACCGCCTGTTCGCGATGATGGTCTACAAGAACACGCACCTGGAAGACTTCGAAGCTATCCGCTTGGGCACGAGCAGGATCGACGCTGCCCACCATGCCTTCCGCGACATGGTGGAGCACCAAGTGCGCCATCAGACCGCGAGAAGCAGGTCGGCGCTGGCTCGCGCGCGGGGCGTGGCCACGTGGGACGCACGCGCAAAGACTGTCGGAGAGAGACTCCAACAGGTGCTCCCGATCGTTCACAAGGCAAACCCGCGCGGCGGCGGCGGGCAGCCCCACCTCATCCATTCATCGGGCAACTACGCGATGAGCGACCTGACCTCCGGTGAACTGTGGAAGAGGCTGCACGAAACTCGCAATGCCGTGCAGGTGGGCCAACCCAACTACTACACCGTCACTCTGTCGTTCGATGAGCTGCTCACCCTCGCCGGTGACGCAGGCGCGGAAATGGAGAAGGCTGTCGAGACCGACGTCGCAGCGCTTCAACGACGCTCCCGCGTTGCGCTGGAAACCAAGGAATTCGTCGCCAAGGCCACCCTCGCCGACCTCATGGCCCGGCCCGACGTGACGATGCCCGACGCAGACGGCGAAGAGCGTAACTTGGACGAGATCGTGTCGGCCATCGTGTCCCCGCTCGCACGAGACCTGCTCGCCCGCGGATTCATCGACGAGAACTTCACCCTGTACTGCTCGGACTACCACGGCGTGGCGATCAGCGTGAGCGCAATGAACTTCATCCTGCACTGCGTGCAGGCTGATCGAGCCGACCCGCTCTTCCGGTTCGACGACCCCTCATCGATCGACTCGGTCGAGCAAGAAGTAGGCGATCGCTTTCTCAACGGGGAGAGCGTGTTCAACGTCGCCGTATTCGACCACTACCTAACGAAGGACCCCCGGCGCCTGGAGCACGCGCTCGAGCGCCTGGCCAGCAAATCCGCGGCCGGCGACACAAAGTTCGTGGATCTCTTCCTGGAGGACGACACGGTCCACACCACGGACCGCCTCGTACATGAACTCGCGTCCCGCTGGAGCGGGCTCTTCATCCACCTCTGTGACGGCTTCTCGAACGACCTGACCATCGCGCTTGTCGACTCGGCGATCAGAGGCGCCACGCCAGAGACCGACTACGCCACGTCGACCAGCGTCTCCAACTTCATTGCGACTCACTATGCGCAGATGCCTACGTTCACGGACGACACCGGGCAATCGGAAGCGGACGCTCTCGTAGAGCTGCTCGGGCGCCTCGACGTGCAGATCCCCGTCCTGCAGGACCTCGGCCAGGCTCAGAAGGCGGCTGTAGTCGCGAACCATCGCTACGTCATCACCAGGGCGAACCTTGTTGCCGCCCTCGGCGAGCCAACAGCTTTGGCACTCGACTTGGTCAAGGCGTCCGACAGCGATGTCTACGATCACCTCATCCAGAACCTCGACGCATACCTTGACGCCCTCGACGACGGCGAGACGACGGTCGAAGACCCGAGCCAGTTCCTCGACGTCCTCGACGACCTTGTCAGCGCGCCGGAGGAGTTGGTGCGTGCTGTCGCCCAGCATGCGTCAGAGCCATGCGTCGTGACCGACCTGAGCGCGCTCGAGCAGGCGGGATGGAATGCAATCGTTTCGGCAGGCAGGCTCCGGACCTCGGTGTCGAACGTGAGCCGCTTCGTCCAGGAACACGGTGTCACGCCAGAGCTGGCCACCAGTCTCAAGGCTCACGGCCTCCTCGATGCGGAGGAGGTCGACGCGGAGGAAAGGGTCGCTCTCGCCTACGCCATCATCGAGACCTCAAACCTCGATGCCGCTGAACGCGTGCGGCTGGTCGGCCATCTGGACCTGCCGGACCACTTGGACCCCTCGGACCTCAGCGCCGACGGACGCTCGCTGATTCCCGCTCTACTCGCCGCACGCGAAGTCGCAGACGACGAGGACACCTACATATACATCGCCGATCGGCCGTACTCGTTCCGCGAGGACTACTTCGCCTCATCGGAGCAACTCGCGTCGTACGTAACCAAGCTGCCGCTGTCTGCCGACGACCTCGCGCAGGTAATGAAGAGTCGCCGCGTGCCGCCGGCCGTCAAGCGTGCCGTTGCAGATGACGTCCAGTTCGTGGCCGGCCGCCTATCACCCCGGAGCGTTATCGCGATGTGCGAATGGGCGACCAAGGGCAACGAACTGTCAACGGACCTGCTCCTCGTTCTCAGCCGTGCTGGCGCGCCCGCCGAGCATGTCCTCGGGCTGCTTGAACCCCATCTTCCAGATGTCGACACGGGAACGGTCGACGACATACTTCGGGCCCTCGGCGACGAGTACGAGCCCCTCACGCGGACAGGACGTCACCGCCCTCGAGTGAAGGACAGGCCGGGTACGACCGAGCTGCTTGACGAGTTGGTGCGCCGAGGGAGGGTGAGTTCTTACAGTGACGCGAGGATGCTGGGCGGCATCAGACCCGATCTCGCAGGTAGGGGTGTGAGGGCGTCTGGTTTCGGGTGCTCGCCCCGCGTGTCAT
>NZ_BAAGUV010000050.1:0-7586 GCF_054781215.1 Nocardioides pakistanensis | reverse complement strand
GCAGCGCACCCGGCCGTCCCCAACTTTCCAGGACACGAATCTCTGCCACTTACTTGACGCGAGACATGTGTCGGTCAGGCCGTGATGGCCTGGGGTTCGGGCTCGGTCACCTCCTCGGCGGGGTCTGCGTCGACGGCCTGGGAACGGGCGAGGACGTCGAGTCCGAGGTAGCGACGGCCTTCGGCCCACTCGTCGTGCTGCTCGGCCAGGACGGCGCCGACGAGTCGGATGATGCTGGCCCGGTCGGGGAAGATGCCGACCACGTCGGTGCGGCGCCGGATCTCGCGGTTGAGCCGCTCGTTGGGGTTGTTGGACCAGATCTGGCGCCAGACCTCTTTCGGGAACGCGGTGAAGGCGAGGATGTCTGCGCGGGCTTCCTCGAGGTGCGCGGCCACGGCGGGGAGCTTCTCGGCTAGGGCGTCGACGACCCGGTCGAACTGGGCGTGCACCGCCTCGGCGTCGGGCTGGTCGTAGATGGAGTGCAGCAGCGCTTTGACCCAGCCCCACGACGACTTCGGGGTCGCAGACATCAGGTTCGCGGCGTAGTGGGTACGGCACCGCTGCCATGCAGCGCCGGGCAGTGTCGCGCCGATCGCTGAGACCAGGCCGGCGTGGGCGTCGCTGGTGACCAGCTTGACTCCGGTCAGGCCGCGGGCGGTGAGGTCGCGGAAGAACGCCAGCCAGCCGGCGCCGTCCTCGCTTGAGGTGACCTGGACGCCGAGGATCTCGCGATGCCCATCGGCGTTCACGCCGGTCGCGACCAGTACGTGCACCGGCACCACGCGGCCGCCCTCGCGGACCTTGAGCACCAGCGCATCAGCGGCCACGAACGTGAACGGCCCGGCGTCCTCCAGGCGGCGGGGGCGGAACTGCTCGACGTGCTCGTCGAGCTCACGTGCCATCACCGAGACCTGCGACTTGCTCAGCCCGGTGATGCCGAGGGTCTGCACCAGCCTGTCCATCCGCCGAGTCGAGACACCGAGCAGGTAGCAGGTCGCCACCACCGACGTGAGCGCTCGTTCGGCCCGCTTCCTGCGCTCGAGCAGCCAGTCGGGGTAGAGGCTGCCCTGGCGGAGCTTGGGCACGGCGACGTCGAGGGTGCCGACCCGGGTGTCGAGGTCGCGGTGCCGGTAGCCGTTGCGGGAGTTCACACGCTCGCTGCTGCGCTCGCCGTAGCCGGCGCCGCACACCGCGTCGGCCTGTGCCGAGAGCAGCGCGTTGACGAAAGTGGTCAACAGGTCACGCAGCAGGTCAGGGCTCGCCTGGTCCAGCTGCTCGGTCAGGAAGCGGGCAGGGTCGATACTGGGTCCAGCGGTCATCGTGTGTGGTCCTTCTTCGAGTCGGTTTTCGCAGATCACTCGAAGGATCCACCCGGTGGCCGCGCCTACGTTGGAGGCACGCGCTCACTCAGGTCCGTCGTACACCACTCTGCTGGACTCCACTCCCATTAGCACGAGAGCGTCTTCTACTACCACTCGTCGGTCCAGCGCGTCCCCACGGTCGCTGATTGGTTGAACTCTCTCTCGTGAGTCGCGCTCGCGCTCATCGGCAGACCCGGAAACGCGGCGGTCAATAGGGACACACCCAGTCAGAGCCCAGATGGGTCTGCGCCTCTTCGCCGACGGTCAGACCCTGGGCGGACTCAACCTCTACTCAACCGAAGGCGAGAGCATCGACCCCGAGGTGAGACAGGTCGCCGAGCTTCTCGCCGCCCATGCGGCGCTGGCCCTCGGCCGGGCCCGCCGCGAGGAGGGGTTGAGCTCGGCCCTCACGAACCGCAGGGTGATCGGGCAGGCCATCGGCATCGTCATGGAGCGTTACCAGATGGACGAGGACCGGGCGTTCCAGTACCTGGTCCGGGTCTCGCAACACAGCAACATCAAACTTCGTGATGTCGCCCGGGAGCTCGTGGACCAGGGCAACCACCGCACCCCCGACGCCGGCTGAGGCTGCCGCTCCGCCGTCGGCGACAGCCGGGTGGCGACACCGTCCGCGCGTGCCCGTCGCAGGTGAGTGACCCATCGGGGTCATGTCGCCGGCCGGCGTTGGGTTCTACTCTCTCGACGAGGGGTGATGCGGTGGAGCGAGCGGCGCGCCTGCGGATCAACCTGCTCAGCGAGCTGAGCGCGACGTACGACGGTCGGCCGCTCGACCTGGGTGGGAGACGACAACGTGCCGTACTGGCCCGCCTGCTCCTGGCCCGGGGAGAAGTCGTGCCGGCCGACCGCCTCGCCGACGCGGTCTGGGGCGACGGGCCTCTCCCCATGGCCGCAACCAGCGGCGGGCTGACTACCGGTCATGGCCTCGGCCAGAAGGTGCCTGGCCGGCGGTTCAGAGGTGACATCTGAGTGGCGCGCGCTTTCACTCGTGCACAGCTGCCGCGCTGCCCAACACAATGACGCCAACCGCCATAGCTATGTCAGCGATGGGGGAGCTCCAGGTCGAGCCACAACGGTCCGGCCGTCACGACCAGGGCCGCGGCAACCAGGACGACGAGCGACAGTGTGGACACGAGCCGTCCAGCGAAGTAGACGCCGATGCCTAGTGGTGTGCCGCGCAGCCGCTTAAGGACACCGTGTCGCGGGGGCCCGCTATTGCCTCGGGCATGGTGACGAACACGTTGACCATAACGGCCTGCCAGGCTGCCCTTCCCCCTCTGACAGAAGCACCCTGCGCTGCCCCAACAGACACCTGGCGCGGGAGATGGGAGACGTTTACGACCAGTAAACGTCCAACAACATCAACCCCGAACACGCCGTCGTCCGCCCTCGTTTGCGCGGGTCAGCCCACGTCGGCCACTCGGAACACTTGAACAAACGACACGGAACATTCGCCGCGGTCCTCCCCCGGCCAGCCCTGCCCGGGCACGTGTCCGTGGCCATGAAAAAGTCCCTGCTGGTGGCCAGGTAGCGGTCCCCACTGGTGGCCATCTCGGGTCCCCGGTGGTGGCCATGTAGAAGTCCCCGCTCCTCGTTCTTCGCGTGTCGTAGCGGCTCGTGAGGCCCTGCGTGGCGACGGTGGCGATGCCTAGTCAGCCGTCGTCACCACGCAGGGGTCTCCATTGAAGAACGAGAGAGAACGGATGGACATCATTTCGGCCTACCGCGAGGTGGGCAGCTACCGAGGAGCGGCCGCGATGTGCGGCACGACCCACAAGACCGTGAGGCGGGTCATCGAGGCCCACCAGGCAAGTAGCCGCGGCGAGCCCCCAGCCCCGCGAGTCGAGCGTGGTCGCAACTACGAGTCGGTCGCGCAACTGGTCGCCGAGAAGGTCAACGCCACCGCCGCGAAGATCAGCGCGAAGCGGCTGCTCCCGGCCGCTCGCGCCGCTGGCTATGAGGGGTCGGACCGCAACTTCCGACGCCTGGTCGCCGACGCCAAGCGTCAGTGGCGCATCGGACAGGCCCGCGCGAACGGTCGGCGTCCGGCGATCTGGACACCGGGCGAGGTGCTCGCGATCGACTGGGGCACCGAACTCGTCGCGGGCCGTCGGGTCCATGTGTTCTGCGCGGTGCTTGCCTGGTCGCGCTACCGGTTCGTCCGGTTCGCCCCCGACGAGCAGCAAGCGACCACGCTGGGCCTGTTGGCGGAGTGCTTCGAGGAACTCGGCGGAGTTCCGACGACCGTGCTCGCGGACCGGATGGCGTGCCTGAAGGGCAACGTGGTCGCGAACGTGGTGGTGCCGGCACCGGACTACGTCAGGTTCGCGTCCCACTACCGGTTCCGGCCCGACTTCTGTCACGCCGCGGACCCCGAATCGAAGGGCATCGTGGAGAGCCTGGTCGGCTACGCCAAGGACGACCTCCTCACGCCGTTGGAGCTCGAGGAGGATCCGTGGGCCGGCGGCTATGCCGGGCTCAACGAGCGGGCCAAGGCGTGGGGTGTGGAGGTCAACGGCCGTCGTCACAGTGAGATCCACGCGATCCCGGACGAGCGACTGTCCACCGAGCGAGACCTGCTCGGCGACCTGCCGTCACTGCGACTCGAGGTCGGCCCCACACCGATCACCAGGAAGGTCGACAAGCTGTCCTGCATCCGGTTCGGGTCGGCCCGCTACTCGGTGCCGAACCGACTGATCGGCACCACCGTGACGGTGCTGGTCGACGAACGCGATCGGGTCTTGCGGGTCATCGAGCCGGTCACCGGCGAGGTCCACGCTGAACACGGGCTGGTCGCGCCAGGCGAGGTCAGCATCGACGACGCGCACTACGACCGTCCCCGGCCGGCCAGTCCGAACCGGGCCGCGCGTGGCCGCACGCCGGTCGAGCGGGAGTTCCTCGCCCCGGGGCCCGGTCGCCGAGCAGTTCCTGGTCGGTGCCGCCGCCGCGGGTGTGACCAAGCTGGGCACCGAGATCGCCGAGGTTCTCACCCTGGCCGCCGCGCACGGCACCGAGCCGCTGGTCGCAGCACTCGAGCGGGCCGTCGCGTTCGGACGATGGCGCGCCGATGACGTTCGGTCGATCCTGGCCACCGGCGGCCACGCACCCAGTCCGACCCCGGCCGGCCAGGCCCTGGTGCTGACGTTGCCGTCGGTGCCCACCCGGTCGTTGGACGCCTACCGGATCGAGGGCCGGACCGAAGTCACGGATGGGGGTGAGGTGTCGTGACAGCGACGACTCCGCCGCCGCTGCCAGCTGACCTGAACGAGGGGTTGAAGCGGTTGAAGATGGCCGCGATGCGCCGACTGGCGCCCGAGCTGCTGGTCACCGCGAAGACTCAACGATGGAAGCCCGAGGAGTTCCTGCGCACCCTGGTCGAGGCCGAGATCGCATCGCGTGAAGCGTCGAACGCCCGGACCCGGATGCGTCAGGCCGCGTTCCCGGTGACCAAGACGCTGGCCGAGTTCGACGTCGCCGCATCCTCGATCCCACCGGCGACGTTCGACTACCTCTCGTCGCTGGAGTGGATCCGCGCCGCGGAGAACGTGTGCCTGATCGGGCCCGCCGGAACCGGGAAGTCCCACACGCTGATCGCACTCGGCATCGCTGCGGTCGAGGCGGGTCATCGGGTCCGGTACTTCACCGCCGCCGAGCTGGTCGAGACCCTCTACCGAGGACTGGCTGACAACAGCGTCGGGAAGGTCATCGAGACCCTGCTACGCAACGACTTGATCCTGGTCGACGAGCTCGGCTTCGCCCCGTTGGACGACACCGGCGCCCAGTTGCTGTTCCGGTTCGTCGCGGCCGCCTACGAGAGACGCTCGCTCGGCGTCGCGTCGCACTGGCCGTTCGAGTCCTGGGGCAGGTTCCTACCCGAGCACACCACCGCGGTCAGCATGCTCGACCGGCTCCTGCACCACTGCCACACCGTCGTCACCGACGGCGACTCCTACCGAATGAGACAGGCCCGAGCGAACGGAGGAACCCGACTCAAGACCAGCTGAAACTCAGCGAGGGGTGGGGACTTTCAGTTGGCCACCAGCGGGGACCGCAACTTGGCCATTGACAGCACGAATCACGTAACGTCGGAGGGCGGGGCGCCGACGCCGACGCCGACGCCGAGTGTTTCAGGTCTCAAGCATGCGCCTTCGGCAGCCTCAATCTATGTCCTTGCTGGAGCGCATCACCATCGACCCGGAAGTGGTGCACACCGCCCTGTCGTCCGTGGCACTCGGGGGCGTGTCGCCGATGTCCTCTCGCTCCTCGGTTCCGGCGCCAGTGAGGCAGAGATCCTGGACGATTACCCCTACATCACCGCGGACGACATCAGGACCTGTCTCACATACGCGGCAGCCCAGACCAACCACGCTGTCGTGATCGCTTCGTAGACACGCGTGCGTTTCCTGATCGACGCCCAGCTGCCGCCAGCACTGGCGCGGCTACTCAACGATCGAGGCCACGGCGGCGAGCAGTCAGCGACATTGGCCTCGGTGAGTCGCCCGATCGCGACCTGTGGCGCTACGCGCTGGACCGTGGGGCGGCTATCGTGACCAAAGGATGAGGACTTCGCCAACATGGCCGCCCTCGGCGGCGACGCTTCTCCAGTCGTGTGGGTGCCTCTCGGCAACACACGACGCACCGCGCAACTGGCATGGTTCGAGCCACTGATCGCCGAGGTCGTCTCGCTGGCCGAGGCGGGCAACCGGGTCATCGTACGGCGCTGAGCTGGCGGAGCTCCCGGGCACCAACTTCCCCCGGGCGCCGTGCGGCCGCCCCACCGGTATGCACCGCCCATCGCGTACCGAGTTTTCCGTTCCTGCCGAATTCCTGACGTCCCCATCGGGAAGTTCTGGCTCGTCCTAGCAGACTCCGGGTGCAACCCTCCAGCCGTCGATCGTCGCCTGGGCCCAATAGCGCATCCGGTCGCCGTACGCGGTGTAACCCTGGGAGATGAAGTCGCCGCCCTTGTCGCAGAGCACGTGCACGCTAACACCGAACGCATCCGGAAACGAGTGCGCCGGAAGTCCCCTGTATCGAGCGAGTGCCGGAGCGGGGCATACAGGCGTGCTCCCACGGTTGCGGGCAACGTGCTCTCTAGCCACCGCGTGCACCGCCTCGATTCCCCGGTCGACGAAGAGCTGGAGCAGACGGTATTGCCCGTCAGCGAAACGCGGTTGGTGCATGGAGCGGTGCTGTAGATAGAACGCGCACACCAACGGCGCGTGCCATGCGTACATGGCTTGGTCGCGCTGCTCGGCAGCCAGGGCCTCATGCCAGACGTGCAAGCACTCGGACGGAGCGCCGCACTCACATGCCGTCTCTCGCTTCACGAGCGACACGCTATGCGCAATGCCCTCCAACAAACACTCAGTTGCAGCAGCGAGTGAAGCTTGACAGCGTCACGATGATGACTTCTTGCCGTCAGGACCAATCGCGACCGGAGAAGATGCCTTCTCCAGGTCGCCAGACCACCCCGGCCTCTTCTTGGAACGAGTCCTGGTGCACCTGCAACTGTGCGATCTCAGGGCCACCATGTCGGCAGGGACCGGGTTCGTGACGATCTCATCAAGGTCGAAACGGATCACCAGCCCGAGCCCTGGGGACTCGTCTGCGGAGAGGACCTCGTGCGTAATGAACGCGCAGAGCGTCGCGGTAGCCAGGATCTCTGGACTGCAAAGTGGCGTCGCCGATGGTGACCGTCGGCCACACGTAGGCCGAAAACCGTGCGGCACTGAAGTCGAGCTGGACGTAGTCCTTGACGAAGACCACTGACCCGAGTTCCTCGTCGACCAGGGCTTCGAGAACGGATCCGCAAACGCAACGCACGCGACTGTCCGCGCCTGCCCCCGGGGAAGCCCCAACTAGCCGGATCGCTTACCCGTCAGAACCGTGACCGAGTTCAGCACTCCGCGGACGACGTGCCTACCGAAGTCGGAACGTTTACGACCAGTAAACGTCCAACAACGGAGGCCGCCGAAGCGCCCTGGTCGGCCAGGGTTTGCGCAGGTCAGCAACCACTTGCGCCGTTGATGACGCTCAGGTGAATCTCCCCAGTTCTGCTCACTGAATTTCCCCACCCCATGGCCCCATCCGGAAGCGGGTGGGGCTCCTTCGAAGATGGCGGTCTCTGACCACACGCCATCTCACGAAGGAGCCCTCGCTTCCCATGCTGACACGGGAGGAAGACATCGACGCGCACGCGTTGCG
>NZ_BAAGUV010000049.1:0-5179 GCF_054781215.1 Nocardioides pakistanensis | reverse complement strand
GTGCTCGGCGGAGTCGACGTTCTTGGCGGCGACCTTGATGCGGCGGTAGTTGGCGCGCATGTCGTCGGCGGCCGGTGCGCCGTCGAGGTCGCGGCCGTAGGCGAAGCCGCCCCAGGCGGTGTAGACCTCGGCGAGGTCATTGTCATCGCGCCATGTGCCGGACTCGATGACCTGCAGGATGCCGGCGCCGTACGACCCGGGCTTGGAGCCGAAGATCCGGGTCCGGGCGCGCCGGGCGTCGCCGTGCTCGGCCAGGTCGGCGGCATAGTTGGCGCGCACGTAGTTCGCCTCGGCCGGCTCGTGCAGGTCGGCCACCATCCGCACAGCGTCGTCGAGCATCGCGACGACGTGGGGGAACGCGTCGCGGAAGAAGCCCGAGATCCGGACGGTGACGTCGATGCGCGGGCGGCCGAGCTCCTCCAGCGGGACGATGACCAGCTCGCGAACCCGACGGGACTCCGCGTCCCACTCCGGACGCACGCCGAGCAGGGCGAGCACCTCGGCGACGTCGTCTCCGGAGGTCCGCATCGCGCTGGTGCCCCACACCGACAGTCCGACCGACGTGGGGTAGGTGCCGGTCTCTTCGAGGTACTTCTGCACCAGCGAGTCCGCCATCGCCTGGCCGGTCTGCCAGGCCAGCCTGCTCGGGACGGCCCGCGGGTCGACGGTGTAGAAGTTGCGGCCCGTCGGCAGCACGTTCACCAAGCCACGCAGGGGAGAGCCGGAGGGCCCGGCCGGCACGAACCCGCCGGCGAGGGCGTGCAGGACCGCATCGAGCTCGCCGGTCGTCCCTGCCAGGCGGGGGACGACCTGCTCGGCCGCGAACCTCAGCACCTGCTGGACCTCCGGCGAGTCATGCAGCGTGGTGGCGACCGTCGGGTCCCAGCCGGCCGCTTCCATCGCCTCGACCAGCGCCCGAGCCCGCGCCTCCGTCTCGTCGACCGCCTGGAGATCGGCGCCATCCTTGAGACCGAGGGCGGCCCGCAGCCCGGGGACCGCGTTGCCGACGCCGCCCCACACCTGCGCGGCGCGCAAGATCGACAGCACCAGGTTGACCCGGGCCTCGCCGGTCGGCGCCGCACCCAGGACGTGGAGACCGTCGCGGATCTGCGCGTCCTTGATCTCACACAGCCAGCCGTCGACGTGGAGCAGGAAGTCGTCGAACTCCTCGTCGTCCGGACGCTCCTCCAGGCCGAGATCACGGTGCAGCTGGGCGGCGTGCATGAGCTGCCAGATCTCACCGCGGATGGCCGCCAGCTTGGCGGGATCCATCGCGGAGATCTTGTCGTACTCCTCGAGCAGACCCTCCAGCCGCGCGATGTCGCCGTAGGACTCCGCGCGCGCCATCGGCGGCACCAGGTGGTCCACGATCGTCGCGTGCGCGCGGCGCTTGGCCTGCGCGCCCTCGCCCGGGTCGTTGACCAGGAACGGGTAGATCAGCGGCAGGTTCGCGATCGCGGCGTCGGGCCCGCAGGCGGGAGACAGGGCCGCGTTCTTGCCCGGGAGCCACTCCATCGAGCCGTGCTTGCCCAGGTGCACCACCGCGTGCGCCCCGAACCCGCCGGCCTCGACGTCTGCACCGAGCCAGCGGTAGGCCGCGAGGTAGTGGTGGCTCGGTGCCAGGTCCGGATCGTGATAGATCGCGACAGGGTTCTCGCCGAAGCCGCGCGGGGGCTGGATCAGGATCACGACGTTGCCGGCCTGCAAGGTGGCGAGCACGATTTCGCCGTCGTCGTTGACGAAGAGGGTTCCCGGTGACTCGCCCCACGCCTCGACCATGGCGTCGCGCAGCCGCCCCGGCAGGTCGGCCGTCCAGGCGTCATACGTCGCCTTGCCGATGCGCACGTGGGCGTCGGTGAGGTCAGCGGTCGTCAACCACTCCTCGTCCTGCCCGCCGGCCGCGATCAGCGCGTGCATCAACGCGTCGCCGGCCTCCGTGTCGTCGGCGACGTCGAGGAGTGGCAGCACCGGGTTGTCGGTGCCGACGTCGTAGCCCTCCTCTCGCAACCGGCGCAGCAGCCTGATAGCGGAGACGGGCGTGTCGAGTCCGACGGCATTGCCCACCCGCGCATGCTTGGTGGGGTAGGCGCTCAGCATCAGCGCGATCCGCTTCTCGCTGTTGGGCACCCGCCGCAGGACGGCGTGGTTGACCGCGATACCAGCGACCCGCGCGCAACGCTCGGCGTCGGCAACGTACGACGGCAGGCCGTCGGCGTCGATCTCCTTGAACGAGAACGGGGCGGTCGTGATTCGGCCGTCGAACTCCGGGATGGCGATCTGGCTGGCGTAGTCGAGCGGGCTGATCCCGTCGTCGGAGGCCTCCCACTCGGCCCGGCTGTTGGTCAGGCACAGACCCTGCAACACCGGGATGTCGAGGGCCGCCATCCGCTCCACGTCCCACGCCTCGTCGTCACCGCCGGCACTGGCCGTCGCGGGAACGCTGCCACCGGCCGCGAGCACCGTCACGACAACCGCGTCGAGCGTCCCGAGCGCCTCGTAGAGGTCATCCGGCGCCGAGCGGAGCGACCCTGCGAAGATCGGCACCCCGACGGCTCGGCCCGTCGCGTCGATCGCGTCGGCGAGGGCGTGGGCGAACGCGCCGTTCCCGCTGGCCTCATGCGCGCGATAGTAGAGCACGCCCACGCGGGGCAGCCGGCTGTCGCGCGCCGCCGGCCGGTCGGCGTACCCCCAAGCCGGGATAGCCACCGGAGGCTCGAACCCCTCCCCGGTCAACAGCACCGTGTCGGAGAGGAAGGCGTGCAGCTGGGCGAGGTTGGCAGGACCGCCCTCGGCAAGGTAGTGGTGCGCCTCGGTAGCGACGCCGATGGGTACGGTCGAGAGCTCCATCAGCTCCGCGTTCGGTTGTTGCTCCCCGCCGAGAATCACCAGCGGAGTGCCGTCCTGGCGAACCGCCGCGAGACCGGGCCACAGGTCGTGGGGCGACCCGAGCAGGCGTACGACGACCAGGTCCGCCCCGGCGACGAGAGCCGTGAGTTCGGCGTTGTTGCTCCGCGCGGGGTTCGCCCACACGTACTCTGCGCCGCTGGCGCGGGCCGACAGCAGGTCGGTGTCGGACGTGGACAGCAGTGCAACGCGGGTAGGCGCGGCCATGGTCGGGTTCCTCCTCCGGGGTTCTCGCCCCGTCAATCGGTCGGATCGACCCGTGGCCAGTGTCTGGCTGCACCCCGCGGCAGGCGAGGGGTGTCACAGTGGCGGAACCGCCCCGGAGTCTCACCGGGTTCCTGCACCACGAGCGTTAGCGCAGCCTACGGCAGGATGCGCGACGTGGCGCACCCGGTCTATCTCGTTCGACATGGTCAGTCGGAGTGGAACCTCCGGCGGCTGACGCAAGGGCAGACCGTCCACCCTCGCCTCAGTGAGCTGGGGCGCGAGCAGGCTAGGTGCGCCGCAGCCCTGATCTCAGGTGACCTCGCCGCGTTGGCGCTGCCGGTTGCGCGGATCATCAGTAGCGACCTGGTTCGAGCCACCCAGACCGCGGGGATCCACTCTGGTCACCTCGGAGCGGAGGTGAAACTCGACGCACGGCTGCGCGAGCAGAACCTCGGGGCCCTCGAAGGCAGAAGCTACGAAGAGAGCTGGGCCGTGGCCGCCCAGACCGACTGGTCGGACTCCACCACCCCGGTCGCGGGCGGCGAGTCGGCTATGGATGTGTACGACCGCATGGGCGCCGTGCTCAGGGAGCTCGACCGCGGCACCGTATCAGTGCTGGTGTCCCACGCAGACGCCATACGCGGAGCCGTCGCGTACCTCCGAGGCGTGAAGCCACACGAGGCCCCGTGGGTCGACGTGTCCCAACGCCCGCATCGACGGCGACATCACGTGGCTTGGACAATGACGTCCATGCCCAACCGAACCACGTCCCTGGAAGCAGCATCCTTCGCCGGAGTCACCCTCGTCGGAGCCGGCCCAGGCGACCCGGATCTCATCACGGTCGCCGGTCTCAAGGCGCTCCTTGGCGCAGACGTCGTCGTGACGGACCGGCTGGTACCTCGTGAGCTGCTCGCCGGGCTCAACCCCGATGTCGAGCTCATCGATGTCGCGAAGTTCCCGCGCAGCCGGTTCACCGCCCAGGAAGACATCAACTCAGTCTTGCTGGACCGCGCCCGAGCCGGGAAGAACGTCGTCCGTCTCAAGGGAGGCGACAGCTACGTGTTCGGTCGCGGGTTCGAGGAGATGCTTCACATGCAACACGCCGGCGTCCCCGTCCGTGTCATCCCCGGGCTGTCCTCATCCATCTCCGTGCCAGCGCTGGCGGGCATCCCCGTCACACATCGAGGGGTCGTCCATGAGTTCACCGTCGTCTCAGGTCACGTGGCCCCCGGCCATCCTGACAGCCTCGTCAACTGGGTAGCCCTCGCCGCATCAAAGGGCACCATCATCCTGTTGATGGCGGTTCAGAATGCGGGCGAGATCGCCGAGGCCCTTGTCGCCGGAGGACGCGACGCCGACCAGCCCGCTGCCGTCATCGCCGACGGCTCGCTGGCGAGCGAGCGTGTTATCCGCACGAGCCTGGTCCAGCTCGGGAAGGCAATCGAAGCCGAAGAGGTACGTCCGCCGGCAATCATCATCATCGGTGACGTCGCCGGCCTTTGACCAGGCGGCCTTGGCAAGGGTTCGTCCCACGAGACACCGATGTGAAAGTCGTCCTCTCCGGTCAGGCGGCTGCCGGAGAGGATTCGAGGGACCTTCTCGAGCACGCGCACGACCGCTGCCTCGTCTCTCCCACCGAGGGCGGACACTCTGTCATTGCCGCGTCACGCTGGGCGAAGGGCAGCGGCTGACCGCGGGAGTGGACGGTGTCGATCTGACTGCCTGGACGCTTATTGGACGTTTACTAGCGCAGAAGTCCGCTAGACCGGGCCGGCAGCGGCAAGATCGAACAAGAGTTGTTGAGCGCGTTTCCGCAGGTCACAGCACACGTTCACCGACCCCAGCGAGACGACGCAAAGGGGAGGCCTCCCGTCAAGGGGTCGCAGGTTCAAATCCTGTCAGCCCGACCGATCAATCCGCCCCTGACCTGCGGAAACGCGGTGTCAGGGGCGGATTCTGTCTTGAACTGTCCGGTGGTGCCGTTTGGTCAAGTCGACGACGGTGATGGCGCTCGCCGGAATTCCCCAGTGATGCTCATCGAAGTTCCCCACCCTGGGCGGTGGTCACT
>NZ_BAAGUV010000048.1:0-84083 GCF_054781215.1 Nocardioides pakistanensis | reverse complement strand
CCAACGCGCCCACGACCCCCACTACACCCTCACCATCACCCCCACCGGCGAAGCCAGGTTCAGACGCCGACGATGAGGCGCAGGTGCCGCGTCAAGCGGTGGAACTCAGTCCGGCGGCGCCATCGCCCAGCGGATGGTGCGGGTGATCACGGCGCCGGCGGGTCCGGCAACGACGCCCGGCACCGGCAGCAGCCCGAGCTCCTCGCGGGCCCAGCGGGGCATGAGCGCCACGGCCGCTCCAACGATCGCGGCGTAGGCCGGACGGGCAGGCAGCGGCAGCGGCGGGGTGAGCAGGATGAACCGGGCGGCTTCGCGAGCCGCGGTGGTCGCGTGCAGCTCGGGCCGGTACTCCGTGAGCTGATGTCTCAGCTCCTCCTCGCTGCGGGGCGGGTCGACTGCCCCGAGCGCCTCAGCGACCCTTGCCGTCTCCGCGACGTACCGGTCCCGTTCCGCCTGGTCGAGCCGGCGCGCGCCGTAGCGCTGGTGGGCGGTGAGGAAGCTGTCGATCTCGGCGATGTGGACCCAGCGGAGCAGGTGCGGGTCGGAGGCTGCGTAGGAACGTCCATCCGGCGCGATCCCGCGCACGGTCTCGTGCACGGCACGTATCCGGCGGACCATCTTGTCGGCGTCGGACGCGGTGCCGAACGTCGTGACGGCCAGGAAGTGGCTGGTCCGCTGGAGCCGCCCCCACGGATCGCCCTTGTAGCCGGAGTGGGCAGCGACACCGGCCATCGCCAGCGGGTGGAGCGACTGCAGCAGCAGGGCTCGGACGCCCCCGACGAACATCGACGCGTCACCGTGCACCTGACGGATCGCGGCGCCCTCGGCGAACCACCGTGGCCCCGGAGTGCCGTGGATGCGCTCACGGCGGCGCGGGCCCTCCGGGCCCGCCACGCGCGCGAACAGCTGCGCTCCGAGCCGGCTGCGGACCTCGTTGACCACGGGTGTCGCCATGACGTCGAGTATGCCCCGGCAGCGATGGCGCGCCCCCTACGCTGCTGCCATGTCGCACACGACTGCCGTCCCTGGGACCCTCGACGCCGCCGGCCGCTGGTGGAACTGGTCCGGACTGGCCTCTTCCGCACCTACCCGGGTCGTCGCCCCGCAGGACACCGCCGAGGTCGCGGCGCTGGTCACCGAGGCGGCCGCCCAGGGGACGCGAGTGAAGATGATCGGCTCCGGCCACTCGTTCACCGACGTCGCCGTCACCGGCGGCTGGCTGATGCGGCCCGACCACCTGGTCGGAGTGCGCGAGGTCGACCGCGAGGCGATGACCGTGACCGTCGGCAGCGGAACCCCGCTGCACTTCCTCAACTCGACGCTGCACGGCCTGGGCCTCGCCCTGCACAACATGGGCGACATCGACAAGCAGAGCGTGGCCGGCGCGATCTCGACCGGCACCCACGGCACCGGCGGCGTGTGGGCCTCGCTGGCCGCCCAGGTGAAGGCCCTGGAGCTCGTCGCCGCCGACGGCCAGGTGCGTCGAGTCTCCGCCGACCGCGACGCCGAGCTGTTCCACGCGGCCCGGATCGGCCTCGGCGCCCTGGGCATCCTCACCGCGGTCACCTTCCTGGTCGAACCGGCGTTCACGCTGGAGGCGGTCGAGGAGCCGCTGACCTGGGACGCTGCCGTGGGTGGGTTCGACGAGATCACCGCGGCGAACCACCACGTGGACATGTACTGGTTCCCTCACACCGACCGGATGCTGGTCAAGCGCAACAACCGGACCCTCGACGTACCCCGTCCGCTGTCACCCGCGCGCGAGGCCCTTGAGGACCGGCTGTTGTCCAACACCGTCTTCGGCTGGGTCAACTCCCTGGGCAACGCCGCGCCCTCGCTGGTGCCACGCCTGAACCGGCTCTCGTCACGGGCCCTGTCCGCCCGCAGTTACAGCGACGTCTCGCACCGGGTGTTCACCTCTCCGCGCGACGTCGTGTTCCGGGAGATGGAGTACGCCGTTCCGCGCGAGGTCGGCATGCAGGCACTCACCGAGACGCGCGCCCTGATCGACCGGCAGGGATGGCGGATCAGCTTCCCCGTCGAGGTCCGCTCCGCCCCGGCCGACGACGTGTGGCTGTCCACGGCTCATGCCCGCGACAGCGTCTACCTGGCGTTCCACGTCAACGCGCACACCGACCACCGTGCCTACTTCGCCGGCGTCGAGAACGTCATGCGGTCCTACGACGGCCGGCCGCACTGGGGCAAGCTGCACACGCGCACGGCAGCCGACCTCGCCCCGGCGTACCCGCGCTGGCAGGACTTCCTCGAGGTTCGCGACCGGGTCGACCCCGACCGGGTCTTCGGCAACGCCTATCTCGAGCGGGTGCTCGGGCCGTAGCCGCGCGCACCCGCGTCAGGTGCTCGGCGTCCCCGCGGGCCGCGGCGCCTGCCAGCCGCGCCAGATGGCCAGCAGCCGCCAGCCGGTCGCGAGTGCGGCGGCCGGGACCGCGAACGCCGAGGTCGACAGCCCGGTCTGGGTGTCCATCGTCACCGCGAGCGCAGCGCCGACGAGGGCAGGCGTGGCGTACAGCTCGCTGCGCAGCACCACCGGCACCCGGCCGGCCAGCAGGTCGCGTACCACCCCGCCGCCGACGGCGGTCAGCGTGCCCATCAGTGCCGCCGGCACCGGTCCCAGCCCGTAGTCGATCGCCTTGAGGGCCCCGACCACGCAGAACAGGCCGAGCCCGGCGGCGTCGAACACCGTCACCAGGCGTTCCATCCGGCCCAGCGTCGGGTGGAACCAGAAGGTCAGGATGCCGGCGACGACCGGAACCACCAGGTAGCGCCAGTCGGCGAGGGCGGCCGGCGGAACGGCACCGATCAGCACGTCGCGGAGGAACCCGCCGCCCAGGCCGGTGGCACTCGCGAGCACGAGCACACCGAACACGTCGAGCCCCTTGCGCACCCCGACCAGGCCGCCGGACAGCGCGAACACGAAGATCCCGGCCAGGTCCAGGATCACCAGGAGCACGCCGGGAGCCGCCGCCGATGTCTGCACCCGCAGAGGTTAACGACTCACGCTCCGGCTACGCCGTAGCGTCCGCACGCTGAAGTAGGCTCGTGCGGACAAGACGACATGAGATCAGGAGCCGCCCGCATGCAGGACCTCACACTCGTGGGGCTGACTGAGGACAAGACCAGACTGGTCCTCGTCAGTGACTCGGGTGAGGAGTACACCCTTCCTGCTGACGCCAGGCTCACGGCCGCTCTCCGCGGTGACCACGCACGACTCGGCCAGTTGGAGATTCAGATGGAAAGCGCACTGCGGCCCCGCGACATCCAGGCCCGGATCCGGGCCGGGGAGAGCCCGGAAACGGTCGCCCAGGCCGCGCAGACCACGGTGGACCGGATCATGAGCTTCGCGACGCCGGTCCTGGCCGAGCGTGCGCACATCGCCGACCGCGCCCAGCGCGCCTCCGTGCGCCGCAAGGGCGGCGAGGGTCCGGCCCGGCTGCTCGGCGACGCCGTCGCCGAGCAGCTGCGCACCAAGAACGTCGACCCCGACTCCGTCGAGTGGGACGCCTGGCGGCGCGAGGACGGCCGGTGGCGCCTGGTCGCCGACTTCCGCGACGCCGGCCGGCCGCGGCACGCCGAGTTCACCTTCGACGTGCAGGGACGCTACGTGGTGCCCGAGGACGACGAGGCCCGGGCGCTGGTCGGCGAGGCCACCCGCAAGCAGCCGGCACCGACCCGCACCCAGACGTCCGGCCGTCGGCCCATGCCGCTGCCTCCGGAGGACGAGCTCCCCCTGGGCGACGACGCCATCGAGCTGGTCACCGGGCCCGGTCCCGAGGCCGGTCCTCAGCCCGCCGAGGCCGAGGAGCTGACGGTCGACCTCACCCCGGCTGCCCGCAGGCTGCGCAGCGCCGCGGACCTGGCCGTCGGCGGCAGCTCGACCGGTGACGCCGACTGGATCGCGACCCAGGCCAGCGAGCGTCCCCACGCTCCGACCCCCGAGGCCCCCGCGGGGTCCGAGAAGTCCGCGCCGGAGGGCGAGGCGAGCGGGGCCGATGCCGACGGCAGGCAGCCGGAAGCCCCGGCGCGGGAGACGGCCGAGCAGGACACCGACGACGCGGCCTCCGCTGCCGAGGCGCCCAAGAAGGGCGGGCGCAAGGGCCGGCGCGCGTCGGTGCCGAGCTGGGACGAGATCATGTTCGGCGGCGGCCGGTCCGACTGACGCAGAGGGGTCGTGGATCGGTACCCCTGATCACACCGACCCACGACCTCGACGCGTACAACGACCAGCCTCTCCCCTGGTCACGCCCGGGCGACGAGCGGTCTACCTGCCGGTGGCCACCGGACGCCCGGGGCTCTGTACCCACTCGCTCCACGAGCCGGGGTACAACGCGGCCTCCAGGCCCAACGCCTCCAGCGCGAGGACGTCGTGCGCGGCGGTCACCCCCGAACCGCAGTACACCCCCACCTCCCGGCCGGGGCGGACGCCGGCGTGCTCGTAGACCGCGGTCAGGGCCGCGGCGTCCTTGAACCTGCCACCGGCGTCGAGGTTCTGGGCCGTCGGCACGTTCACCGCACCGGGGATGTGGCCCGCCACCGGGTCCACGGGCTCGACCTCGCCGCGGAACCGCTCCGGGGCACGGGCGTCGACCAGCGAACCCTCGCGAGCCACGCGTGCCGCCCCCTCCGCGTCCAGCACCGGCATCTGGCCGGGCCGCGCGACGAAGTCGCCCGGCTTCGGCTCGACCGGTCCGTGCTCGACGTCGCCGACGTCCTCGAGCCAGGCCTGCCAGCCGCCGTCGAGGACCTTCACCTGCCGGTGTCCGTGGTAGCGCAGCAGCCACCAGCAGCGCGCGGCAGAGGTCCCCGCGACCGCGTCGTAGACGACCACCGGGCGGCCGCTGCGCACGCCGGCCCGACGCATCGCCTCCTCGAACCGGGCCTGGTCGGGCAGCGGGTGACGCCCTCGGGCTCCCGGCGGGTCGGCCAGTGCGGTGTCGAGGTCGACGTACGCCGCCCCGGGGATGTGCCCGGCGACGAACTCCTCGTGGCCCGGCGGGCCGCCCAGCGCCCAGCGGACGTCGAGCAGCGCGACCTCTCCGTCGAGCGCGGCGAGCGCGCGCGGGCTGATCAGCGGTGACTGGGGCACGGCACTGCGCCTCTCACTCGAACGGCAACGGGTCGGGGATCATCGAGACCGCCTTGGCCCGCGCCGCGGTCAGCTTGCGGCGGTGGTGCTGACGGCAGAGCACCTCGTAACCGACCACCGGGTCCTCCGCGTCGACGGACCCTTCGGCGCTGTCGGTGTCGCCCACGACGATCACCTCCCCCTCTGTGACCATGATCCCGTCGGCCGTGCGGGCGTTGTGGGTGGCCCGCTTGCCGCACCAGCACAGCGCCTCGACCTGGAGCACGTGCATCCGGTCGGCGAGCTCGACGAGCCTGGCCGAGCCGGGAAAGAGCTCGGAGCGGAAGTCGGTGAGGATGCCGAAGGCGAACACGTCGATCTGCAGCTCGTCGACGATCCGTGCGAGCTGCTCGATCTGGCCGGGCGTGTAGAACTGCGCCTCGTCGCAGATCAGGTAGTCGATCCGGGCACCGTGGGTGAGCGAGTGCACGACGTACTGCCAGAAGTCGAAGTCCGTGGCGACCTCGAGCGCCTCGTGGGTGAGGCCGAGCCTGCTCGAGAGCGTGGCCTCGCCGGCACGGTCGCGGGTGGTGAAGATCCGGCCCAGCCGGCCCCGAGCGGCATGGTTGTGGTTGGTCTGCAGGGCGAGCGTGGACTTGCCGGAGTCCATCGTGCCGGTGAAGAATTGGAGTTCAGCCACGGGCGTGCATCATGCCACGTCAGGCCACCAGGATCGGGATCAGCATCTCCGCCGAGGTCAGCGAGCCGTGCAGCCCGACCAGCCGCGTCTCGATCGGGAAGTCAGCGCTGCTGAGCACGGCGTAGTCCTCTCGGCAGGCGACCAGGACGTCGCCGAGGCGAGGCCGTACGGCGGATACCAGCTCGCCGAACCAGCCTCGACCGAGCGCCTCGTCGCGGGTGAGCACCTCGGCCCGCTCGCCGAGCTTCTCCTGCCAGGTGGCCAACACGTCGTCGACGGCCCCGCCACGGCAGTACAGGTGCCGCAGCCGCGCCTCACCGCCGATCAGCGCGACGCCGTCACGCAGCTCGGGATGGTCCTCGACGTCGATCCGGCGCTCCGCCGGGGAGTCGACCATGCCGTGGTCGGCCACGACCAGGATGCGCACCTCGGGGGGAAGCGACTCGCGCAGCTGCTCGGCCTCCGCGTCGATCATGGAGAGCTCCAGCTGCCAGGCCATCGACGCGACCCCGTGGGCGTGGCCGGTCCAGTCGAGGTCGGAGTTGTACATGTAGGTCAGCGACGGTGCCTGGCCGGAGGAGGCCAGGACGGCGGCGAGCCGCTCCCCCACCTTGTCGGCCCCCACGAACTCCGCACCGCGGGAGCCGGCGACGGTCAGCCCGGACCCGGCGAAGTCACGACGGTTGACCGTCGTGGTGTGCACGCCGGCGGCCGCCAGCCGGGCGAACGCCGTGGGGTGCGGCTGCCACTCCCGTGGATCGACTTCCGCGTCCCACGCCAGCGCGTTGAGCAGCTTGTCGGTGCCGGGGATGCGCGAGGTGTAGCCGACCACACCGTGCGTCCCCGGGGTCAGCGCCGTGCCGAGCGAGGTCAGGCTGGTCGCCGTGGTCGAGGGGACGCCCACGGTGGCCGGCGGCTGCTCGGCGAGGAGGGAGTGCAGGAACGGAGCCTGGTCCGGGTGGTCGCGCAGCAGCTCGTAACCGAGGCCGTCGACGAGGAAGACCACGTAGGCCCTCGCCTCCGGCAGCACCATCGAGGTGGGGCCGAGGCCCGCGTCGACACCGAGCGCGGACGAGACCGCCGGCAGCACCTCGCCCAGCGACCGGTCGTGGTAGGCCGGGACGACGAACTCGCCGCTCACGATCGCGGAGCGCTGCCGGCGGTCGCGGCGGACAGGGCCTCGGCGAAGGCGAGGACGTGGCCGACCGCGTCGTCACCATCGGCGGCCGCGCTGACCCGGATCGAGAAGTCGTCTGAGGCGACCACGCCGGTGTAGCCGTGGTCGGCCTCGCACTGCGGGTCGCTGCAGCCGGCGGGCTCGAGGTCCAGCCGACCCAGACCGCCCCAGCCGATGGTGAGCACCACCTCGTTGGCTCCCGGCGGCGGCACCGGCTTGCCCTTGTAGGAGGCCGGGTTGGCGACCATCCGGTTCACCACCACCGACCGCACGGTGGAGAGCATCACGGCCTCGGTCGAGGTCGAGGTGTACGGGGCCGGGAGCAGGTCGTCGGGCGCGTGCTCGTCGGTGTGGGCGACGATCAGCCGGGTCGGGGTCAGCACCACCACGGTCACGTGACGGCGCACCTCGTCGCGGTCGATGGTCGGCTCGTGGTGCACCAAGTAGGACACCACGTGCTCACCGGCCACCGCGGCGTTCACCGCGTCGGCCACCACGTCGGGGTAGTAGCCGGACTTCTCGATGGCGGTGCGGAGCTCTGCGTAGCGGTCGGACATGGCGCCCAGTCTCCCATGCGGGCTCGGGCGGTCACGCGGCCAGGACCACCTCGGGACCCACGCCGTTCTGGGCGGGAGTCAGGTGCCGGCGCAGCCGGAGGAAGAGCAGTGCGGCCACGGCCGTGCCCCCGACGGTGCAGAGCACCCAGACCCGGGCCAGGCCGTTGCCGATCAGCATCCCGCTCAGCGCGGGACCGATGATCATCGCCACGGTCCAGGTCATGCCCTGCAAGGCGTTGTAGCGTCCGCGCAGCTTCTCCACGGCGAGGCCGTTGACGATCGCCGGCGCGACCGGCGCCCACAGCGTCTCCCCCAGCCCGAAGACCGCGAGGCCGATCACCACGAGCATCACCGCGAGCCAGCCGTCGACGGCGTCGGAGGAGGCGATCACCGCCCACGACAGCGACCACACGCCCGCGCACAGCGCCAGCATCGACGTACGCCGGCGCCCCTTGATGAGCCTCAGGGAGACCAGCTGGCCGAGCACGATCGCAAGCGTGTTCGCGCCGAAGGCCCAGCCCAACGAGCGCGCGGGCACCTCGGCCACCTCGACCGCGTAGGCCGCGAAGCCGGCCTCGACCTGGGCGTAACCGAAGGTCAGCAGCAGCACGGAGATCGCGGTGACCCGCAGCAGGGTCCGGTCGCGCAGCGCGACTCCCCAGCCGGGTTGCGGCCCGGCGGTGGTCTCGGCCGGGACCGCTGTGTCCTTCGGAGCGGCACCGGTGCCTCGCGGCAGGGTCAGCACCACGACGATGTACGCGACGTACGACAGCGCGTCGAGGGCGTAGAGGCGCTGGAAGGACGACGGGTCACCGACGTGGATCATCGTCGCGCTGACCACGCCGCCGATCCCGAGGCCCGCGTTGAGCAGCATGAACTGGAAGCCGTACACGCGCTCGCGGCCCTCCTCGGGCACGAGCCGGGTCAGCATCGCGGTCGCGGCCGGGTAGAGGCCGACCGTGCCCAGGGTGATGAAGGAGGCGACCAGGAACGCGTGGGCGGTGGTCTCGACGAACGCCAGCGACCCCACGCCCGCGGCCTCCGCGGTGAGCCCGACGATCATCACCGGGCGCGGGCCGAACCGGTCGATCAGCGTGCCGCCGAGCGGCGACCCGAGGAACCCGAGCAGACCCATCCACGCGAACAGCAGTCCGACGGTGGACGTGGAGATCCCGCGGACCTGCGCGAGGTAGACGTAGAGGAACGGCAGCGTGAGCCCGCTGCCCAGCGCGGAGAACGCGATGCCGACGAACAGCCGCCGCACCAGCGGGTCGAGACGGGTGGTGGGGCGGAGGGAGGAAGGTTCGACGATGCTGCTCACGGGGGGAGATTGTCCGTCACCTCCCGCTCGCCCCGCCAACGATTTCCTGCAGTTGCCGGGTGACGCCGGACACCTACCCGTGGAGCGTGTCGCCGATCGGGCTGCTGAGCCGGCGCACGAACCAGTCCGACCGCGCGTCGGAGACCGGCTCCACCCGGCCACGCGCGTCGAGCACCGTGGCCCCACCCGCGCCGACGAGGACCAGGTTGAGGTCGAGGGTGCGCATCTGCGGCAGGTCGTTCTTCAGCTGCGCCACACGCAGCAGCAGGTGCTCGATCGCGTCGACGTCGACCTTCTCGCTGCCGCGGTAGCCGAACAGCATCGGCGCGGCCTTGATCTCGCGCACCATCTCCGCTGCCTCGCCGCTGTGCATCGGCGGGATCCGGTAGGCCCGGTCGCCGAGCAGCTCGGTGGTGGCGCCGGAGATGCCGAAGGAGACCACCGGGCCGAACAGCGGGTCCTCCATGCCGCCGATGGCCACCGGGACGCCCGGCGCGGCCACCCGCTGCACGATGAACCCGGCCTTGTCGGGCTCGTCGATGATCGAGTGCATCGTGGCCCACGCGTCGCGCATCTCCGCCTCGGTGTCGATGTTGCGCCACACGTGGGCGAGGTCGGGCCGCTGTCGCAGGTGCTCGGCGGTCGCCTTGAGCACGACGTCCCAACCGAGCTTCTCGCCGGCGGCGACCGCCTCCTGCTCGGTGCTGACCTCGATCCGGGCCCAGAGGTCGATCCCGTAGGCGTCCAGCACCTCGCGCAGCTCGTCGAAGGTCAGCTCCCTGCCCTCGGGACAGTCGATGAGGATCTGGTTGAGCAGTCTCCGGGCCCGGCTGACGTCGACCTCCTCCGGCGCCACCAGCTCACCCTCGGGCTTGGCCAGCCAGGCGGCGTACTCCACGACCCTGGCCAGGGCGCGGACGGCCGCCTCGACCGAGGAGTACGACGGCACCGAGCCGCGCCCGGCGGTGGCACCGGCCACGTCCGGCACCCGGAGCAGCTCCGGGATGCCCTCGGTGGCCAGGAACGTCGAGACCAGCGGCTTGTCGGACTGCTCGCCCACGGCCGCGAGGACGTTGGCGACCTCGTCACCGGTGGTGTTCAGCGGAGGGATGAACACCGCGACCACCGACTCCACCTCGGGGTCGTCGATGGCGGCGTCGAGCGCCTCCTCGAACTCCTCGGCGCTCGCCTCGGGGTTCAGCACCACCGAACGGCACACGTCGAGGCCGACCGCCGCTGCGGCGTCGGCGGCCAGCAGACCGAGCGCGTCGGAGTTGCCGACGATGGCCACCCGGCGCCCCCGGGGCAGCGGCTGGTGCGCCACGAGCTGGGCGACGTCGAACATCTCGTCGAGGTTGTCCACCTGGATCACGCCGGCCTGCCGGAACATCGCGTCCACGGCTGCCTGCGGCGCGACGATGGTCCGCACCGCGTGGCCCATCGGCACGCCCTGCGTCGTCCGGCCCGAGCGCACCGCGATCACCGGCTTGCGGCGGGAGACCCGCCGGGCGACGCGGCTGAACTTGCGGGGGTTACCGATCGACTCGAGGTAGAGCAGCACCACCTCGGTGGCCGCGTCCTCCTCCCAGTACTGCAGCAGGTCGTTGCCGGAGACGTCGGCGCGATTGCCGGCGCTCACGAACGACGAGAGACCCAGACCGCGCCGGGAGACCTTCTCCAGGATCGCGATGCCGAGTGCGCCGGACTGGCAGAAGAACCCCGCGCGGCCACGCGGCGGCATCACCGTCGACAGCGACGCGTTGAGCGACACGTCGGTGGAGGTGTTGATGATCCCCAGGCAGTTCGGGCCGATCAGCCGGAGCCCGTAGCTGCGGGCCAGCCCGACCAGGCGGCGCTGCCGGGCCCGACCCTCCTCTCCGGTCTCGGCGAAGCCCGAGGAGATCACGATCAGCCCGTGCACACCCTTGGCCGCGCAGTCGAGCACCACGTCCTGCACCGCCTCGGCCGGCACCGCCACCACGGCGACGTCCACCTGGTCGGGGATGTCGGCGACGCTCTTGTAGGCGGGCATCCCGGAGACCGCGTCGGCCGCGGAGTTCACCACGTAGACCCGTCCGGTGTAGTCGCCGAGCACGAGGTTGTGCACCAGCGTCTGCCCGATCGTGTCCTGCCGGCGTGAGGCACCGATGATCGCCACGCTGCGGGCGTTGAAGAACCGCTGGATGGAGGCGGCCTCCGCGCGGTGCTCCCGGGAGAGCATCACGCTGACGGAGGTGTCGGTGGAGTCGATCGGGAACTCGAAGCGCATCACGCCCTCCTCGAACCCGCCGGCCACCTGGTAGCCGGCCTCGCGGAAGATCTGGATCATCCGCTGGTTCTCCGGCAGCACCTCGGCCACGAACTTCTTCACGCCGCGCTCGCGCCCGGCCTGCGCGAGGTGCTCGAGCAGGAGCTGGGCGATCCCTCGACCCTGGTGGGCGTCCTGGACCAGGAACGCGACCTCCGCCTCGTCCCCCGGCGTCCCGTCGGGCCCGGGGATCCGGTCGAAGCGGCCGACCGCGATCATCTTCTCGGCGACGGTGAGCACGAACGCGACCCGGTCCTGGTGGTCGACGTGGGTGAAGCGCTTGACGTCGCGCTCGGAGAGCGTGGGCATCGGCGCGAAGAAGCGCAGATACTTCGACTCCGCGGAGACCTGGGCGTAGAAGTCCACCAGCAGCTGCTCGTCGTCCTCCGAGATCGGCCGCAGGTGCGCGGTGTGCCCGTCACGCAGGAGTACGTCGGCCTCCCAGTGTCGTGGGTAGGCCGGGGCGGTCGTCTGAGCAGGATCTGAGGCGCTCACGCAAGGCAATCTAGCGCCTCGGGACGAACAACGGCGTGCCCCTGCACGGGCCGGGACGGTTCCGGGTGAGAATGGCGCAATGGCCAAGCGCACAAAGCCTGAACCGCCTTCCGACGACTTCCAGGAGCACATCGTCGACATCGACGTCGGCGACGAGATGCGCGGCAGCTTCCTCGAGTACGCCTACTCGGTGATCTACAGCCGTGCCCTGCCCGACGCCCGTGACGGGCTCAAGCCCGTGCAGCGCCGGATCCTGTACACGATGGGCCAGATGAACCTGCGTCCGGACCGGGGACACGTCAAGAGCGCGCGCGTGGTCGGTGAGGTGATGGGCCGGCTGCACCCGCACGGCGACGGCGCGATCTACGACGCGCTGGTCCGGATGGTCCAGCCGTGGTCGCTGCGCGTCCCGCTGGTCGACGGCCACGGCAACTTCGGCTCGCCCGACAACGGCCCGGCCGCGATGCGCTACACCGAGTGCCGGATGGCGCCGGCGGCGCTGGCGATGACCACCTCGATCGACGAGGAGACCGTCGACTTCAAGCCGAACTACGACAGCCGTGAGCTCGAGCCCACCGTGCTGCCGTCGGCGATCCCGAACCTCGTCGTCAACGGCGCCTCGGGCATCGCGGTGGGCATGGCGACCAACATGGCCCCGCACAACCTCGTCGAGGTGGTCCAGGCGCTCCGGCACCTGATCTCCAACCCGGAGGCCGACCTCGACGCCCTGATGCGGTTCATCCCCGGCCCGGACCTGCCCACCGGCGGCAAGATCGTCGGGCTCGACGGGATCCGGGACGCCTACGACACCGGCAAGGGGTCGTTCCGGATGCGCGCCACCGCCCGCGTGGAGAACGTGACGCCGCGCCGCAAGGGGATCGTGGTCACCGAGCTGCCGTACGGCGTCGGGCCCGAGAAGGTCATCGAGCGGATCAAGACCATGGTCCAGGCCAAGAAGCTGCAGGGCATCTCCGACGTCAAGGACCTCACCGACCACACCAACGGCCTGCGGCTGGTGATCGAGGTCAAGAACGGCTTCCACCCCGAGGCGCTCCTCGAGCAGCTCTACAAGCACACGCCGATGGAGGACAGCTTCGGCATCAACGCCGTCGCGCTGGTCGACGGACAGCCCCGGACGCTCGGCCTCAAGGACATGCTCGAGGTCTACCTCGGCCACCGCTACGACGTGGTCCGGCGCCGGTCGGCCTACCGTCGCGGCAAGGCCGCCGACGAGCTGCACCTGGTCGAGGGCCTGCTGATCGCGATCCTGGACATCGACGAGGTTATCCAGCTGATCCGCTCCAGCGAGAACGCCGCGGAGGCCAAGGAGCGGCTGATGCAGGTCTTCGACCTCAGCGACCTCCAGGCGACCTACATCCTCGATATGGCGCTGCGCCGGCTCACGAAGTACTCCCGGCTGGAGCTGGAGAAGCGCAAGACCGAGCTGGAGCAGACCATCGCCGAGCTCGACGCGATCCTCGCCGACGAGACGCTGCTGCGCCAGGTGGTCTCCGACGAGCTCGCCGAGGTGGCGAAGACCTACGGCACCCCGCGCCGGACCGTGCTGCTGGAGTCCGCCGGGCAGACCGTGACCTCGGCGGTCCCGCTCGAGGTCGCCGACGACCCGTGCGTGGTGTACCTCTCCTCGACCGGTCTGCTCGCCCGCACCACCGGGCTCGAGGAGCCCGGCTCGGGCGGCGGCCGCAGCAAGCACGACGTGATCGTGTCCGCCGTACGCACCACCGCTCGCGGGCAGGTCGGTGCGGTCACCACGCGCGGGCGGGTGATGAAGCTCGACGTCCTCGACCTGCCGACCCTGCCGGCCACCGCGAACGCCCCGCACCTGCAGGGCGGGGCTCCGGTCAGCGAGTTCCTCTCGCTCGACGTGGACGAGCGCGTGCTCACCCTGGCCGGGTTCGACGCCGACTCCCCCGGGCTCGCCCTCGGCACCGCCCAGGGCGTGGTCAAGCGGGTGAACCCGGAGTACCTCAGCAACAAGGACGACTGGGAGGTGATCCGGCTCGCCGACGGGGACCGGGTGGTCGGCGCCGTCGACCTGCGCACCGGTGAGGAGGAGCTGTGCTTCGTCACCTCCGACGCCCAGCTGCTGCACTTCTCCGCGGCCAACGTGCGCCCGCAGGGCCGGGCCGGCGGCGGTGTCGCCGGGGTCCGGGTCACCTCCGGCGAGCAGGTCGTGTCGTTCACCGCCTTCGAACCCGACGAGAGCACGGTCGTCGTGACCGTCTCGGGCTCGAGCACCGCCCTGCCCGGCACCGAGGCCGGCTCGGTGAAGGTGACCCCCTTCACCGAGTACCCCGCGAAGGGCAGGGCCACTGGCGGCGTGCGCTGCCACCGCTTCCTCAAGGGAGAGGACACGCTGGTGCAGGCGTGGGCCGGCACCGGTCCGGCACTGGCCGCCGCCGCCAGCGGAGCCCCGGTCGACCTGCCCGAGGCCAACGGCCGACGCGACGGGTCGGGCGTCCCGGCGCCGCAGCCGATCGCCGCGTGCTCCTCGCCGGCGACCGCCCTGCACCCCCCGGTCGCAGCCGGCGTGAAAGGCTGACCCCCATGACGTTCACCCGCGCCGCCGCGACCGGCCTGCTGGCCGTGCTCGCCCTGAGCGGCTGCACCAGTGACGCGCAGGAGGACGAGACCACCCCGGAGGAGGTCCTCGCCGCCGCCAAGACGAAGCTCGACGAGACCTCGGGCGTGCGCATCGACCTCTCGACCGAGGAGCTCCCCAAGGGCGTCGACGGCATCCTGAGCGCCGAGGGGGTCGGCACGCACGCACCTGCGTTCGAGGGCGACCTCGAGGTGGCGGTCGGCGGGTTCCCGGCCGACGTGCCCGTCGTGGCCGTCGACGGCAAGGTCTACGCGAAGCTGCCGTTCACCACGAAGTTCGTCGAGGTCGACCCCGCGGCATACGCCGCTCCGGACCCGGCCGGGCTGATGGACCCCGACGAGGGCCTGTCCTCGCTGCTGACCTCGGCCGAGGGCGTCGAGGAGGGCGAGCAGGTCCGCGACGGCGAGGACGTGCTGTCCGGCTACACCGCCACGGTGCCCGGCGAGGTGGTCGCCTCGATCATCCCGAGCGCGTCGGCCGACAGCGACTTCGACGCGACCTTCACCGTCGACGACGAGGGCCGGCTGCGGGAGGCGGTGCTGACCGGGCCGTTCTACCCCGAGACCGATGCCGTCACCTACACGGTCGGCTTCGCGAGCTACGGCACCACCGCGGACATCACCGCTCCGTGAGGACCAGCCCGCGGCTGCTGCTCGGCGTGGCCGCCGTCGCGGTCGCGTTCGCGGCCGCCGACACCTACGTGGTGGTGCTCGCGCTGCCGGACATGATGTCCGGTGCCGGGCTCGCGGTCGACGAGCTGCAGCGCGCGGCCCCGATCGTGTCGGGGTTCCTGCTCGGCTACGTTGCGATGCTCCCGCTGATCGGCCGGATCGCGGACCTGCGCGGCCGGCTGCCGGTGCTCGTCGGGTCGCTGGTGGTCTTCGCGCTCGGCTCCCTGGTGACGGCCGCCTCCTACGACCTCACCAGCATGGTCGCCGGCCGCTTCCTCCAAGGCGTCGGCGGTGGCGGGCTGGTGCCGGCCACCCTGGCGCTGGTGGCCGACATCTACCCGCCCGCGCGGCGCGGAGTGCCGCTCGGCGTGGTCGGCGCCGTCCAGGAGGTCGGCAGCGTGCTCGGCCCGCTGTACGGCGCCCTGGTGCTCGCGCTGGCCGACTGGGAGGCGATCTTCTGGGTCAACCTCGCCGTCGGCCTGGTGCTGGCAGCCGCCCTGCTGTCGCTCCGAGGCGAGCCCCACACGCCGGGCCGGGCCCGCCGCGACGTCGTCGGCATGCTGCTCGTCGCGCTCGCGCTCACGCTGCTGACCCTGGTGCTCCTCGAGCCGGACCGGCTGACCCGGGGCATCACCTCCGGTCTCGCGTTCGTGCCGGTCGCCGGGGACTCCCGGTGGCTCACGCCGCTCGCCCTGGCGCTCTACGCGGCGACGGTCCTGCTCGTCGCACGCAGCCTGACCGCACCGCGCCCGGTGCTCGACCTGCGTGGCTGGGTGGCCGTGGGACGCAGCGCCGACCTGCTCGGTGCCTCACTGATCGCGCTCGCCCTGGGCGGGGTGATCCTCGCCTTCGCCACCGCCGACCCCGAGGTCCAGGTGTTCTCACCTGCCGGCCCCTGGCTGCTGACCGCCTCCGCGCTGGCCGTGCTGCTCTTCTGGCTGCACAACCGGCGGGCCGCAGCGCCCCTGGTGCCGCACGGCGCGTTCGCGGCCACCCCGGCATGGGGGTCGCTGCTGGTCAGCCTGTTCGTCGGAGCCGCCCTGATCGCCGCCCTGGTCGACATCCCGATCTTCGCCCGCGTCACCGTCTACCCCGACTCCCAGCTGATGGCGGCGCTGGTCCTGCTCCGGTTCCTGGTCGCGCTGCCGGTCGGCGCGCTGCTGGGCGGGTTCCTGGTCCGGCGGCTGCCGACCGGCGTCGTCACCGCCGCCGGCATGGTCCTGGCGGCCGCCGCGTTCGCCTGGATGAGCGGCTGGGGGCTCGACAGCCTCGGCCACGGCGTCGCGACCGTCCCGCTGGTGATCGGGGGTCTCGGGTTCGGGCTCGCCGTGGCGCCGGTCAACGCCGCTCTCCTGGCTGCGACCGCCGACGCGGTGCACGGCGTGGCCAGCGCCTTGCTCGTCGTTGCGAGGATGGTGGGCATGCTCGTCGGGATCTCGGCCCTCACCACGATCGGTCTGCGCCGCTACTACAGCCTCCAGGTCGACCTGCCCGCGCCGTCGGAGGTGTGCGGTGGACCGAGCCGGTGCTCGGCGTACACCGTCATGTTGAAGGAGGCCGGCCTCGCCCAGCTGCAGACGGTCTTCGTCGGCGCCGCGGTCTGCGCGGTGCTGGCAGCGGTCCTCGCGCTGGTGACGTTCCGGAGCCTGAAGGTGGCGCGATGACGGGCCTCAGTTGCAGCGACGGTTCCCTCGCGGTCGCCGAGCCGATGCACGGCACCGCGCCGTACGCCCTCGCCTGGGTGGCGCTGGAGCAGAACGGCCCCTGGGGCGCGAAGGCCCTCACCGACAGCCACCTCGACCCCGAGGTGGGTCGCGCGCTCGAGGCCGCGGCCGGCGCCCACGACGTACGTCCCTCGCTGATCCGCCGGCCCGGCCGGCACGCCGATGAGCCGCACGCACACGGCACGCCCCGGCGGGTCCTCGTCGCGCACACCCGGCCCGGCGTGGCCTGGCTCCTCGAGGGCACCGTCACCGACCCTGCCGCACTGCTGGACACCGACTGGGCCGCGCTGCGCGACGGCGACCTGGAGGCGGTACGGCGGTCGCTACCGACCCTGACTCCCTCCGAACGCCCGCACCTGCTGGTGTGCACCAACGCCAAGCGTGACGTCTGCTGTGCGGTGAAGGGTCGGCCGGTCGCGCTGGGTGCGGCGGCAGTGAACCCCGAGCAGGTCTGGGAGGTCACACACACCTCGGGACACCGGTTCGCCCCGACCGCCGTGCTGCTGCCGGCCGGCACCCTGCACGGCCGGCTCGACGTCGGCACCGCCGGGGAGCTGCTCCGTGCCGCGGAGCGCGGCGCAACCGTGATCCAGGGCAGCCGGGGCCGGTCGACCTGGCACCCGCCCGCCCAGGCCGCCGAGCTCGCGGTGCGCAGGGAGCACCACGTGCTCGGCCTCGACGCGCTGCGGGTCACCGCCCACGAGCAGACCGCCGACCGCAGCTGGACCACCACGCTGCATCACGACGACGGCCGGTCGTGGACGGTCCGGGTCGAGGCGCGGGAAAATCCGGAGGTCCTGCGGGCCGAGTCGTGCGGGAAGGCACTGAAGCCCATGACCTGGTACACCCTCGTGGAGGAAGGTGAAGGTTCGCTAACCTTCGGCTCGTGAACCATGACTTCGATGACCTCCTGGAAGCAAACCGCCGTTTCGCCGAGACGTTCGCGCTGAGCGGGTTCGACGGCGTCGCCCGTGCCGGGGTGGCGCTGGTGACCTGCATGGACTCCCGGATCGACCCGCTGGGCATGGTCGGGCTCCAGCCCGGCGACGCGAAGATCTTCCGCAACCCCGGCGGCCGGATCACCCCGCAGGCGCTCGAGGCACTCGTCCTTGCGGTGCACCTGCTCAACGTCGACCGGGTGCTGGTGATCCCCCACACCCGCTGTGCGATGGCCTCGGCCAGCGAGCAGGAGCTCCAGCAGCGGGTCGGCAGCTCGGCCGGCCAGGACGCGTCGTGGCAGAGCTTCGGCGTCGTGACCGACCAGGAGGCGGCACTGCGGCAGGACCTGGCCAAGGTGCGCAGCCACCCGCTGATCCCCGACACGGTCAAGGTGGGCGGCTTCATCTACGACGTAGATACTGGTCTGATCAACCCGATCGAGTCCTGAAAACCGCCTAGTCTGGCGGCGTGGACGACACCTTCGACGACATCCTCGCCGCGAACAGCGCCTACGCCGACTCCTTCGACCGCGGCGGCCACGAGGGCGAGGCACGGGCCGGGCTCGCCGTGATCACCTGCATGGACGCGCGCATCGACCCGCTGTCGATGCTGGGCCTGGCTCACGGCGACGCGAAGGTGATCCGCAACGCCGGCGGCCGGGTCACCCCGCGCGTCCTGGAGGCGCTGGTGCTGGCCACCCACCTGCTCGGCGTGCGCCGGGTGATGGTCATCCCCCACACCCGGTGCGCGGCGGCCCGCTGGTCCCAGGCCGAGCTGCGCACCAGGATCAGCGCCGCCAGTGGCCAGCACGCCGCCTGGCAGACCTTCCTCGTCGTCGAGGACCAGCTCGCCGGTCTGCGTGAGGATGTGGAGATGGCGCGCTCCTACCCGCTGATCGCCCCGGGCACCGAGGTCGGCGGGTTCATGTACGACGTCGACACCGGCCGGCTGGAACGCCTGCTCTGACCGCCGCGTGGGCGCACGGTTGGCGCCTCAGGCGTCGATGGCCTCGGAGTCGACCTCGTAGGCACCCTGCACGATGAACTCCTTGCGGGGAGCGACCTCCGAGCCCATCAGCAGCTCGAACACCTGGGCGGCGGCGTCGGCGTCGTCGACGGTGATCCGCCGCAGCGTCCGCCGCCGCGGGTCCATCGTGGTCTCCGCGAGCTGGTCGGCGTCCATCTCACCCAGACCCTTGTAGCGCTGGATCGGCTCCTTCCAGCGGATCCCCTTCTTCGACAGCTCGGCCAGCTTCCGCTGCAGCTCGGGATCGGAGTAGGTGTAGACGTACTTGTCCATGCCCTTCTTCGGGTTGGCCAGCTCGATGCGGTGCAGCGGCGGCACGGCGGAGTAGACCCGGCCCTCGAGGATCAGCTCGCGCATGTACTTGAAGAACAGCGTGGTGAGCAGGGTGCGGATGTGGGCACCGTCGGAGTCGGCGTCGGCCATGAAGATGATCCGGCCGTAGCGCCGCGCGTCGATGTCGAAGGTCCGCCCGGAGCCCGCGCCCACCACCTGGATGATCGAGGCGCACTCGGCGTTCTTGAGCATGTCGCCGACCGAGGCCTTCTGCACGTTGAGGATCTTGCCGCGGATCGGCAGCAGCGCCTGGAACTCCGAGTTGCGGGCGAGCTTGGCGGTGCCGAGCGCCGAGTCGCCCTCGACGATGAACAGCTCGCTCTTCTCCATGTCGTTGGAGCGGCAGTCGGCGAGCTTGGCCGGCAGCGCGCTGGACTCCAGGGCGTTCTTGCGGCGCTGGGTCTCCTTGTGCTGGCGCGCGGCGATGCGGGTGCGGGAGGCGTTGACCACCTTCTCCATCACGAGCTTGGCCTGGGCCTTCTCCGCACGCTTGGTCGAGGTGAGGAAGCTCTTGAGCTCCGAGCTGACCACCTTGCGGACGATGGACCGTGCCGCGGGGGTGCCGAGCACCTCCTTGGTCTGGCCCTCGAACTGCGGCTCGGCAAGCCGGACGGTGACCACCGCGGTGAGCCCTTCCAGCACGTCGTCCTTGATCACGTCGGCGTCGTTGACCTTGAGCTGCTTGGTGGCGCGGAGCACGTCGTTGAAGGTCTTGGTCAGCGCCTGCTCGAAGCCGGAGACGTGCGTGCCGCCCTTGGGCGTGGCGATCACGTTCACGAACGAGCGCATCTCGGTGTCGTAGCCGGTCCCCCACCGCACCGCGACGTCCACCGCGAGGTCGCGCTCGACGTCCTGCGGGGTCATGTGACCCTTGTCGTCGAGCAGGGGGACGGTCTCGGTGAACTTCTCGTGTCCCTGCAGACGGAGCACGTCACTGACCGGCTCGTCGGCGGCGAGGAAGTCGCAGAACTCGGTGATCCCCCCGTCGTGGCGGAACTTCTCCTCCACCGGCTGGTCACCGCGCAGGTCACGGATCACCAGCTCCAGGCCGGGAACGATGAACGACGTCTGACGCGCGCGGGTGACCAGCTCGTCGAAGGTGAACGTGGCGTCCTTGGTGAAGATCTGCCGGTCCGGCCAGAACCGGACCCGGGTGCCGGTGACGCCCTTCTTCACCCGGGCACCCTTGTGGAGCCCCGACTGCGGGGTGAACCCCGCGTCCGGGCCCTCCCCGTCGAACACGCCGGGGGTGCCGCGGCGGAAGGACATCTGCTGGGTCGCCGGCGACCGGTCGACCTCGACGTCGAGCCGGGCCGAGAGCGCGTTGACCACCGAGGAGCCGACGCCGTGCAGACCGCCGGTGGCGACGTACGAGCCGCCGCCGAACTTGCCGCCGGCGTGCAGCTTGGTGAAGACCACCTCGACCCCGGACAGCCCGGTCTTGGGCTCCTTGTCGACCGGGATCCCGCGGCCGTTGTCGTGCACCTCGGCCGAGCCGTCGCGGTGCAGGGTGACGTCGATGCGCGTGCAGAAACCGCCGAGCGCCTCGTCCACCGCGTTGTCGATGATCTCCCACACGCAGTGCATCAGCCCCCGCGAGTCGGTCGAGCCGATGTACATGCCGGGGCGCTTGCGGACCGCCTCGAGCCCCTCCAGGACGAGGAGGTGGTGGGCGTTGTACGAGTTGTCGATCTTCGTTCCTCCGGCAGTGCGGGCTGGCACGTCGCTCCTCAACGCAGTAGCTCTCGACGGGGTGCGTCCGCCGTCCCGGCAAATCTACCCGCGACACGCCCAACGCCCGGAACGCCACGCCTACCGGCCTTCGCGCTCGGGAACGGCCACGATGTGTGTCATGTCACGATGCGACAACGGGGCGTTTCGGTTGGTGGAAACCGGCAACCGGACGGCCCGCACCACGTCACACTGGTCGAGCCGACCAGTCGGCGAGCACAGCACGTGTCAAGGGTCACCCCACTGCGGGCCGGAAGCCCCCTGCGGAGGGATTACTCCCGCGTGATTGGATGTTGATGTCAGGTGAAGACGAAGTGGACGGCGAGGATTGGCCCTCGGCAAAACAGGGAACATTGGAGCCAGCCGCTACGTTGAGCAGGACACCATGGAAGGAAAGAGGCCTCAAGTGACCACTGCAGTTGCCCCCAGTACCCCGCTGACGGCTGTGGACCGCTGCGACCGTTGCGGTGCTCAGGCCTACCTGCGCGTCGAGCTCTCCGGTGGCGGCGAGCTTCTCTTCTGCGCGCACCACGCCCGCGAGCACGGCGACAAGCTTCGCGAGATCGCAGTCCACGTCCACGACGAGACCGACCGTCTCACCGACCGTCCGTCCACGACCGCGGACAGCGATCGCTGATCCCGGTCCCCCGCTCTCACGAGGGCCCCGCACCGACCGGTGCGGGGCCCTCGTCGTGTGAAAGGGTGCGTCCGTGACTTCCGTGGAGATCCTCGTCGGCCTCGCGATCCTGGTCGGGCTCGTCGGCATCGTGGTCCCGGTCCTGCCCGGCTCGATCCTGATCCTCGCCGCCGTGCTGGTCTGGGCACTCGACACCGGCACCGGAACCGGCTGGTTCGTCTTCGCGCTCGTCACCACCCTGCTCGCCGTCGGTGCGGTGGTGAAGTACGTCGTCCCCGGCCGCGGTCTGCGGACCTCGGGAGTCCCCACCCGCTCCATCGTGGCGGGCGGGGTCCTCGCCATCGTGGGGTTCTTCGTCGTGCCGGTGATCGGCCTGTTCCTGGGCTTCGTGCTCGGGGTCTATCTCGCCGAGCTCCCGCGGGTCGGCCACGAGCGGGCCTGGCCGACCACGGTCGCCACGGTCAAGGCGGTGGGCCTGTCGGTCCTGGTCGAGCTGGTCGCCGCGCTGTTCGCGACGGCGGTCTGGCTCGTGGGCGCGCTGGCCAGCTGACCCCGTGGCGGTCGTGCTCGCGCTGCTCTCGGCGCTCGGCTACGGGCTCTCCGACTTCGTCGGCGGCCTGGTCTCACGGGCCGTGTCGCCCTGGTCGGTGGCAGTCGTGGGCCAGACCTCGTCCACGCTGTGCACGGCGGCCGTGGCGTTCATGGTCGCCGGCTCCCCCACGACCGGCCACCTGCTCTGGGCGCTGCTCGGCGGGATCGGCAGCGGCACGGGCACCGGGTTCCTCTACCGGGGCTTCGCCTCGGGGCGGATGGGGGTGGTGGCCCCGGTGTCGGCGGTCGGGGCGGCCGTCGTACCGGTCCTGGCGGGGACCGTGGCCGGCGAGCGGCTCTCCCTCGTGGTCTGGACCGGGATCGCGCTCGCCCTGCCCGGGATCTGGCTGGTCTCCAGCACCCCTGACGCTCTGGCCCGCGGTCGCGGCACGCGAGGGCGGGCCTCGCTCGCCGAAGGCGTCCTCGACGGTGTGCTGGCCGGGGTCGGGTTCGGGGTGCTGTTCGCCGCGCTCGGGCAGGTACCCGACAGCGCCGGCTTGTGGCCACTGGCTCTGGCGCAGGCGGTGTCGCTGCCGGCGGTGGTCGTGCTGGCCGTGCTCGTCGGGGGCGAGTGGGTGCCGCGGCAGCGGCGGACCTGGCTGGCCCTGCTCGCCGGTCCGCTCGGGGCAGGCGCGACCGCGGCGTTCCTGCTCGCCACCCAGGCCGGTTACCTAACCGTGGCCGGGGTGCTCACCTCGCTCTACCCGGCCACCACGGTGCTGCTCGCGGCGCTGGTGCTGCACGAGAGGGTGCACAGAGCCCAAGGCGTGGGCCTCGGGCTCTGTGCTGCTGCGATCGTCCTGGTGGCAGGTGGGTGAGGTTCAGCCTCGCTTCACCCAGGGGGTGAACTGACGAGGGCGGCCCAGCCAGTCCACCGCCGTGGTGGCCGGCTCGGAGCCCTCGGGGACGAGCTCGCCCCCGGTCTTCACCTCGACACGGACCCGGCCCGGGGCGCCGAGGCAGTCACGGTCGATCCGAATGACGGCAGTGTCCTTGGCGTAGTCGAGCCTCATGACGTAGCCGCACCGCATCGGCACGGCCTGCCGGCTGGCCGCCTTCCAGCCCCTGGCCCGCAACAGCCCGTAGTCGGCGCCCTCGAACGTGCCGCCCTGGAAGACGTACTCCGGCCCCTTGCGGGTGCGGTCGGTGTCGAGGAAGACCTCGATGCTGCTGCCGCTCTCGTAGGAGCGGACCAGGTCGTCGTGCACGACCTTGACCCGGACCTGGTCGTCGTTGACGACGCGGACGCGCTTGATGTCGGCGCCGTGCGCCAGGTCGCCCTTGTCGTCGAGGAAGACCCGGGTCTCCGCGGAGGCGGGCCCGGCCAGGGCGAGGGTGGCGGCGGCGACAGCGGTCCCGACGCCGAGACGGCGCAGCGTGGTGGTGATGGCGTTCAAGGTGGCTCCTGTGCTGGTCGACGGCGGAGTCCCCCGCCCGTCGTACGCCTCACCGTGAGGCGCTGCACCCAAGACGCGAACACCCCCGCCGAGGTTGCATTCCGGCGGGGGTGCTCGTCGTGCTGTCGGGGGACGGCGCGTCAGTCGAGGTAGTCGCGCAGCACCTGCGAGCGCGACGGGTGCCGCAGCTTCGACATGGTCTTGGACTCGATCTGCCGGATCCGCTCGCGGGTGACGCCGTAGACCTTGCCGATCTCGTCGAGGGTCTTCGGCTGGCCGTCGGTGAGACCGAACCGCATCGACACCACGCCGGCCTCGCGCTCGGAGAGCGTGTCGAGCACGGCGTGCAGCTGCTCCTGGAGCAGCGTGAACGACACGGCGTCGGCCGGGACGATCGCCTCGGAGTCCTCGATGAGGTCACCGAACTCGGAGTCGCCGTCCTCGCCGAGCGGCGTGTGCAGCGAGATCGGCTCGCGGCCGTACTTCTGCACCTCGATGACCTTCTCCGGGGTCATGTCGAGCTCCTTGGCGAGCTCCTCCGGGGTGGGCTCGCGGCCGAGGTCCTGCAGCATCTGCCGCTGGACGCGCGCGAGCTTGTTGATCACCTCGACCATGTGCACCGGGATCCGGATGGTGCGGGCCTGGTCGGCCATCGCGCGGGTGATCGCCTGCCGGATCCACCAGGTGGCGTAGGTGGAGAACTTGTAGCCCTTGGTGTAGTCGAACTTCTCGACCGCACGGATCAGACCGAGGTTGCCCTCCTGGATCAGGTCGAGGAAGAGCATGCCGCGGCCGGTGTAGCGCTTGGCCAGCGAGACCACGAGCCGGAGGTTCGCCTCGAGCAGGTGGTTCTTCGCGCGCCGGCCGTCCTCGGCGATCCACTCCAGCTCCTCGCGCGCCTTGTCGGAGAGCTTGGCGCCGGAGGCGAGCTTCTCCTCGGAGAACAGGCCGGCCTCGATCCGCTTGGCCAGCTCGACCTCCATCTCGGCGTTGAGGAGCGGCACCTTGCCGATCTGCTTGAGGTAGTCCTTGACCGGGTCGGCAGTCGCACCGGCGACCATGACCTGCTGGATCGGCTCGTCGGTGTCGTCGGCGGCGGAGATGACGAAGCCCTTGGACTCGTCCTCCTCCTCCTTGAGGGTCGGGTCGGTGGCGAGATCCTTCTCGAACTCCTCGTCGGGGACGTCGGGGAGCACCTTCTTGCCGTCGGGACCGACCGCCGGCGCCTCGGCGCCCGAGGCTGCCTTCTTGGCCGCGGCCTTCTTCGTGGTCGTCCTGCCCGCGGCGGGCTTCGCTGCCGGTGCGGCCTCGGTGTCCTTGGCAGCCGCCTTCTTCGCCGGCGCCTTCTTGGCCGGCGCCTTCTTGGCCGTGCTCGCCTTCACCGTGGACCGGCTGCTCGCGGCGGCCGCGACCTTCCGGGAGGTGGACTCGTCGGCGGAGAGTACGACGGTCACGCCCTCCTCGGTGAGGAAGCGCAGCAGCGCCTTGAGGTGCTTGCCGGAGATGGAAGCGGCCTCGCTCGTGTCACGCACCGCGTCGGAACTGACCTGTCCGGCTGCCTTGCCACGCTCGAGGAGGGCAACGACCTCGGGGTGGGCAAGGATGTCAGCGGGAAGCTTGCGGGACGTGCTCGTCGACACGAACTACCTCTCGTAAAACGGTTCGGGGGCGCGGCAGGGCCCGTACACGTCAAGAGCCGCACCGTCATTGTGACACGGGACCATGACAACCCAAGCCGATACCCGTCCAACTAGGCGCGCGCCTTGGCCTTCTGCTCCTTCTTGAAGGCGCGGACCCGCTCCAGCGACGCGTCGTCCACGACGTCGGCCACCGAGCGGAACGAGCCGGTCTCGGCGTAGTCGCCGGCGGCCTCCTCCCAGCCGTCGGGACGCACGCCGCGCTGCTTGCCCAGCAGGGCCACGAAGATCTGCGCCTTCTGCTTGCCGAACCCGGGAAGAGCCTGGAGCCGCCTGAGCAGGTCCTTGCCGCTGCTCGCCTCCTCCCACAGCCGCTCGGTGCGGCCGTCGTACTCCGCGACGACGTGGGCGGCCAGCGCCTGGATCCGGGCTGCCATCGAGCCGGGGAACCGGTGCACCGCCGGCGGGACACTGCACAGGTCGGCGAACCGCTCCGGGTCGGCGGCGGCGATCTCGGCCGGGTCGAGGGTGCCGAACCGCTCGAGCACCTTGGCCGGTCCGGCGAAGGCGCGCTCCATCGGGAACTGCTGGTCGAGGAGCATGCCGGTCAGCAACGCGAACGGATGCTCGTCGAGGACCTGGTCTGCCTGCGGGTCCTGCGCGATGCGAAGAGCCATGCCCCGAGTATCCCCTAGCCAGGACCACCGGCTCGGCCCGGCACCGGGACGGCGCCGTCACGGCGCCCCGCGCGGCTCCTCACGGCCGTCCAGCACACCGCTGAGCTCGTCGACCACCAGGAGGTCGTCGCGAACCTGCCCGGCCCGGAAGGAGGCCCGGGCGACCATGTGGCTGGCGATCGGCGAGGTGGCGAGCTGGAAGAGGACCACCACCACGAGCAGACCCAGTGTCACGGCGTCACGCAACCGCAGCTCCACGCCGAGCAGGACCAGCATCAGGCCGAGCACCTGCGGCTTGGTGGCCGAGTGGATCCGGCTCAGTAGGTCCGGGAAGCGGAGCATGCCGAGGGCCGCCACGAACGAGAGTGCCGCGCCCAGCAGCAGGCAGGCCGCAGAGGCGACGTCGGCGACGGTCGACCAGGTCATGGCCGGTCTCCTTCCACGGTCTGGCTCCCCTTGGAGAACGAGGCGACGCTCGCCGAACCGACGAAGCCCAGCAGGCTCAGGGTCAGGATGATCGGCAGTGTCGTCGCGTGCTGGTTCACGGCAGCCTCCAGGCCGAGGGCGCAGATGATCACCGCGACGAGCACGTCGAACGCGACGATCCGGTCGAGCATGGTGGGCCCCCACGCCATCCGCACCAGGACCATGGCCGCCGCGAGCGTGAGCAGCACGGTTCCGATGATCAGGACCACGCTCATCGAGCCGCCTCTCCTTCTTCTTGCCCGGTCTCCCGGTGCAGGGCGTCGACGCCCAGTGCGCGCACCACCCGGCGTTCGGTGGCCAGGACGTGTTCGCGGGCCGCCTCGACGCCCTCCGCGTCCTTCACGCCGAGCACGTGCAGGAACAGCGTGTGGCTGCTGCGGCGGGTCTCGATCACCACGCTGCCGGGGACGAGCGAGGTCATCTCGGCCACCAGGGTGAGGACCAGGTCCGACGGCGTCCTCAGGCTCACCTCGACGACGGCGTTGCGCAGCTCGCGGACGGTCAACGTGATCCATGCCACCTGGACGCTGGCGACGACGACGTCGTACAGGAACCGGAGCGCCAACCAGGCCAGCGCCACGGGGCGGATGCGCAGGTGTATCCGCAGCGGTGGAAGCGGGAAGACCAGCGACACCGACGCGGCGACCAGTAGGCCCCCGACCGCGTTGGCCACGCTGACTTCACCCCACAGCGACATCCACACGATCACGAGCCAGATCAGTGCGCTCGGCTGCAGCGCGCGGTACCTGGCCGGCCGGGTCGACCCGTCCCGACGCTCCTTGAGGACCGGGCTCACCGGACTCCTCCCGGGAGCACCGCGGTGACGTAGGGATCCCGCTCGCGCAGGTCGGCTGCGGCCCGGTCCGTGAACCCGAAGAGCGGTCCGGCGACGACCGTGAGGAGAAGACTGAGCCCGACCAGGGCGACCGTCGCCCCGGTCATGGTGGCGGGGATCCTCGAGGGAAGGTCATCGGCCTCGAGCCGCTGGTAGAGGTCGCGCTCCTCGCCCTCGTCGACGATCGTGCGTGCCTCGGCGAGCTCGCGCTCCCCGAACGTGGTGGGCCCGATCCGGACCCTCCCCCGGCGCCACGCGACTGGAGCGTGCTCGCCGGCAGCGCCGGTGTCCCCGTCAGGGGCCGAGCTCCGCAGCGCGCGGGCCGTCTCGTGGGCCTCCTCCGGCGTGCGCCAGAACGCCAGGCTCCAAGTCTTGGCGACGGCGTACAGCGTGAGGAGGCTGACGAGGACCGCAGCTACGACCACGGCGTAGGCCAGGGGGGTGCCGATCTCTACCGCTGCCGCGACGAGCCCCACCTTGCCGAGGAAGCCGGACATCGGTGGGATGCCCGCGAGGTTCATCGCGGGGACGAAGAACAGCACACCGAGCAGCGGCGCCAACCGAGCGACGCCGCCGAGTCGGAGAAGCGACGTGCTGCCGGCTCGGTGCTCGACGAGCCCCACCACGAGGAACAACCCGGTCTGGATGGTGATGTGGTGCAGGACGTAGAAGATCGCGGCGGACAGGCCGGCGACGGAGGCCAGGGCGACGCCGAAGATCATGTAGCCGATGTGGCTCACCAGCGTGAACGACAGCATCCTCTTGATGTCGGACTGAGCGATGGCGCCGAGGATCCCCACGACCATCGTCAGCAGGGCTGCGACCAGTAGGGGCGTGGTGAGCGGGCTGTCGGGGAACAGCAAGGTCTGCACGCGGAGGATCGCGTAGACACCGACCTTGGTGAGCAGCCCCGCGAAGACCGCGGTCACCGGTGCGGGAGCGGTCGGGTAGCTGTCCGGGAGCCAGAACGACAACGGGAAGACGGCGGCCTTCACCGAGAAGGTCGTGAGGAGGAGCAGCTGCAGCACCACTGCCGTTTCCGGCGGCAGGTCCGCGATCCGACCCGCCAGCTGGGCCAGGTTGAGGCTGCCAGTCGCGGCGTACACGGCTGCGATCGCGATCAGGAACAGCATCGACGACAGCATGTTGACGACCACGTAGATCGTGCCTGCCCGCACCCGGGACTCCGTGCCCCCGAGGGTGAGCAGGACGTAGCTGGCGAACAGCAGCATCTCGAAGCTGACGAACAGGTTGAACAGGTCACCGGCCAGGAAGGCGTTGGCGACGCCGGCGACCAGGACAAGGAACGACGGGTGGTAGACCGACAACGGGGCGCTCTCGGCCTCCTCGGTCATGCCCTGACCGACCGAGTACACGAGCACCGCGAGCGTCACCAGCGCCGACACCAGCAACATGATCGAGGCCAGCCGGTCGGCCACCAGGGAGATCCCGAGCGGCTCGGGCCAGGCACCGATCCGGAGCGCCTGGGGTCCCGACCGGTCCGCCTGGACGGCCAGCACAGCCGCGACGACCGCCACGGCCACCAGGGCGAGGATGCTGACCACCCGCTGGGCACGGGGTCGACCGCTGAGCACGAGCGTCAGCCCGGCACCGGCCAGGGGCAGGATCACTGGGAGCGGGACGAGTGCGTTCATCACGTTCGTTCCCCGGTCGGCACCTCGCCGGACTCCGCCTTGTCGGGTCCCTCGTCGCCGGCCTCGGTGAGGTCGAAGCTGTCGGAAACCTCATCGATGATCGCGAGCTTGCGGATCGCTGCGTCCTCGACGTCGTCCTGGACGTCGTCGTGACCGCTCAGCTGCCAGGACCGGTAGGCCATCGCCAGCATGAACGCAGTCGTGCCGAGGGTGATCACGATCGCCGTGAGTATCAGCGCCTGCGGCAGAGGATCGCTCATCGTCCGCGGATCGCTTTCGTCGACGATCGGCGCGCGCCCGGCCGGCCCCCCGGAGAGCAAGAGGGCGACGTTGACGCCGTTGCTCATCATCACGAGACCGACCAGCACGCGGGTCAGGCTGCGCTCGAGGAGCAGGTAGACGCCGCACCCGATCATCGCCGACGCGGCGATCACGAGGCTCAGGTTCGTGGTCATACGCCACCTCCGATGGCGGCTTCGGCCTCGCGCTCCTCACGCAGGATGTGCCGGTCGATGCCCGAGCCCAGGCTGCGCAGCAGGTCGAGCATGAGGCCCACGATCACGACGTAGACCCCGACGTCGAACAGCAGCGAGGTCACGAAGTGGATCTCGCCGAGCAGCGGCAGGTGCAGGTCGAAGACCGCACTCTGGAGCACCGTCCCGCCGAAGGCCAGGGGCAGCAGACCCGACCCCGTGGCCACGAACAGACCGATGCCCACCAGCACGCCCGCGTCGACCGGTGCGGCCTCGTCGAGCTCGTAGCGCCCGCCCGCGAGGTAGCGGACGAGCAGCGCCAGGCCGGTCACCAGCCCGGCCGCAAACCCACCACCGGGGTTGTTGTGGCCGCTGAAGAGCAGGTAGAGCGAGAAGACGATGATCGTGTGGAACAACAGCCGGGTGACCACCTCGACGATGATCGAGCGTCGTTCCGGCGAGAGGGTGCGCCCCGCCGGCAGCCAGACCCGGCGGCCTGGCGTGGTGGGCAGCTTCTCGACACCTGCCGGGTACGGGATCTCGTGGACGCGGCGGATGGAGGCGCCCCTTGTCTCGATGAAGAGCAGGCTCGCGACCCCTGTCGCGGCGGCCAGAAGTACGGCGAGCTCCCCCATCGTGTCCCAGGCACGGATGTCGACGAGAGTGACGTTGACGATGTTGTAGCCCCCGCCGAAGGCCACGGCCTCAGGAGCAAAGCCGACCGAGACCGGCTCGGCGGTCCGGGCGTTGGTCGACAGCAGCATGAAGCCCGCGACACCGAGTGCGACGAGAGCGCCGATGGCCATCCGCCAGTACCGGGTACGGGTCAGCGGCCGATCGGTGAAGTAGTCCGGCAGCCGGCGCAGCACCAGTACGAAGACGACGATCGTCACGGTCTCGACCAGCACCTGGGTCAACGCCAGGTCCGGTGCGCCATGCAGGACGAACAACAGCGCCGTGCCGTAGCCGGTGGTCCCGACGAGCACGACGGCCTTGAGCCGACGCCGGGACCGCGTGGTCAGGATCGCACCCACGACGATTCCTGCGGTCACGACCAGCTGGGCCGGAGAGTCCCACCAGGTGTACCGGAAGGGGCCGTCGACGGCGCGCGCCATTGCCGTGCCTGGCACCAGCACCAGCACGCTGAGGATGACGCCGAGGTAGATCGCCACCGAGCCGCGCTGGGTCCGCCCGGTCACCTCGACGGCCGCGCGGTCGAGCACCCGCACGGACCAGCGATACCCGCTCTCCGCACTGAACCGCTTCGGCAGCCTCGAGTCGAGGGCGGCGAGCGGCTCGCGCGCCCGGAAGATCAGGAGGCCGCCGGCCAGGGAAGCCACGGACATCCACAGCGGGATCCCGACGCCGTGCCACAGGCTGAGCTTCGGTTCGTGGGCACCGGCCGGCCACTGCTCGGCGTACGGTGCGAGCAGCCCCGTCACCTGGTCACCGGCGAAGCCCAGGGCGAGCGCCGAGGCTGCGAGCAGGGCCGGTGGCATGAGGAACCCGAAACCGGGTCGCTCCGCCCGGGTCGGCTCGACACCGGACTTGGCCGCGAACGCTCCCCACAGGAAGCGTGCGCTGTAGGCCACGGTCAGCGCCGAGCCGAGGACCAGACCGGCGGCGAGGGTCCATCCCGCCCACCCCGCCAGGCCGGTGCCGTCCCCGGACCGGGCGACGTCCACCACAGCGGTGAAGACACCCTCCTTGGCGACGAAACCCGACATCGGTGGGATGCCCGCCATGGAGGCACCCGCGAGTACGGCGACGCCGGCGACCCAGGGAAGCGAGCGCCAGAGCCCGGACAGCTGACGCAGGTCGCGCGTCCCGGCCCGCCGGTCGATGATCCCGACCACCAGGAAGAGCGTGGCCTTGAACAGCGCGTGGGCGCCCAGCATCGCGAGCCCCGCCAACGCCGCGGACCGAGTGCCGAGCCCGACGACGACGAGGAGGAAGCCCAGCTGGCTGACGGTGCCGAACGCGAGAAGCAGCTTGAGGTCGTGCTGGCCCAGCGCCCGCCAGCCGCCGACGAGCATGGTGAGCAGCCCCAGCGGGAGCAGCAGCTCGCGCCAACCGGGGACGTCGGCGAACGCGGGAGCCAGGAGCGCCACCAGGAAGACGCCAGCCTTCACCATCGCGGCGGCGTGCAGATACGCACTGACGGGGGTCGGCGCGGCCATCGCAGCGGGGAGCCAGAAGTGGAACGGGATCAGGGCGGACTTCGTCGCAGCACCGAGCAGCAGGAGCAGGACAGCGACCGTGACCACCGTGCCCGACGGCGGGCTGGCCAGCAGCACGCTGACCCGGAAGCTGCCTGCCTCGGCCCCGAGGAGGAGTACGCCGACCAGCATGGCGAGCCCGCCGAACGTGGTCACGATCAGGGCCTGCATCCCCGCCGCCCGGCTGGCGCGTCGAGCCGGGTTGTGGCCGATGAGCAGGAAGGAGAAGACGGTCGTGAGCTCCCAGAACACGTACAGCAGCAGGAGGTCGTCGGCGAGCACCAGTCCGAGCATGGCTCCGGCGAACGCCGTGAACGTGCCGGCGAAGCCGGCAAGACCAGGGGAACCGACGCTGAAGTACCAGGCACAGTAGGCCAGGACGAGCGCTCCCACACCGGTGACCACCAGGGCGAGCAGCCATTGGACGGTGGTCAGGCTCAGGGCTAGCTCCAGGCCTAGGCTCGGAACCCATGGGACCGTCGCGGTCGGGATCGAGCCGTCAGCGACGGCCGTCGCCTGGGCGATGGTCCACCCTGCCGCGATCGCCGGCACCAGCGCCAGGAGCAGGAACGCCCGGGGTCCCAGGACACGCACCACCCATGGAGCGACAGCAGCGGCGGCGAAGTGCGCGACGACCAGCGCGAGCACGCCGTCTCCCTCCGTCCGTCTGGGTCGATCCGGATCGTCACCCTGCCCGGCCCGGCAGCGACATGGGCAACGAGCCCGCGCTCACCCTATCGGCCTCACCTCGGCCTCGGCCGGGCCGTCAGGCAGCCTGCTGTCGTCGGCTCCTCGACCGCGTGCGCTCCCGGACCGACCGAGGGCGGCCCGGCACAGGCCGGACCGCCCCTCGGTCGACGGCAGTGGGCTACTCGGTGGCCTTGACCGCCAGGACCGGGCACGGCGCGTCCAGCAGGACCCGCTGGGCGTTGCTGCCCAGGATCAGCTTCCCGACGGGCGAGCGGCGGCGCAGGCCGATCACGATCAGGTCCGCCTTGACCTCCTCGGCCACGTTCACCAGGTCCTCGGCGGGGTCCATGCCGCGCACGAGCTGCCGCAGGTCGTGCTCGACGCCGTGCGACTCCAGCTCGGCCTTGACCTCCTGCAGCTGCGACTCGGACTCGATGGCGTCGTCGCGGTCGAACTCACGGCCGCCGCGGTGGGAGTTCACGACCACCAGCCGCGACCCCCTCAGCTTGGCCTCCTCGGCGGCGCGCCGCAGGGCGGCCTTGCCCTCCGGCTTCGGCACGTATCCCACCACGATGGTCCCCATCGACCGTCCTCTCTCTCACACGTGTCTGCGGTCCCCCGCGGCAGCGGCGAGGGTCACCTCGCACGCTACCGCAGGAGGGAGGACGTGCACCTGTGGATGGGGCACGACGCGACCGCGCGGACACGGGCAGGCTTGGCCCATGACCTCACCCGAGACCGCGGCGCTGCTTCGCCTGGAGGTCGGGCGGCTGCGCCGGCTCCAGCGTCGGCCCCGGTTCGACACCGTCGTGCACGTCGGCCGGCTCGACGGCGACGCACGCAGCTGTGCGGTGCGCTACGGCGATCCGGTGGTCGACGCCGGCACCCGGGTCGAGGTGGTGCTGGAGCTGCTGGCGGCACTGCCCGACGAGGTGGCAGCGTGTGTGTGGCTCACTCGTGCCGGCGAAGGCGGCTGCCAGGACGAGGACCTGGCCTGGCTGTCCGCGAGCACGCTGGCGTTCGGGGCGGTGTCGCGTGACCTCGAGGCGGTCTGGTCGCTGACCCGCAGCGGGTGGATCGACGTACGCACCGGCGAGGGCAGGACCTGGAAGCGGCTGCGGATCTGACCCGGCGGTTGCGTAGGCAGCGGAGCGACCGTCTCGGAACCCTCTACTCCCAGGTGTGCACCGGCTGGTTGGTGTGCATGTTGGTCCGGTACTCGTTGAGGGTCTGCCGCAGGGCCTCGGTGCGGTCGTCGCCGTCGCGCCACCGGCGATGGAACGCCTCGGAGAACCAGGAGGCGCCGTTGCGGCCTGTCAGGCAGCGCTGCTCGATGATCCCGAGCAGCCGGTCACGCTCCTCGGCCGCCACGCCCCAGGCGTCGAGACCGGCGCGCGCCATCGGCAGCAGCCGGCGCACGACGAGCTCGGTGGCGGGCACCTGGCCGATGCCGGGCCAGTAGACGTTCGCCTCGATCCCCTGCCGCGCCGCGACGTGGAAGTTCTCCTCGGCGGCGCTGAAGGACATCTGCGACCACAGCGGCCGCTCGTGCTCGGCGAGGGTGCGCACCAGACCGAAGTAGAACGCGGCGTTGGCCATCGTGTCGGCCACGGTGGGGCCGGCCGGCAGGACCCGGTTCTCCACCCGCAGGTGCGGAAGCCCGTCCACGGTGTCGTACACAGGACGGTTCCAGCGGTAGATCGTGCCGTTGTGGAGCCGTAGCTCGGAGAGCTCGGGCGTCCCACCGTGCTCGAGCACCTCGAGCGGGTCCTCGTCCTCGATGATCGGCAGCAGCGCAGGGAAGTAGCGGACGTTCTCCTCGAACAGGTCGAAGATCGAGTTGATCCACCGCTCGCCGAACCAGACGCGGGGGCGGACGCCCTGCGCCTTCAGCTCCTCGCTGCGGGTGTCGGTCGCCTGCTCGAACAGCGCGATCCTGGTCTCCGCCCACAGCTCCTTGCCGAGCAGGAACGGCGAGTTCGCGCCGAGGGCGAGCTGGATCCCGGCGATCGCCTGGGAGGCGTTCCAGTAGGCCGGGAAGTCGTCGGGGCTGACCTGCACGTGGAACTGGGTGCTCGTGCACGCCGCCTCGGGGACGATCGAGTCCGAGGTGGTGCGCAGCCGCTCGACGCCGGCGATGTCGATGGCCAGGTCCTCGCCGCGAGCGGCCAGGATCTGGTCGCTGAGCAGCTGGTAGCGGGGGTTGGGGCTCAGCGAGGCCGGGCTCATGTGTCCGGCGCCCAGCGTGGGCAGGATCCCGATCATCACCAGGTGCGCCCCCGCCTTGGACGCGCGGTCCTCGGCGCCGTTCAGGCAGCTGCGGATCTCCTGCTCGAAGTCGGTGAAGCCGTGCTGACTGAGCAGCTTCGGCGCGACGTTGATCTCGAGGTTGAACTGGCCGAGCTCGGTCACGAACTTCGGGTCGGCGATCGCCTCGAGCGCCTCGGCGTTCTTCAGTGCCGGTCGGCCGCTGTCGTCGACGAGGTTGAGCTCGATCTCCAGCCCCGTCATCGGGTCGTCGGTGTCGAACCGCGACTCCCGCAGCATCCGGGCGAAGACGTCGAGACACTGACGCACCTTCTCGCGGTACCTCGTGCGGTCCTCGCGCGAGAACTCGTGCTGACCGACCTCTTCGCCCATGCCGGAAGCCTAGAGCCAACCCGGTAGGCCGGCCCAGGAGCGCGCCCAGAACGCGACCGGGACCACCGATCGGCATCCGCGTCCTCGGACCCGGCGAGGCCCTCAGCCGGCGAACAGCGGCAGGTCGTCAGCGGCGATCGGGCGCCACGTCGACGGCGGGATGGCGCCCAACAGGGTCTGCGCCAGGAGTCCGGCCATGTGGTACCCGGGGTCCGCCTCGCGGCACCGGTCGACTGCGCACCACGCGAGCGCACCGTCACCGGAGAGCCACGCCGCGAAACCCAGCAGGCCTGCAGGCGCCGCGAGCAGGTCCAACGGCGTCCGCTGCACCACGTCACGCCACAGGTGGACGTGGTCCGGAGCGTTCTCCCGGGTCATCTCCGACCAGGCGACGTCGCGCACGTCGGCGCAGGTGAGGGCAGCCACCAGCCTGCCCACCTCGTGTGCGTCGAGCGGCTCACGGGTGACCAGGTAGCCGCGCACCCGGTCGCGCACCCAACGTCCCTCCGTGACGAGGTGCCGCCGGCGTCCGTGCAGCTCGCGCACACCGAAGGCGTCCCGGTCGGCGGTCTCCAGCCGGCGCGTCGCCTCGGCGGCCGCGGCGGCGACCGCGTCGACCTGGTCGAGGTCGACCGGCACCAGGGAGTCGACCAGCTCCTGGCGGCTGCGGAAGGTGACCTTGCCGTCGAGCACCGACTGGGCCGTGAACGGGTGCGTGCTGAGGTCGTAGGGCCGGCCCTCGGGCGGGCAGCAGTCGTCGTCGCAGTCCAGGGAGTACCACCTCCCTTCGTCGGCGCGGATCGCGACCACCACCTCGACACCGATCTCCGCGAGCACGTCGGAGAGCTGGTCGACGGCGTCCTCGGCCAGCAGCGGGTCGGCGGTGTAGGCGACCAGCGCGACCGTGTGCGCGCCGTTGCGCCGGGTCGCGGTGACCAGGATTGCGAGCGAGGCGTCGAGGACCTCGTCGTCGGCCATCAGGTCGACGCGGGCGTGCAGGTTGCTGCCCACGCCGGCCAGGGCGACCAGGACCAGCGAGTCCTGGGGGTGGAAGCCGATCACGCACGGCACCAGGGCCAGGAGGTCGGCAGGGGACTTGATGCGGAGTACGGAGTCGTTCATGAGGCAACGCTCCAGCACCGAGCGCCCCGTGTCCGGGGCCGTGCCGTGGGCTGTGGACGAGCCGGGTGAGCGCCGTACTTGTGGATCGGTGCCGGCCCGACGGGCCCGGAGTCCGGGGGCGTCGGCAGGCATGATGGGCCCGTGCGCGCCGACCCGACGATCCTCCACGTCGACCTCGACGCGTTCTTCGCCGCGGTCGAGCAGCGGGACAAGCCGTCGCTGCGAGGGAAGCCGGTCGTGGTCGGCGGGGTCGGCGGCCGGGGCGTGGTGGCGACCGCCTCCTACGAGGCCCGCGCCTACGGCGTCCGCTCGGCGATGTCGACGGCCGAGGCCCGGTCCCGCTGCCCGCACGCCGCCTTCCTCTCCGGCCGGTTCGACGCCTACCGCGAGGCCAGCGCCGCGGTCATGGGGCTGCTGCGTGAGCTCTCGCCGCTCGTGGAGCCGCTCTCGCTGGACGAGGCGTACGTCGACCTCGCCGCCGCCGATCTCGACGACCTCACGGTCGCCGGGGTCACCGCCGTCGCCGAGCAGCTCAAGCTCGACGTGCACCGGGTCACCGGGGGCCTGCACGGGTCGGTGGGCATCGGCACCTCCAAGCTGGTCGCCAAGATCGCCAGCGACCTGGAGAAGCCGGACGGGCTGGTGGTCGTCCCGCCGGGCGCTGAGCGCGACCTGCTGCGTCCGATGAAGGTGAACGTCATCCCCGGCGTGGGCCCGGCGACCGCCGAGCGGCTCAGACGCGCCGGCGTGCACACGGTCGCCGACCTGGAGCGGGTCTCCCTCGAAGAGCTGGTCCGGCTGCTCGGGCAGGCGCACGGCACCGGCCTGTACCACCTCGCCAGGGCCGAGGACGACCGCCCGGTGGTCGCGGAGCGCGAGGCGAAGTCGATCAGTGTCGAGGGCACCTACGACACCGACCTCGTCGACCGCCGCCTGCTGGAGGGGCTGCTGGAGCGGCAGGCACGCCAGGTGACCGAGCGGCTCCGCAAGGCTCGGCTCTCCGGGCGCACGGTCACCGTGAAGGTGCGGCTGCACGACTTCTCCACGCACACCCGCTCGACCACCCTGGCGGCGCCGACCGACGAGCCGCGAGTGGTCGCCCGGCTGGCGCGGTCACTGCTGGCCGAGGTCGACACCTCCGGCGGGGTGCGGCTGCTCGGGGTCGGGGTCTCGGGGCTCGCCGACTGGATCCAGGAGGACCTCTTCGCCGACCTCGGCCCCGAGCCCGAGCCGGAACGAGAGCCGGTCACCGACGAGGCGATCGAGCAGGTGACCCGAAGCCGCCGGTGGGCGCCGGGGATGGACGTGGTCCACGCCGAGCACGGCCCCGGCTGGGTGTGGGGATCGGGCCGCGGACTGGTGACGGTCCGGTTCGAGACCGCAGAGACTCCCCCGGGCCCGGTGAAGACGTTCCGGACCGACGACCCGGAGCTGACGCCGGTGCCGCGAGGCCGCTAGACCACCAGCCGCACCGACGCCCCGGGCCGCAGCTGCGCGCAGGTGCGGAGGTCCTCGGGGTGCACCACCGCCACCACCGGGTAGCCGCCGGTCGTCGGGTGGTCGTTGAGGAACACCAGCGGCTGCCCCGAGGCCGGGACCTGCACCGCCCCGAGCACGAGTCCCTCACTGGGCAGCTCGTCGTCCTGCCGGCGTGGGAGCGGAGGGCCTTCCAACCGCAGCCCGATCCGGTTGGAGTGCGAGGAGACCGTGTAGCTGCCCTCGGTGAGCCGCGCGAGGACGTCCTCGGAGAACCAGTCGACCCGGGGGCCCGGGATCACCCGGACCCGGACCGCGTCGGGATACCGGTGTACGACGGGCACGTCGACGCCGTGTGGGCTGCCCACCGGCGCTCCCAGCTCCAGCCGGTCCCCGGCTCGCAGCGGCGGTGGCCCGAGGCCGGACAGGGTGTCGGTCGACCGGGAGCCGAGCACCGGCGCCACGTCGAGCCCGCCCGCGAACGCGACATAGCTGCGCAGCCCGGAGGTGGCCGGCCCGACCCGCATGGTCTGACCTGCCGACACGTGCACCGGCTCGGCGAGCGGCCGGGGCCGCCCGTCGACGGTCACCGCCGCGGGTGCACCCGTGACCGCGACCACGGTGGAGCCCGACACCTGCACCGCGACCCCACCGAGCGTGGTCTCGAGGACGGCTGCGTCCACCGGGTTTCCGACGAGCCGGTTGGCGTAGCCGGCCGCCTCGAGGTCGAGCGCCCCGGCGCGGGGAACACCCAGGTGGGCGTACCCGCGACGGCCGAGGTCCTGCACGGTGGTGAGCGGCCCCGGGTCCTCGACGGTCAGGGACACCGTCACCGCCGTACCTCCACGAAACGCACCCTGGTCCCGGGCGCCAGCGTCGCGGGCTGCGGACGGGTCTCGTCCCACAACGGGAGGTCGGTGTGCCCGATCAGCCGCCAGCCTCCCGGCGACGGCGCCGGGTACACACCGGTGAACGTGTCGGCGAGACCGACCGCCCCGGCGGGCACGCGGGTGCGCGGCTCGGGCAACCGGGGGACGGCGCTCGGCAGCCCGTGCCCGGTGCAGTACGCGAAGCCGGGGGCGAACCCGCAGAACGCCACCACCATCTCGGTGGAGGTGTGCAGGTCGACCACCTCCTGGGTCGACAGGTCCCAGTGCCGGGCCACGTCGTCGAGGTCGGGACCGTCGTACACCGTCGGCACCTCCACCAGCGGGCCGCTGCCGGGTGCCGGCCCCGCCGACGCCTCGAGGTCCCAGCCGGCCAGCTCGGCCTCGAGCCGGTCGACGTCGGCCACCCCGGAGAAGAGGACCGTGCGGGCGGCGGGCACGACGTCGGCGGCAGCCACCCGGCGGCTCAGCGCCTCGTCGTAGAGCCTGGTGGCTGCAGCGGTGTCGGCGACCTCCGCGAGCAGCGAGTCCACCCCGACACGCAGCAGCCTCATGCGAAGCTCCGCAAGGTCAGCCCCGCGGTCTCCAGCGTGCGGCGGACCTCCGCGGCACTGCGGACGGCGGCCGGCGAGTCGCCGTGGACGCAGACGGACGCCACATCGCCGGAGCGGGCCATCTCCAGCGCGCGGGCAGCGATCACCGACGGCTGGTGGTGCACCGCGCCCGGCTGGTCGCGCGGGACGAGCCGACCCTCGGGGGTGTAGGCCCGGTCGGGGAAGCCCTCCCGGTGGATCTCCCGGCCCAGGGCGGCGGCGAGCTCGAGGAACAGCGAGCCGGGCAGGCCGAGGACGGGCAGGTCGCCGGACCCGGCCAGCACGGCACGAGCCTGCTCCTCGTCGTGCACCACCCGGTTGTAGAGCGCGCCGTGCGGCTTGACGTAGGACACCCGGGTGCCGCAGGCGCGGGCGATCTCGTCGAGCAGCCCGACCTGGTGCGCGACCTGCTCGCGCAGTGTCTCGAAGGGCACGTCGAGGTGGCGACGACCGAAGTTCTCGCGGTCGTCGTACGACACCTGCGCCCCGACTGCGACGCCTCGAGCCGCCGCCTCCGTACACACCGCGCGCATGATCGGCTCGTCGCCGGCGTGGTAGCCGCAGGCGACGTTGGCACTGGTCACCAGCGCGAGCAGCCCGATGTCGTCGGTGACGCCCTCGCCGAGGTCGGCGTTGAGGTCGATCGTGTCCACCCGTCCACGGTAGGCGATGCCTCCGCGGGTTAGGCTCGCCGCGTGTCAGAGCCGACCCACGCCCGTCCCGTCGAGACCCCACGCACCGAGATCACGCCGCCCGTGGCGAAGAAGGTGCCGTTCGAGCGGACCTTCCACGGTGACACCTTCGTCGACGAGTACGAATGGCTGCGGGACAAGGACTCGCCGGACACGCTCGCCTACCTCGAGGCCGAGAACGCCTACACCGAGCAGGCCACCGCACATCTCGCCGAGCTGCGCGAGGCGCTGTTCGAGGAGATCCGGGCGCGCACCCAGGAGACCGACATGTCGGTCCCGGTCCGGATCGGCGCGTACTGGTACTACAGCCGCTCGATCGAGGGCAAGCAGTACGGGATCAGCTGCCGCTGCCCGGTCGACTCCCCCGACGACTGGACCCCGCCGGTGCTGTCGCCGGACACGGAGGTGCCGGGCGAGGAGTGTCTGCTCGACCTGAACGAGCTGGCCGAGGGACACGAGTTCTTCTCGCTGGGCGCCTCGTCGGTGAGCCCGGACGGGACCCTGCTCGCGTTCAGCGTGGACACCGTCGGCGACGAGCGCTTCCTGCTGCAGGTCAAGGACCTGCGCACCGGTGAGCTGCTCCCCGACCAGATCCCCGACACCGCCTACGGCGCCACCTGGTCGGTGTGCGGCGGGCACCTGTTCTACACCACCGTGGACGAGGCGTGGCGGCCGCACAAGGTGTGGCGCCACCGGATCGGCACCGGCCCGGACCAGGACGTGATGGTCCTGCACGAACCCGACGAGCGGTTCTGGGTGTCGGTGGGCCGCACCCGCAGCGACCGGTTCCTGGTGATCGGGCTCGGCTCGAAGACCACCAGCGAGTACCGCGTGCTGGACGCCGCCGACCCCACGGGAGAGTTCCGGGTCCTCGCACCGCGACGGCAGGGCGTGGAGTACGGCGTGGAGCACGCCGTGATCGCCGGTGAGGACTGCTTCCTGGTCCTCCACAACGACGGCGCCCAGAACTTCACGCTCGCCCGGGCCCCGATCGACGCGACCAGCCACGAGGACTGGGAGCCGCTGTTCGAGTACGACCCCGCGGTCCGGCTCGAGGACGTCGAGGCGTTCGAGAGCCACCTGGTCGTGCACGAGCGCAAGGACGGGCTCACCCAGCTGCGCGTGATCACCCTCGACGACACCGGGCTGGGCGAGGACTTCCTGGTCCACTTCGGGCACCCGGTCTACACCGTCGGGGCCGGGGCGAACCCGGAGTTCCACCAGCCGCGGGTCCGGTTGGGCTATACCACGCTCGCCACTCCCCCGGCGGTCTACGACTTCGACGTCGCCACCCGGGAGCTGATCCTGCTCAAGCAGATGCCGGTGCTCGGTGACTACGACCCCGACCGCTACGAGCAGCACCGTGAGTGGGCCGTCGCCGAGGACGGCGCGCGGGTCCCGATCTCGATCGTGTGCCCCAAGGACGCGCCCCGCGACGGCACCATGCCGATGCTGATCTACGGCTACGGCTCCTACGAGTCCTCCACCGACCCCTTCTTCACCATTTCCCGCCTCTCGCTGCTGGACCGCGGGGTCGGCTTCGCGATCGCCCACGTGCGCGGCGGCGGCGAGATGGGCCGGCGTTGGTACGACGAGGGCAAGCTGCTGCTGAAGAAGAACACCTTCACCGACTTCGTGGCCTGCGCGCGGCACCTGGCCGACACGGGCTGGACCGGACCGGACCGGCTGGTCGCCGAGGGCGGCAGCGCCGGAGGCCTGTTGATGGGCGCCGTCGCGAACATCGCTCCCGACGCGTTCCGGGGGATCCTGGCCGACGTCGCCTTCGTCGACGCGCTCACCACGATCCTCGACCCGACGCTCCCGCTGACGGTGGTGGAGTGGGAGGAGTGGGGCAACCCGATCGAGGACCCCGAGGTCTACGAGTACATGAAGTCCTACTCGCCGTACGAGAACGTCGAGCACAAGCGTTACCCGGCGATCCTCGCCGAGACGTCGCTGCACGACACCCGGGTGCTCTACGTGGAGCCGGCGAAGTGGGTCGCCAAGCTGCGCGCCACGGCGGCCGAGCCGCAGGACTTCCTGCTCAAGACCGAGATGGCCGCCGGCCACGGTGGAGTCAGCGGCCGCTACAACGCCTGGCGTGACCGTGCGTTCAGCTACGCCTGGGTGCTCGACAAGCTCGGCCTCGCCTGACGCGCTTCACCGCTCCTGAAAGTTCCCTGAGAACCTGCACCTTTTCCGCCGAACCGGCAACTTCCGGGCTCCCCCACCCGTCGTAACCCTCGCAGGCAAACGAACCTGCGACGCACAGGCGGATTCGGGAATCTGTGCGAACACATGTTCGTTGGGATGAATACAGGTGCTACCTAGGGGTAAGCGCTTGGGGAGAGGAAGGGAGCGCACGTGGCTACGAGTCGTCCGCACACGCGCGAGATCGAGGGTCGTGACAGCGTCGGGCTGTACCTCGACGAGATCGCGCGTACTCCGCTGCTCGACGCTATCACCGAGGTAGAGCTGAGCAAGACCATCGAGGCAGGGCTGATGGCGCAGCACCTGCTCGACACCGGCAGGGTCGGACGCCGCCAGGGCGGCGCCCCCAAGCAGGCAACCCAGGAGGAGCTCGAGTGGCTCGCCGCCGAGGGGCAGCGCGCCATCCAGCAGTTCATCACCGCGAACCTCCGGCTGGTCGTGTCCATCGCGAGGAAGTACGGCCGCAGCGCGATGCCGATGCTCGACCTCGTCCAGGAGGGCAACACCGGTCTGATCCGGGCGGTGGAGAAGTTCGACTACGCCAAGGGCTACAAGTTCTCGACCTACGCGACCTGGTGGGTCCGTCAGGCGATCACCCGTGGCATCGCCCAGCAGGCCCGCGTCGTACGCCTCCCGGTGCACGTCGTCGAGGAGCTCAACCAGGTCGGCGGCGCCCGCCGTACCCTCGAGCGCCAGCTGGGACGCGAGCCCGAGCCCGAGGAGATCGCAGCCGAGCTCGGGATGGACCTCGAGCGGGTGATCGACCTGATCACCTGGGGCCGCGAGCACGTCAGTCTCGACACACCGATCGACGAGAACGGCGACACCTCGCTCGGTGACCTGATCGCGCAGGAGACCACGCCGGGCCCCGACGCGACGGTGCTCGACACCGAGTCGCGGGACCGGCTCTCCCGGCTGGTGGAGCTGCTGGACGACCGGGCCGCCGACATCATCCGGTCGCGCTACGGCCTCGTCGACGGCCGGCAGCACAAGCTCGCCGACATCGGTGCCAAGCACGGCATCTCGGCGGAGCGGGTGCGCCAGCTGGAGCGCGAGGCGATCGCCAAGCTGCGCCAGCTCGCCGACCCCGACCTCGCTGCCTGAGACCTGATCGATCCCTGCCGGCTGGTCGAGCCCGTCGAGACCTACCCGCTGGTCGAGCCCGTCGAGACCTACCCGCTGGTCGAGCCCGTCGAGACCTACCCGCTGGTCGAGCCCGTCGAGACCTACCCGCTGGTCGAGCCCGTCGAGACCAGTTCCTCGAAGACCTCCGTGACACGCTCACGGAGGTCTCCGAGCGTTCCGGTGTTGTCGATCACGTGGGTGGCCACGGCGAGCCGCTGCTCGCGCGTCGCCTGCGCCGCGATCCGGGCCAGCGCGTCCTCGCGGGTCATCCCGCGCAGCCGCACCATCCGCTCGACCTGGGTCTCCACGGGTACGTCGACCACCACCACCGCGTCGAAGGTGCCGGCCTGACCCGTCTCGGCGAGCAGCGGGATGTCGTGCACCACCACCGCATCGGCACCCGCAGTCGCCTCGAGCTCGGCGCTGCGCGCCCGGATCAGCGGGTGCAGGATCGCCTCGAGCCGGCGCCGGGCCTCCTCATCGGCGAACACGATCGCCCCCAGGGCCGGACGGTCCAGCTCTCCCTCGGCCGTGAGCACCCCCGGGCCGAACTCGGCGACGACGGCTGCCAGTCCCGGCGTCCCCGCTGCCACCACCTCACGTGCCAGCTGGTCGGCGTCGATCACGACCGCCCCCAGCTCGCGCAAGATCGCCGACACCGTGCTCTTCCCCGAGGCCACTCCCCCGGTCAGGCCGACCCGCAGTCCACTCACGCGGCGCAGTATCGCAGGACGGCACCGGGTGTTGCGAAACGGTCGGTGCCGGCTGCAAGGATCCCACCATGACGACCACCTACCTCACCGCGACCACGCTCGACGGGTTCATCGCGACCGAGGACAACAGCCTGGAGTGGCTGTTCCAGCTCGAGGGCTCGGACCTCGACGAGGGTGTCGACGACGGCAATCCCTACCACGAGTTCATCGCCGGGGTCGGTGCCCTGGCGATGGGCGCCACCACCTACGAGTGGCTCCTCGAGCACGCACCCGACGAGTGGGGCTACGAGATGCCTGCGTGGGTGTTCACCCACCGCGACCTGCCACGCGTGGACGGCGCAGACATCCGGTTCACCGCCGACGACCCCGCCGCGGTCCACGCGCAGCTGGTCGAGGCCGCCGGCGGCAAGGACGTCTGGCTCGTCGGCGGCGGGGGCCTCGTGGGCCAGTTCGCCGACCGCGACCTGCTCGACGAGATCTGGGTCAGCATCGCACCGCTGGTCCTGGGACGCGGCGCGCCGCTGCTGCCGCGCCGGCGGACCGAGCCGATGCGCGTGCTGGAGGTCCGCCACGTCGCGGGCGGGCCGTTCGTGCACGTGCACTACTCGTTGCGCTGAAGCTCGTCCCACTCGAAGCGGAACGCCTCCGCGGCGCCGCCGACGACGGAGACGGTGACCGGCTCCAGGCCGGCCGCGTCCACGTCCGACCGGGCCAGCGGCCCCTCGGTTGCGGTGTAGGAGAGCACCCACCAGACCTGGTCGACGTCGCCCTCGCTGCTGACGAACCGTGCGCGCTCGGTGTGCTCGTCGGGGAACGTGTAGGCCAGCTCCTGGACCGGCCACGGCAGTAGTCCGGCGGCGACGTGTCGGCCCCCGCCCGGGACCGGTGCCGAGGTCAGTGCCAGCGCGGACCGGTCGAACTCGCCGACGCCGTCCGCTGCGGCGACGAGTGCCGCTTCGCCGGCCGCCATGTCGCAGACCGCCCAGCGCTCGCCTGCGGTCCAGAACGTCGTGGTGCCGGCGGCGTCGGTGCTCTGGGCGACCTGGGCGAGCCCCGGTCCCACGATGTCCTCGCACGCGGCGGCGGCCGTCTCGTCCCACGGCTGTCCGCCGGACGGGGTCTCCCCGGCCGAGGGCACCGGGTCGATCTGCACGTCGCCGGGATCCACCTCGGGCGGCGCCGGAGACTCCTCGGTCTCCGCGGCCGAGAGCACGGCTCGCGCCGGGGGGTCGGCCTCCTCGGCGGGGGCGGCGCAGGCGCCGAGCGTGAGCACGCCGGACGCCGCCAGGACCAGCGCGCGTCTGCGCACGCGTCCGTCGCGGGCGCCGCCTGACGGCACGTCTCGCAGCGTCATCCAGACCCCCAGTGACGTTGTGTGCAACCCCCGGCCGGACGGGGTCCCACACCCGCCGGCCACCTGTTACCTCCCAGTATGCCCCATGCACACCCTTGAGAGGATGGTTCGCGTGATTGCGCGCGTCTCCCCCGGCGACCGGGTTGCCCTGCTGCTCCCGGGCTCCCCGGCCTACGTCGACCTGGTCCTGCTGGCCGCACGGCAGGGCGTGGTCCCGGTGCCGCTGGACCCGCGGCTCACCGAGCGCGAGCAGGCGGCGATCCTGGCCGACGTGGACCCCGCTGTCGTGGTGCGCGACGAGGCCGCGCTCGAGGAGGTGCGCGCTGGTCTGGACCCCGACCCGGTCAGCCCGGCACCGCTGGTTCGGCCGATGCACATGACCAGCGGCACGACGGGCGCGCCGAAGGGGGTCTGGTCGGGGCTGCTCGACGACGCCGCGGCGCAGGCTCTCGTCGCCGAGGAGCGCGAGCTGTGGGGTTTCACGGCCTCCGACGTGCACCTGGTGCTGAGCCCGCTCTACCACTCCGCGCCGCTGCGGTTCGCGACGGGCACGTTGCTCGCCGGCGGGCGGATCGTCCTACCCGGCGCCGCGTCCTCGCGCGGTGGGGAAACCCAGCGGCAGGGCGGGTTCGACCCCGCCGCGGCCACCCTGGCGATCGTGGAGGACCACCCGACGACGATGTTCTGCGTGCCTGCCCACCTGCAGCGACTCTTCGCCCACTGGGACACGGCCGGGGTGCCGGATCTATCCAGCTTCCGGCTGGTCGCGCACGCCGGCGCTGCCTGCCCGCCGGCGGTGAAGCGTCGCCTCCTCGAGCTGTTCCCGGCCGGCTCGACGTGGGAGTTCTACGGTTCGACCGAGGGTCAGTTCACCGCCTGCCGCAGCGAGGAGTGGCTGGAGCACCCCGGCACGGTCGGTCGGGCCCGTCCCGGCCGGTCGCTGAGCGTCGACCCGGACGGCACGATCTGGTGCACGGTCCCCGAGCACGCGCGGTTCAGCTACTGGAACGCGCCGGAGAAGACCGCCGCGTCGTGGCGGGAGACTCCGCAGGGAGCGGCGTTCACCGTCGGTGACCTGGGCCGGCTGGACGACGACGGCTACCTCTACCTCGAGGGTCGTCGTGAGGACCTGGTGATCAGCGGCGGCGTGAACGTGTACCCGGTGGAGGTCGAGCACGCGCTCGCCGAGCACCCGGGCGTGGTGGACGTGGCGGTGTTCGGGGTCGACGACGAGCGTTGGGGTCAGCGCGTGTGCGCCGCAGTGGTGGGGTCGGCCACGCCGGCGGAGCTCACCGCGTTCGCCGCCGAGCGGCTCGCGCCGCCGAAGCGGCCCAAGGAGTACTTCACCGTCGAGGCGCTGCCGCACACCGCGACGGGCAAGGTCAAGCGTCTGGAGCTACCCGGCCTTCTGGGCATCGGCTGAGCAGGCGAACCGCTGCCGGTACCGCTGCGGGCTCAGCCCCCGGATCCTGGTGAAGTGGTGGCGCAGGTTGGCCGCGTTCGCGAAGCCGACGTCCGCGGCGATCTGGTCCACCGAGCGCGTCGTGCTCTCCAGCAGCGCCTCCGCAGCGAGCACCCGCTGGCTGGTTATCCAGGCGTGCGGGGTGGTGCCGGTCTCCTCGCGGAAGCGCCGGGCGAACGTGCGCGGGGACATCGCACTGTGGCGGGCCAGCACGTCGACGGTCAGCGGCTCGTCGAGGTGCTCGACGATCCAGGTGAGCAGCGGCCCGAGGGTCTCGGCGTCACAGTCGGGCACCGGGGTGCGGATGAACTGAGCCTGCCCACCGTCGCGCTGCGGTGGGACGACCATGCGGCGCGCCACCATGCTCGCCACGCGCGACCCGAACTCCTTGCGGTACAGGTGCAGGCAGGCGTCGAGCCCCGCCGCCGATCCGGCGCTCGTGATCACGGGGTCCTCATCGACGTACAGCACCTCGGGAACCACCTCAGCACGCGGGAAGCGTGCGGCGAGCTCGTCGGTGTATACCCAGTGCGTGGTGCAGCGACGGCCATCGAGCAGGCCGGCCTCGCCGAGCGCGAAGGCGCCTGAGCAGACCGACAGCACGCGCGCCCCACGCTCGTAGGCCCGCTGGAGCACCCTGATCACGGCCGCGGGCACGGGCTGGTTGCGGGGCACGGCGGGCACCGCCACCAGGTCCGCCTCGGCCACCCGACCGAGGTCGTGGTCGACCTGGAGCCGGAACCCGGCTGAGGTCGAGACCTCACCGGGCCTGGGGGCACACACGGCGAAGTCGAACATCGGCAGACCCTGGTCGGAGCGGTCGGTCGCCCACGCCTCACAGAGAACCCCCAGCTCGAACGGCGCGACGCCGTCGTAGACCACCACGGCCACGTTCTCGATCATCTGGCCATCATGGCAGAGGTTTGGCAGGAAATCGATGAGCAATGTCAGGTCTGCCACTCGTGGCAGGAACTAGTCGAGAGCATGATTACTGCCATGACCGAGCTGCTGATCTTCTGGACCGTGGTGATCGTGCTTGCCGCACTGATGGCCACCCTTCGTGACCTGTACGACGACGGTTACGGCCGTCGCCCCCCACCGTCGAGCCACCTCCCCGACGCCAGCGACCCGCGCAACCGGATCCGCCCGGTCTGAACCGAGGTCGGGGGCGCGCTCAGCGCACGCGGACACACCTGGCGCCGGCAGGTCGCTGGTCTCCGGGCACGCCGTCACTGACCGCAACCATGCGCAGCCAGACCGCAGGGGAACGTGCCAGGAACCGGACCCGGGGCGCCGTGTAGCGCGTCGGACGTGCCTGGTACCTCCGGAGCGCAGGCCGAGGGCCGCACGAGCGTCGTGGGACCGTGAGAATCCGGTAGTGGTCGGCACCGGGTACCGGCACCGACGTCACGCGGACCACGTCTCGGCGGGGGGACCATGCCCGGCGAACCCGGACGGCGGCCGGCCGCGGCACCCGGGCCGACACCGAGCGCGACATCGGCCCGGCGACGTGCATGTTCCACGACTGCACGGTGAAGGCGTAGCGGTGGTGGGTGCGCAGCCCCGGGACGCGGTGTCTCCGTGCCGTGATGGGCAGCTCCGTCTCCACACGGGTCCACTCCTCCCCAACCGTGAGGTCGCGACGGAACAGGTGGTACTCGGTGGCGTGGGCGGCGGCGTCCCAGGAGACCGTCGCGACACCGCCGGCAGTGACGGCGACGCGCACGTCGGAGGGAGCGACTGGCACCTGCGCCGTGGGCGTCGCGATGACCGGCAACGAGAGCTCGCCCCACGTTCCGTCGTTGGTGGCCTGGACCCGGAAGGCGTACTCGTCCCCCGCGACGAGACCGGAGAGGTCCGCCGTCGTCACCCCCAGGAGCTCGGTGGTGGCCTCCCACCCGCCGTCACCGCTGACGTTGCGCCACCACACCCGGTACCCGGTGGCCTCCTCCGCGGGAGACCACGCCACCGAGACCCCGTAGTCGTGCGGCTCCACCGCGACATCCTCGGCGACGCCCGGCGCGCGCGGCACCGGCACGACCCGGACCACGTTGGAGCGCGTGTCGTCCTCGGCCGCCCAGCTGCCCTTCACCGGCTGGAGCACGAACTCGTAGGTGTGCCAGTTGACCAGCCGGTCGACGTACCAGGCCTGCCCCTCCACGGGATCGGTGGTCCGGGACCACGGGCCGCCGTCCGTGACGTCCCGCCACCAGACGTACTCCGCCAGTGCGCCCGGCGCCACGTCCCAGGTGAGGGTCACCGCCTCGTCGCCGGCGGCGACGCTCAGGTCCGGGGCGAAGCGGGGTCCCAGCGGCACCGTCGGAAGTGGTCGCGGGTACGGCGCACCGATGCCGAGCTCGGCGAGCGCGTCGGCCATCGCGGCCGCGATCTTGACCTCGCCCCGGGCGTTCGGGTGAGCCGGGTCCCACGTGTCTCGACCGTCGGCGAAGTCCGTGTCGGAGTAGGACACCACCACCGGGGAGGCGGGACTGTCGAGGGAGGCCGCCAGCGCCGGCAGGCGATCGTTGTACTCACGGACCCCGGCGAAGTTGGTGCCGGTCAGCCGGCCGAGCACGAACCCGACATCGGGCTTCGCCTCGCGCGCTTCAGCGACCCAGGAACGCATGACGCTCTCGAGCTCCGCAGGAGTCAGACCGAGCCAGACGAGGTCGTTCAGGCCGAGCAGGACGACGAGGACGTCCGGCCGGTAGGTGTCCACGAGCCTGCCCACCGGCCACGGCGGAGCGCTCGCCGATGCGCCCCAGCGAGCGGCATGATCCTGGTCGAAGCCGGGGTCGACGTAGTCGAGGCTCGGGCCCTCGCCGTGCAGGTTGTGAAGGCCGCGCTCCGGTCCGACGAGGTCGACGTCCGCACCGACCGCGTCGAGATGCCGGTCGAGCCGGTACCGCCAGGTGAAGTCGCCGGAGGATCCGTGGGTGATCGAGTCACCGACGATCAAGATGCGCGGAGGCGTTGCCTCCTGCGCTCTCGAGACAGCCGGAGACGAGGTCGCCACCACGACCAGCGCCAACACGGCCGCAAGCAACCTACCGACGCGTGCACCCAAGGCGGACGACCCCCGTCTCACGTCTTGCCCAGATCTGCCCTGATCCTACGTTCCGACAGCCGGCTGCCGGGCCGACACGACGAGGGGCCCGACCACCGGGTGGTGGTCGGGCCCCTCGTGCGTGGTGCGGGTCAGGCGGTGCGGCTCAGCCGCGGCGGGTCACTGACCGCCGGTGAGCTTCTCGCGCAGCGCCTGGAGCGCCTCGTCGGAGGCCAGCGAACCGCCGGTCTCCTCCTGGGCACCCTGGTCGGACGAGTACGACGTGGCCTCGCCGGCCTCGGCGGCGGCCTTCTTGGCCTCGGCCTGCTGCTTGACGTGAGCCTCCCAGCGGGCGTGCGCCTTGGCGTACTGCTCCTCCCAGGCGGCGCGCTGCTCGTCGTAGCCCTCGAGCCACTCGCCGGTCTCCGGGTCGAAGCCCTCGGGGTAGATGTAGTTGCCCTGCTCGTCGTAGGACGCGGTCATGCCGTACAGCGTCGGGTCGAACTCCTCGACCTCGGCCGCTGCGGCGGTCTCGTTGGCCTGCTTGAGCGACAGCGAGATCCGGCGACGCTCGAGGTCGATGTCGATGATCTTGACCATGACGTCGTCGTTGACCTGGACGACCTGCTCGGGGATCTCGACGTGGCGCTCGGCGAGCTCGGAGATGTGCACCAGCCCCTCGATGCCCTCCTCGACGCGGACGAACGAGCCGAACGGCACCAGCTTGGTGACCTTGCCCGGGACGATCTGGCCGATCTGGTGGGTGCGGGCGAAGTGCTGCCACGGGTCTTCCTGGGTCGCCTTCAGCGACAGGGAGACGCGCTCGCGGTCCATGTCGACGTCGAGCACCTCGACGGTGACCTCGTCGCCGACCGCGACGACCTCGGACGGGTGGTCGATGTGCTTCCAGGACAGCTCGGAGACGTGGACCAGACCGTCGACGCCGCCGAGGTCCACGAACGCACCGAAGTTGACGATCGAGGAGACGACACCCTTGCGGATCTGACCCTTCTGCAGCTGGGTCAGGAAGCCCTGGCGGACCTCCGACTGGGTCTGCTCGAGCCACGCACGACGCGAGAGCACGACGTTGTTGCGGTTCTTGTCGAGCTCGATGATCTTCGCCTCGAGCTCCTGGCCGACGTACGGCTGCAGGTCGCGCACACGACGCATCTCGACGAGCGAGGCGGGCAGGAAGCCACGCAGCCCGATGTCGAGGATGAGGCCACCCTTGACGACCTCGATGACGGTGCCGGTGACGACGCCGTCCTCCTCCTTGACCTGCTCGATGGTGCCCCAGGCGCGCTCGTACTGGGCGCGCTTCTTGGACAGGATCAGTCGGCCTTCCTTGTCCTCCTTCTGGAGGACGAGGGCCTCGACCGCGTCGCCGACGGAGACGACCTCGGAGGGGTCGACGTCGTGCTTGATCGAGAGCTCACGCGAGGGGATGACGCCCTCGGTCTTGTAGCCGATGTCGAGCAGGACCTCGTCCCGATCAACCTTGACGATGGTGCCTTCGACGATGTCACCGTCGTTGAAGTACTTGATGGTCGCGTCGATCGCCGCGAGGAAGTCCTCTTCGGACCCGATGTCGTTGACCGCAACCTGCGGTGCGTCCGAGAGAGTGGGAGTGCTCGTCATAAGGGAATGGATTCCTTGGATGGATGGTGTCGTGCGGGCGCGCGACAGGAGCCCGTTTCACTACTTCGTATGGTGACTGCCGGTGAGCGCCGGCGGTGCGAACGAACAGCGAGCGTGAATCTGCTCCGTCTGAGATCCAGGCAGACTCCAAGCGCGCCTGCCAGGATACGCGCCCGCCACGCCCCACGTCCAACCGGGCGAACCGGTGGTGTCTAGGGTTTGTCAAACTTCCGCTACGCTGGTGGCGTGGCCCCCGAGGAGGACAGGTTCCGGATCGGCGAGCTGAGCCGGCGCACCGGCCTCAGCGAGCACGTCCTGCGTGCCTGGGAACGACGCTACGGCGTGCTCCATCCGGAGCGTTCGAGCGGGGGTTTCCGGCTCTACTCCCCCGACGATGAACGCCGGGTCCGGCAGATGCAGGACGCCCTGGCCCGGGGCCTCTCCCCTGCGGAGGCGGCCCGTACGGCGGTCGGGGCCGGTGAACCTGTGCGCGGACCCCTGGATCTCGGCGAGGCCGTCGACCGGCTCGCCGACGCGCTGGAGGACTACGACGCCACCCGCGCGCACGACCTCCTCAGCGAGCTGCTGGCCACCGGCGAGGTCGACCAGGTGCTGCGAGAGACGGTGCTGCCCGTGCTCCGTCGCCTCGGCGACCGGTGGGAGCACGGCGAGGTCTCGGTCGGCCAGGAGCACTTCGCGAGCAACCTGCTGCGGGCCCGGCTCGCCGGCCTGGTGCAGGAGGTTCCCGCTCCCGCGCGCACGGCGCTGCTCGCCTGCCCTCCCGGTGAGCAGCACGACCTGCCCCTGCTGATCCACGCTGTGTGCCTGAGCCGACGGGGCTGGCGCACGGTCTTCCTCGGCGCCGACGTGCCCCTCCCCGACCTGGTCGGCACCGCCCACAGCACCCAGCCGGACCTGGTCGTGGTCGCCGCCACGACACCCGCGCATGTCGGATCCGTCATCGGGCACCTGAGGCTGCTCGCACGGGCCACCACCGTCGCCCTGGGCGGCCGGGGCGCCACCGTCGGGGCCGCCGACCGCGCCGGAGCACTGCTCCTGACCGCGGACCCGGTGACCGAGGCAGAGCGCCTCTCCGAGCTCGTCGCGGCACCCGTCCCGACACCGTCGGCCACGCCCGGCACCGGTCCCACCACCGAAGGATGACGATGCCCGCACCCGACACCGCCGAGACCCTGCTGGACCGGCTCGCCCGGCTCACCACCGGACGGCGCTCCGCGTGGGGCGTCCTGCTCGTCTCCTTCCTGCTCGCCGGACTGGCGATGGGCGTGGGCTCGACCGTGTCGAGCAGCGGGGACGCCCCGAACTCGCTGCCCGACGACGCCGAGTCCGCGCGCGTCTCGGAGCAGACCAAGGAGTTCGAGGGCGCCGACGTGCTGCCCGCGATCGCCGTCTTCGCCCGCGAGGGTGAGCGGCTCACCGAGGCCGACCTCGCGGCGGTGCAGCAGGCCGCGGGCAGGTTCGAGTCGGTCGTCGACGCGGCCACCTCGCCGCCGGTCCCCGCGCCCGACGGTCAGGCGGCGATCGTGAGCATCCCGGTGTCTGCGGAGCTGAGCGGGTTCAACCTCACCGAGGTGGTCGGTGACCTGCGCGAGGTCGCGGACGAGGACCTGCCCGAGGGGCTGACCGTCGAGCTCACCGGCGGTGCGGCCTTCGCCTCCGACACCGCTTCGGCCTTCGAGGGGGCTGACGTCCGACTGCTGCTGGTGACGGCCCTCGTGGTCGCCGTACTCCTCCTGCTCACCTACCGCTCACCCACGCTGTGGCTGGTGCCGCTGGTCGTGGTCGGGCTCGCCGACCGGGTCGCGGCCTCGCTGACGGAGGTCGGAGCGGACCTCCTGGGCACCGAGCTCGACGGGTCGACCACCGGCATCACCAGCGTGCTCGTGTTCGGTGCGGGCACCAACTACGCGCTGCTGCTGGTGTCCCGCTACCGCGAGGAGCTGCGCCGCACGCGCGAGCACCGGCAGGCACTGGCCGACGCCGTGCGCGGCGCTGCCTCGGCGATCCTGGCCAGCAACCTCACCGTCGTGCTCGCACTCCTGACCCTGCTGCTCGGCGTGCTGCCCAACAACCGGAGCCTCGGAGCGTCCGCCGCCGTCGGCCTGGTCATCGCGCTCGCGTTCGCGCTGTTCACCCTGCCGGCGGCGCTGTCGATCTTCGGGCGCGGGCTCTTCTGGCCCTTCGTCCCGCGGGTCGGGGACGAGGACAAGACCCGGACCGGTGGCTGGTTCCGGCTCGCCGGCGCGGTCACCCGCCGCCCGGTGCCCGTGGTGGCCGCGTCGGCCGCGGTGCTGGCCCTGCTGGCCAGCGGCCTGCTCGGGGCGAGCCTCGGTCTGTCCCAGACCGAGCAGTTCCGGGTCGAGGCGGAGTCGGTGGACGGCCTCGAGACGCTGTCGAAGCACTTCCCTCCCGGTGCCTCCGACCCCGTCACGATCATCGTCGACGCCGCGGACGCGGACCGGGCGCTCGCCGTCGTCGCCGAGACCGACGGCGTGGTCGAGGCCCGGCCGACCGGACGCTCGGACACGGGGCTGGCGCAGATCACCGCCACCCTCGACTCGGCACCGTCGACCGACGAGAGCATCGACACCATCAAGGCACTACGCAGCAACCTCGACGAGGTCGGCGACGACGCGCTGGTCGGCGGCTCCGTGGCCCAGGACCTCGACAGCCGCGAGGGCACCCTCCGCGACATGACGGTGATCATCCCGCTGATCCTCGCGGTCGTGCTGCTGGTGCTGTTCGCGGTGCTGCGTGCCGTGGCGACGCCGGTGATCCTGATCGGGATCAACATCCTCAGCTCGCTCGCGGCGCTGGGTGCGGGTGCCTGGGCCAGCGAGCACGTGTTCGGGTTCCCCGCCCTCGACGTCGGCACCCCGCTGTTCTCGTTCCTGTTCCTGGTCGCGCTGGGCATCGACTACACGATCTTCCTCGTGCTGCGGGCCAAGGAGGAGACCGCCGAGCACGGCACCCGCGAGGGCATGGTGCAGGCCGTCGGCCTCACCGGCAGCGTGATCACCAGCGCCGGACTGGTGCTCGCAGCAGTGTTCGCGGTGCTCGGCGTGCTGCCGCTGATCACGCTCACCCAGATCGGCATCATCGTCGGCCTCGGCATCATGATCGACACGTTCTTCGTCCGGACGATCGTCGTGCCGGCGGTGTTCGCCCTGATCGGTCCCAAGGTCTGGTGGCCCTCTCCCCTGTCGAAGGCCGGCCGCTAGTCAGGCGTCGCGTGGAGGTCGCCGGTCCGCGCGATCGCCAGGAGCTGGTCGTGCGCGCGGTCCGCGACCGGGTTCTCACCCAGCCGTGAGGCCAGCTCCACGAGCGCGAAGAGGTCTGCGGCCCTGGCGCGCTCGAGCAGCTCCTCCCGGTCGGCCGGCGCGTCGACGACCCGGTCCGTGTAGACGCCGAGGACGGCGTCGGCGAACGCCGGCCGGCGGTCGAAGCGCAGCAGGTTGCCGAGGTCGGTGAACGGGCTGCCGGCGTGGGCGAACTCCCAGTCCAGGAGTCCCGTGACCGCACCCGTCGTCGGCTCGACCAGCAGGTTCTTCGGGTTGAAGTCACTGTGCACCAGGCACGCGCGATCGGTCCGGTCCAGGACGTCCTGCGCCCGGTCGGCGACGTCGGTCAGGGCGGCCCGGTCCCGGCCGGTCCACGTCGCCAGCGGGCCCTCGCCGGTGTGGTGCTCCAGCCACGCCGCCAGGTCGGTGAGCTCGGGAGGCACCGGGCCGATCCGGAGCTCGCCGTCGAGGAACTCCCCCGCCCGCAGCATCGGCATCTGCGCCAGCCGAGCCAGCAGCGCCCCGAGCGCCTGCCCGACCCGGCCGGCCGGCCCGTCGCCGAGGTCGGGCAGCACCTCGTCGAGTCGGCTCCCGGCGAGCCACGAGGTCACCAGCAGGGCCGGTGTCCCGGTCGAGGGGTCGGCCCGTCGTACCTCCAGCACCTCGGGCACCGGCAGCAGCCCGCGGACCAGACGCAGCACGGCAGCATCGACCTCGGCGGCTGCCGGCCCGCGCCCAGCGCTGCGGCCGGCATAGATGCGTACGACGCTCCGCTCGCCCAGGGACTCGGCCAGGAAGGTCTCCCCGCTGTGGCCGCCCGGCAGCGGCACGAGCTCGGGAAGGACGTCCATACCGCCCGATGCTTCCATGGCCGAGCCAGGTGAGGTGGTCCCGGGCGCCTCAGGGGCACTGCTCGCGGGCGACCTCGCTGGGCAGGCCCGGCAGCCGCAGGGCGGTGAGCTCGGCGCTCGCGACGACGTTGTTCACGAACAGCCGCCAGTCGAGCGGGGAGCGGACCGCCCGCTCGAGCCGCGCCACCGCGCCGCACTCCAGCGCCGCCGACGCCGCCGCCACCTCCGGGTCGTCAGCCGGCGCGTTGCCGGCGAACCGCGCGACCACCCAGGCCGGGTGGAGCGACTTCTCGTGACCGATCCGTCCCGAACGGTCCGGCGGCAGGGCGGTCCGGGCGGCCAGCGGGTCGGCCAGGCCGAGTGCGTCGACCACCGCGACCTGCGGGCCGAGGCTGTAGCCGAAGACTCCGATCGTCGGGTACGTCGTGACGATCTCGTAGCCCGGCTCCGGACGGGGCACCAGGCCGCCGGGGGCGTACAGAGTCAACGGTGAGGGGTTCACATAGGACAGACCGTTCTCGAGGTGGTCCTCCACCGCTGTGGCCGCCGCCATGAAGCCACCGCCCGCGTGCTGCTCGAGGGTCACCGGGTGCTCCTCGCCGGTGAACGTCACGTAGAACCCGTGCTCGTCGGCGATGCCGCCGTTGTCAGGCGGGATCACGTCGGAGCCGAAGTAGTCCGGGCGCAGCCCGAGCGCCGCGACGACTGCCCAGGTCGCGACCACGGCGAACGGCACGGTGACCCGCGAGTCGTCGCGGCGGAACGGCAGGACCGCCGCAGGCAGGGCGAGCGCGAACAGGGCGGGGAGCAGCAACCGACCGTGCATGAAGTCTCCACCGACCTTGACCACGAACGCGGCGTGCGCCAGCGCCCCGGCCACGGGTGCCAGGATCAGCAGCCCCTTCGGCGACCACCGCCCTGTCGCGCGCCACCGCGCATACGCCACCACGGCCACGACCGCCAGCGGGAGCAGCAGCAGGTACGCGCCGGCGAAGTCGGCCAGATAGGTCGCCCCCTGCTCGAGACGACTGCCGGAGGCCTCCTTCGCCAACGCGGTGTTCGGCACGAGGGAGCCGTAGTAGCCCATCCGGAAGACCTGGTAGACGACGGGCAGGGCAACGGCGGTCACCCCGGCGCGCACCACCCAGGCGGCTCCGCGCGAGCGGTGGACGATGAACCACACGGCCAGGAACGCCGCCGAGAACACCGCCAGGTCGGGCCGGATCAACGGCCCCAGGCCCAGAAGCACCGCCAGCGGCAGGTCCCGGCGCATGACCCGCGTCGTGGCCAGGACGGCCCTGGTCAACGCCAGGTAGGAGCCACCGAGCCAGGCGAAGGTCAGGCCGGTCTCCAGCCCCGAGGTGGCGAAGTGCCACGCCGGTGGGACCGCGACGAAGAGCAGCAGCCCGAACGGCACCCAGCGGCCGCGCTCACCCGGTTCGGCGTGGATCCGAGCCGCCGCGAGGCCGCCCCACACCACGCCCGCGACCGTCATGGCCAGGCCGGCGAGCACCGCGAACCACTCGAGTGGGCCGGGCAGCAAGGCGCCCGCCGCGAGGATGCCGAGCCACAAGGTGCTGGTGCCCGCCTCCACGCGCTCGCCCACGTTGTAGACCGGGCCGTGACCGGCGAGCAGGTTGTCGACGATCCGGAAGTTGATGAACGCGTCGTCGGAGTTCCACCGGTTGCTGAACCCGGCCCCGCCGATCAGGAGTGCGAGGACCCCCAGTACTGCCCGCAGACTCACCGGGCGAGGCTAGCACCGGGGCGTGGGCCTAAGGTGAGCGTCGTGGCAGCTCCTCACGGCATCGAGCCGGTCCGCCGTACCGTCCCCGAGGACGAGACCCGTCGGGCCAACCGCCGCGACTGGGACGCCTACGCCGACGAGTACCAGGCGACCCACGGACAGTTCCTCGGCGACGTGCAGTTCGTCTGGTCGCCTGAAGGCGTCGACGAGGCGCAGGCCCGGGTGCTCGGCGACGTGGCGGGCCGCGACGTCCTCGAGATCGGCTGCGGCGCCGCACAGTGCGCACGCTGGCTGACCACGCAGGGTGCTCGCACGGTCGGCCTCGACGTGTCGCACCGTCAGCTGCAGCACGCGCGCCGGATCGACGCCGACACGCAGGTGGAGGTGCCGACGGTCTGCGCGACCGCCACCGACCTGCCCTTCGCGGACGGGTCCTTCGACATCGCGTTCTCCGCCTTCGGCGCCCTGCAGTTCGTCGCCGAGGCGGACCGGGCCGTGGCCGAGGTCGCCCGGGTGCTGCGGGCACGAGGCCGGTTCGCGTTCTCGGTGACCCACCCGGTGCGGTGGAGCATGCCGGACGACCCGTCCGCCGCCGGCCTGGTGGTCACCAGCTCGTACTGGGACCGCACGCCCTACGTCGAGCAGGACGCGGAGACCGGGGCGGCGACGTACGTCGAGCACCACCGCACCCTGGGTGACTGGGTGCGGATCCTGGCCAGGCACGGGTTCGTGCTCGAGGACCTGCTCGAACCCGAGTGGCCCGAAGGTCACGACCGCGTGTGGGGCGGCTGGGGTCCGGTCCGCGGCGCACTGATCCCGGGCACGGCGATCTTCAGCGCACGCCTGGGCTGACCCTCGTCACAGCGGGAGCTTGCGGAACAGCGGACGCGGCACGTGCCGTAGCCCCGACATCACCGCCCGCAGCGGGGCCGGCACCCAGACGAGCTCGCGTCCCTGGGCCACCCCGTCGACGACCGCGTCGGCCACCTGCTCCGGGGTCGCGGCCAGCGGTGCCGGCGACCGGCCCTCGGTCATCTTCGTGCTGACGAACCCGGGCCGTACGACGAGCACCCGCACGCCGTGCGGGCGCAGCGCCTCGCCCAGCCCGAGGTAGAAGCCGTCCATGCCGGCCTTGCTGGAGCCGTACACGAAGTTCGACCGGCGGACCCGCTCCCCCGCCACCGACGACAGCGCGACGATCACGCCGTGGCCCTGCCGGCGCATCACCTCGCCGAGGCAGACCCCGACGCTGACCGGACCGACGTAGTTGACCTCGGCGAGCTCCACCGCGGCGTCGTGGTCCTGCCAGGCACGTTCCTCGTCGCCGAGGACGCCGAAGGCGACCACCGCCACGTCGATGTCGCCACCGGCGGCGGCCAGCTCCACGACCTCCCGGTGGCTGCCGGTGTCGCGGGCGTCGAAGTCGACCGGCTCCACCTCGGCGCCCTGCCGGGCGAGGCGGTCCGCCGCCGCGTCGCGCTGCGCCGACGGCCGGGCGGCGAGCACGACCCGCAGGCTGCCGGTGCGCAGGTAGCGCTCCGCGACCGCCAGGGCGATGTCGCTGGTGCCGCCCAGGAGCAGCAGGCTCTGCGGGTTGCCGAGGGCGTCGAGCATGGTGGGGCACCTTCCGTGGACGGGTCGTGATCGAGGGGCAGACGTCAGAGGTCGGTCACAGCCCCAGGCGCCGGGCAAGGTCGGAGGTGAACACGCCCTCGGGGTCGGCCTCCGCGCGGACGGCTCGGAAATCCTCCACCCGGGGGTACATCGCGCGGACCAGGTCCGGCCGGGCCCGTGCATCCTTGGCGAGGTACAGCCGGCCGCCCGCCTCCAGGACCAGGTCGTCGAGCCGGGCGAACAGCCCGGCGAGGCCTGGTGCCGCGGGCAGGTCGAGGGCCAGCGTCCAACCCTGCGTCGGGAAGGACAGGTAGCCGGGGCCTCCAGGGCCGAACCGCTTCAGCACGGCCAGGAAGGAGGCGTGCCCGGCGTCGGCGATCAGGTCTACCGCCTCGGCGAGCGCGTCCTCCGCCGCGTCGGGCACCACGAACTGGTACTGCACCAGCCCGCGCCGGCCGTAGAGACGGTTCCAGTCGCCGACCCCGTCGAGCGGGTGGAAGAACGTCGCGAGGTGCTGGACCTCCCCGCGCCGGCTGCGTGGTGCCTTGCGGAACCAGGCCTCGTTGAACGCCTTGACCGACCAGTGGTTCATCAACAGCTCGGGGGCCCAGCGCGGGGCGCGCAGGCGCTGCCGGGCGTCGAACGACAGCGGGCGGCTGCGCACCCGCTCGGGCAGCTCGTCGACCGTGGCATGGTTACCGCGCGTGAGCACGGCCCGACCCTGCGCCGCTCCCCGCGCCAGCAGGTCGATCCAGGCCACGGAGTACGTGTAGCTCGCGTCGCCGGTGCGCATCAGGTCGACGACCTCGGCGAGGTTGGCCGCACGGTCGGTGTCGACCGTGATGTACGACGAGGTGACCGGCCGGACCCGCAGCACCGCGGAGGTGACCACACCGGTGAGGCCCATCCCGCCGACGGTGGCCCAGAACAGCTCCGGTGTCGTCTCGGGTGTGAGCACCCGCACCCGGCCGGTGCCGTCGACCAGCGTCATCTCGGAGACATGCCGGCCGAACGAGCCGTCCACGTGGTGGTTCTTGCCGTGGATGTCGGCGGCGATCGCACCACCGACGGTCACGAACCGGGTGCCGGGGGTGACCGGGACGAAGAAGCCGTGCGGAAGGAGCTCGCGGATCAGCCGGTCGAGGTCGACCCCGGCGTCGACGCGGACCGTCCCCCTCGCCGGGTCCAGGACGAGGCCCTGTCCTTGGTCGAGGCGAAGCACGTCGCCCCCGGCGTTCTGGGCGGCGTCGCCGTAGGAACGGCCCAGTCCGCGTGCGACGATCCCCCGCCGGCCCGCCCGTCGTACCGCGTCGGCGACGGCGGCCGGGTCGGCGGCGAGGTGCCGGACCGTCGCGACCGTGGGTGCGGTCCGGCCCCACCCCGTCAGCTGCTCCTGCTCAGGCAACGCTCACCCCGATGCCGACGAGCGCCAGCCACACGAGCCCGAGCAGCTGCAGGACGCGGTCGTGCCAGACGATGTCCTCGGGCTCGCCGGCCCGGCCAGCGTCGATGTCGACGGCGTAGCGCATCAGGGCAAGCACGAACGGCACGATCGACAGTGCCTGCCAGGGGACGTCACCGGTGCGCGGCTCGTTGAAGGCCCACAGGCTGTAACCCATGATCGTGATCGCGGTCGCGACGCCCCAGATGAACCGGAGGTAGCTCTCGGTGTAGCGGACCAGGGAACGCCGGGTGCCGCCGTCACCGCCCAGGGTGCGCAGCTCGGAGTAGCGCTTGCCGGCCACGATGAACAGCGACCCGAACCCGGCGACCAGCAGGAACCACTCGGAGATCCGGATGTCCGAGGCCAGGCCGCCGGCGACGCCGCGGAGCAGGAAACCGCTGGCGACCACGGCGATGTCGAGCACCGCCTGGTGCTTGAGGCTGAGGACGTAGGCGACCTGGAGAGCGAGGTAGCCGAGCATCAGCACGACGAGCGCCACCGACGCGGTGGCAGCCAGGGCCACGGACCCGGCGGCGAGGACCGCGGCGACGAGCACTGCGTGCCGCGGCGAGAGGTGCCCGGCCGCGATCGGCCGGTGTCGCTTGGTCGGGTGCAGCCGGTCGGCCTCGACGTCAGCGGTGTCGTTGGCGAGGTACACCGCGCTGGAGGCCATCGAGAACGACACCACCGCCACCGCGGTGGCGACGGCGACGTCGGGCTCGGTGAGCCGCCCCGCGGCGAGCGGGGCGGCCACGACGAGCAGGTTCTTCACCCACTGCTTCGGGCGCATCGCCCTCAGCACCGCGACCACCGGCCCGGGGCCGGCGGCGAGGTTCGTGTCGGTCACCGGGACAGGCTAGGCCACCCTACGACCGGTCTGGGACCGGTCGCGCAGCAGCAGCAGGACTCCGGCCAGGAGCAGGACGCCACCGAGGATCCCGCCGAGGAGCGGCAGCCAGACCCGGACGATCTTCAGCTGCGAGGACAGCGGCTGGTACTCGTCGACGTTGGCGGTGATCGTCTCGTCGTCGAAGATGCTGACCACGTCGGTCAGGGTCGCGACCTGGGAGCCCTGGTACTCCGCGGTGACGTACTGGTCCTCCTGGCTCTTCATCAGTACGCCGGTCTCCGGCTCCACCCACAGCGTGCGGGTGTTGGAGTACATCCGGTCGAGGGTGACGTCGCCCTCCTCCTCGAGCCCGAACATCGACGCAGGGGCGTTGATGTCGCCCACGTCGGTCGGCTCGATGGTCTGCTCGAAGCGGTACACGGTCAGACCCTTGAGGGTCTCGGTGCCCTTGTAGTCGATGTCGACGGCCTGCTTCAGGGAGCCGTCCCACCAGGGGTAGGTCTTCTTCTGCACGTTGAACGGGAACTTGAAGTACAGCCCCTCGACCTGGGTGTCGGTGTCCCGGACCTCGGTGCCGGTGTCGATGTCGGCCGAGGAGGAGATGTAGGTGTCCTCCCACTCGACGACCTCGGCGGTGTGCCGGTTGAAGGCGATCCGGTCGTGGGAAGCCGACAGCGGCGGGTTGTCCTCGTCGACCGTCGCGCCCGGAGGGGCGGTGTAGACGAGCTTCTCCCACACGGCGATGTCCTCGTCGAGCTCGTCGCTGGCCTTGTCGGAGGCCTCCACGTCGCCGACCACGTTGACGGTGGACTGCACGTCGGTGGTGATCTCACCGCCCTCGGCGATGCTGAACACGGTCGCGTCGTCGCCCACGGACGCGGACACGGAGTCCTGGTCCAGCGGGACCTGCGCGAGCCGGTCGTACATGTAGAAGCGCGAGAGCAGAGCCAGCGCCAGGACGAACATGCCGAGGCCGGTCAGCACCAGGCCAGTCTTCTTACCCACGGGGTTTCCCTCTTTCAAGAATGCCTGCCGGCGAACGCTACCAGTCGGTACGCCCCTGGGCGGGGGACTTCGGCACAATCCGCGGACGCGTCGTGGACATGTGAAATCATCCCGGGCGTGACCGTTACCTCCGCTCTGCACGAGCCGGACGTGGCCGGCACTGCTCGGGGCCCTCTCGCGCGACGCCCGGTCCTGCTGACCGCAGCTGTCCTGATCGCGGCCTTCCTGGCCTTCCGGGGCTGGCTGCTGACCCATGCCTGGTTCCAGTACGACGACTTCCTGTGGATCCAGGACGCGATCGACACCGACCTCACGCCCGGGTACCTGATGGAGGCGCACGTCGGCCACCTGATGCCTGCCGGCTTCCTGCTGACCTGGGTCAACGCGCAGCTCGGCCCGCTGGACTTCTTCTACCCCGCGGTGGAGCTGTGGCTCTTCCAGGCGGTCGCGGCCGTGGGTGGCTACCGGCTGCTGCGTCACATGTTCGGCGAACGCTGGGGGATCATCCCGCCGCTGGTGGTCATGCTCTTCACCTCGATCACCCTTCCCGGCGGCACCTGGTGGGCGGCCGGCATCAACCAGCTCCCGGTGATCATCACGATCGTCTACGGCCTCCACTCGCACATCACGTACCTGCGCACCCGTCGGCTCCGGCACGCGTTCTCCACCCTCGGTTGGATCCTGTTCGGGCTCGCGTTCAGCGAGAAGGCGCTGGTCGCCTACGAGGTGTTCGGCCTGGTCGCGCTCGCCTACTTCGCCCGCGGCCACCTGCTGGAGCGGTTCGCCTGGCTGTGGCGGAACTACCGCGCCGGCATGATCGTCGAGCTTGCCCCGATCGTGGTCTACCTGCCCTACTACCTGGCGACCTCGATCAACTTCGACTCCACCACGGTCACCGAGCAGCCCCTGGGCGACCTGGGGTTCAACGTGGTGGCCGTCGCGTTCGCCAGCGCCGTCGTCGGCGGTCCCCTGCAGTGGGCGAACGTCAACGTCTTCACCGCGCTCGCCGACCCGACCGACCTCGTCCTGCTGGTCACGTGGGTGGCGATCGGTGCGGTCGTGTACGCCGCCCACCAGTCGCGCACCCGCTCCAAGCGGGCCTGGTCGATCGTCGGGGCCCTGCTGTTCACCAACGTGCTGCTCGTGGCGACCGGCCGGGCCAACGTCGTCGGCCCCGGTCTCGGGCTGGAGTACCGCTACCAGACCGAGGTCGCGGTGGCCGCCGCGATCTCGTTGGCGCTGGCCTTCCTCCCGCTGCTCGGCGCGGAGGAGACCGTCGAGGTCAAGCGGGTGCACGCCTTCGCCGACTCCCGGACCTACGTCGCCGCGGCGTGCGCCGCGGTGATCGGGCTCTCGACGTACTCCGCGGTCGGCTTCATGGGCCGCGACCTGGTGGGAAAGAGTCCCGAGCGGTACTACGCCAACCTCGAGAAGAGCATGGCCGACCTCAAGCGGGAGGAGATCCCGCTCGTCGACCTCGGCGTACCGGACCGGATCTGGGGACCGTTCGCGTTCCCGTCCAACCTCTACAGCCACATGTTCTCGATGTACGACCGGTTCACCTACCCAGAGATCGCCAACGACGAGCTGTACACGGTCGACAGTCGTGGCCGGATCAAGCCGGTCGTGCTCGACGTCTGGCTGCGCAACGAGCCGGCCGAGGACGATTTCTGTCCGATCGACGGCACCGACACCGGGGGCCCCAGTCCGGCGTACGTGGCCGACGAGGACAGCGGAGTGACCATCCCGCTCGACGGACCGGTCGTGGGGTTCGGCTGGTGGATCCGGATCAGCTACGTCAGCACCGGTCACAGCGGGATCACGGTCACCATCGACGAAGAGAGCTACCAGGGGACGGTGGACGAGGGGGTGAACAGCCTGTTCGTGAAGGCCGACGGCAACTACTCCTCCATCAAGATCTCGGAGCTCGATGGAGACGTGCAGCTGTGCACCAACGACGTCACGCTCGGCACCCCCAAGCCCTTCATCGCGCCATGACCGCCTCGGTTCCCGAGCAGGAGCGGGCCTTCCCCGGCCTCAATGCCGTCCGCGCGGTGGCGGCGCTCGGCGTGGTCGCCACGCACACCGCCTTCGAGACCGGCGAGGTGCACCGCGGCGCACTCGGCGCATTCCTCTCCAGGCTCGACTTCGGGGTGACGCTGTTCTTCGTGCTCTCGGGCTTCCTGCTCAGCAGACCGTTCTTCGTGGCGGCCTCGCGAGGCCTCCCCCGGCCGTCGTACCGGCACTTCCTGTGGAAGCGCGCGCTGCGGATCCTCCCGTTGTACTGGCTCACGGTCGTGGCAGCGCTCCTACTGCTCCCGGAGAACCGCGGCAGCACGAGCGCCGGAGAGTGGCTGGCCAACCTCACCCTGACCCAGATCTACACGCCCGGCTCGCTGCCCGCGGGGCTCAGCCAGATGTGGAGCCTCGCGACCGAGGTCGCCTTCTACGTGCTGCTCCCGGCTATCGCCGCTGCCCTGGTGGGGCGGCGGTGGGCACCGGGCCGGGCACTGGTGGCGCTGGCCGTCGTGGTGGCGCTGGGCTTCGCGTGGCAGGTGGTCGCTGCGTCGAACAGCGACCCGCTGGACCAGCACTACCACCAGTGGCTGCCGGGCTTCATGCCCTGGTTCGGCGTCGGGATCGCCTTCGCGCTGGTGAGCGTGCACGCGCCCTCGACCCCAGCCGGCTCCCGATGGCAGCTTCCGGACCGGATCGGCCAGGACGTGTTCGGCAGCTGGTTCGTCGGCGCCGCGGTCTTCGCGATCGCGTGCACGCCCGTGGCGGGTCCGCGCCTGCTGGAGACACCGACGCCCTTCGAGGCCGGCGCCAAGTCACTGCTCTACACCGTGAGCGCGGCGTTCTTCGTGCTGCCGCTCGTGTTCGGTCCCGAGCACGGTGGTCTTGGCCGACGGATCGCGGCGACCCCGTTCGCGGTCTGGTTGGGCGACATCAGCTACGGCATCTTCAGCCTGCACCTGATCGTGCTCGAGGCGACCATGGCGGCGCTCGGCGTCGACGAGTTCGAGGGCGGGTTCCAGACCGTGTTCGTGGCGACGGTGGCCGGGACGATCCTGCTCGCCGGGGCGAGCTTCTACGTGCTCGAGCGTCCGCTGCTGCGCCTGAAGAACCGCGGGCCGTTCGTGCCCAGCGCACCCAGAGCGGCCGCGAGCGCGAGGAGCGCCAGCAGCTGAGCCGGCCACACGACGAGCCTCAGCTCGTCGGCGCGGGCGAGCGCATGGACCGCTCCGGCGGCCGCCACCAGTCCGCCGGCGAGCAGTCCGGCCCAGGTCGCCACCGGCGCCACCAGCGAGACCGCGACCGCCAACGCCGCGGCTGCCGCCGCGACCCATCCGCCGGTGAGCCCGGCCACGAGCACCCCCACCGCGACCACCAGCGGCCCGACGGCCGCTGTGCGGAGGGCAGGAGCCGGACGCCGACGCGCCGGCAGCAGCGCGGCGAGCAGCACCAGCAGCACCGGGACAGCACCGCCGAGGAGACCGGCCTGGTAGGAGCCGTTGGGAGTGAACGCCAGCCGCACCTCCCCCGCGGCTCCGGCAGGCAGGACCCAGCCCTGCTTCCAGCCGTCCACGCGCTGCGGCTGCAGCTCCTCGCCGTCGAGGGTGGCGACCCAGCCGTCGTTCGCGTTCTCGGCCACGACCAGCAGAGTCGGTTGGTCACGGTCACTGACCTCGACCGTGCGCTCGGTGGCCGTCCAGTCACGGACCGCGGTCGAGACCCGCTGCGGCCGGGTCAACGCGGGAACCGAGTCCGAGACCAGCCGCAGCGTCTCCGGCCGCATCAGCCGGGACGGGGACACACCGATCCGGTTCTCCCCCTTCTCGAGCTCGACGGTGCCCTCACCGCACGGAAGCACCCGGACCGGTTCGCCCGCCATCAGCCTGGCGAGCGTGGAGGCGACGCGGGTCTGGGTCCGCACGCCGTTCACCATCACCTCGGGGCCACTGCCGCACCCGAGGTCGAGCTGCTCGTGCCTGTCGATCGTGGGGACGCGGGCTCCAGGGAAGGACACCTCCGCGACCCCGACGGGCAGCGGGCCGCCGGAGAGGCCGTCGGTGAAGAATGCCTGCTCGACGCCGTCGAAGCGGATGGTCACCTCGTCGGTCACGAACGGCTCGAACTCCCCGACTCCGTCGTCGAGCCGGACGGTGGCGCGCTCGTCCTTGCGGTCGTCCTCGGGCTGCCCCTCCCGGTCGGTGAGCAACGTGACCGACGTGGGAAAGGCAGCCGGAGTGTTCCGCCGTAGGTCGAACGCGATCCGGCTCAGCCGCACTGGGCGGTCCCAGCGCAGCGTCATCGACTCCCGAGGCGGCGCCAGCGAGTCCGGGTCGAGCCGGGACCGGGCGACCCAGGCGGTGGTGGGGTCGTCGTCGACCGCGGCCAGGCCCCCGGCGAGCGGGTGCCGGGACCAGTCGCTGGAGGTCTCCACGCGCACCGGCAGGTGCGCCGCCAACGCGCGCGTGGCGACGCTGCGCTGGCGCACCGACGCGCTCAGGTGGAGGTCGAAGCGCTGCCTGCGAGCGACGGGGACGACTCGCTGGAGGCTGTCGAAGTCCTCCCCCGCGACCGCCCAGGTGTCGTTGCAGGAGATCACCGGACCGGCGGTCTCCACGCACGGGCTCCGGCCCTGGTCGCGGGCGAGCAGGATCCGGTCGGGCTGGGAGTCGGTCGGCGGCAGGGCGAGCGCCCGGTCGATCTCGACGCCGGGCAGGGCGACCTCGGCGAGCGCGAAGTGGTGTCCCTCGCCCCCGCCGGGCACCCGGAGTGCCTCGATCTTGACGAAGTCGGTGACGCCCCCGCCCTCAGGCAGGTCGAGCACACCGACTCGGCCGGGCGACGGCGCCTCCACGGGCTCCGTCCCCTGGGACGTGGTGAGCCGCAGCGCGGTCACCGGCCGGCCGTAGGCGGGACCCATCCGCACCGTGATCTCGTCCAGGTCCGCGGGCCGGCGCAGGTCGACCCGCCACCACTGGCCGACGGCGCCGTCGAGGCCACCGGAGACCCACGAGCTTCCCGGGAAGCCGTCGACCGCGGCGGCGGGGCTCCGGTCGCGCCGCACCGGCGGCAGCGTCGAGGCGTCCGACTGTGCGCTGGACGCGGTCACGCGGTCCACGCCCCACCAGCGGGTGACGGTCTCCCAGCGCGCCTGGTCGTCGTACAACCGGTGGTTGGGCACCACCGAGCTCAGCGCCCAGTCCTCGCCCTCGGCCATCGTCGCCGAGGTGTTGTGCCGCACCGCGGTGAACGCGGTCTCGCGCCGCTTGAGCCCGTCGGTGGCCACCACGGGGCTGTTGTCGAAGGCCGGGGAGCGGTCGCCGATCAACACCGACGGGCCGGCCAGCAGGCGCTCGCCCCAGGTGAGCCCGGCGCTCGGCGTACCCGACACCACAGGCACCGAGGACACCTCCCAGGCAGTGACCCGCTCGGCGGTGCCGGTGACCTCGTAGACCTCGATCGCGTAGTAGCCGGCCTGCCTACCGCGGTTGGCCACCCAGCGGTTGCCCTGGCGCTCGGAGATCGGGAAGCTGCCGAGGTAGGGACCGAACCGGGCGTTGCGGCGATCCAGGTGCAGTCCGGGTGACCGGTCCAGGGCCTGGTGCAGGACGACCGGGTCAGGAGCGTCGGAGGTGAACGCGAGGTCGTTGCGCACCACCAGCCGGCCGATCCCGTTGGCGGCGAGGAAGTCGGCCAGCGTGCTGCTCGGCCGCCCTGACTCCACCACCTCGGTCACCGCGTCGAGCAGCCGCACGTTGCCCGGCTGTGCGAGGGGAACGATGTTGCGCACCGCCCATGGGCTGGCCGCCAGAGGCTGCAGCACGTCGTCGTGGGGGCGGCCCCAGATGTAGTCGCCGAACGCGCTCGCCGGAATCTCCAGCGCCAGGCCGTCCTCCTGCTCGCCGAGGTAGCGAGCGGCCTCCTCCCAGTAGGTGGGCACGTTCTTGAACGAGCCCTCGGGCGCGAGCTGGCCGGCGTAGGCGGGTGCGGCCACCCCGGCCACCGAGACCGCCGCCGCGACGACCGCCGCCCACCGGATCAGCCGTTCCCGCAGCAGCCGCGGCTCGGCCTGGAACACCGACACGAAGTGCGCCATGCCCAAGACGATCGGCAGGCGCAGCACCACGTCGTACTTGTGCAGGTTGCGGAACGGTGCCAGCTCGGCGTCGAGCAGGGCCTGGCGCTCCTCGGCCCACCAGCCGTGCAGGTCGCCGGTGTAGCCGAAGCCCACGAGGGCAACTCCGAGCAGCAGGCCGAGCGCCAGGAAGTGCCGGTGCGGGTTGTCCGGACGCGCGATCCCGGCAAGGCCCAGAGCGGCGATCACCGCGGCGTTGACGATCAGGAACGGCGTGGTGGCCAGCAGGTTGCCGGCGTACCAGTCCTGCGGGGAGATGTAGGCAACCCAGTCCGAGCTGCCGGCGAGCACGTCCGGCAGGCTGGTCGGCAGCGTGGTGATCGGGGCGTTCTCGATGTAGTCCAGGAACGGCACGCTGTAGCGCCCGAGGATCAGCAGCGGCACCACCCACCACAGCGTGGCGAGGACGGTCAGGCCGGTCCACCAGAGGAACAGAGCCCGGCGCCGTGGGCCACCGGTGCGGGTGAGCAGCCACGCGACCCCGAGCGGGAGTACGGCGGACACCGCGACCGCGTTCACCCCACCGGCCGATGCGACGACCAGCGCCGAGAGCGCGGCCGCACGGCGCGGTGAACCCCCGCTCGAGGCCCGCACCAGCGGGAGCAGCACCCAGGGCGCGAGCGCCGAGGGCCACGCCTCCACCGAGGTGGGTCCCAGGAGGGTCAGCATGTGCACGGACAGGGCGAACGCGAAGCCGGCGAGCACCTGCGCCCACGGCCGCCCGATCCGTAGTGCCTGGGCGAGCTTCACCGTGCCGACGAACGCCAGGCACAGCAGCAGGGTCCACCACAGCCGCTGGGTCACCCAGGTCGGGATGCCCGTCACGTCGCCGAGCAGGAAGAACGGTCCCATCGGCCAGAAGTAGCCGTACGCCTGGTTCTGCAGCTGTCCGAAGGCCGCCAGCGGGTCCCACAGGTCGGCGGCCCGGGCCAGGAAACCGCCGGGGTCGACGGCGAGGTCGAGCTTGGTGTCGGCCACGATCCGGCCCGGTGCCTGGATGAACGCGATGGCGGCGAGCAGCAGGCAGTAGCCGACCATCCGGAGACGGGAGGTCGCGCTCACGCTCATCGGCGCCTCACCACGAGCACCAGGTTCCACGTTCCGAGCTCGCGCAGGCCCGGCACCTTGACCAGACCCCACGCCCAGCGCGGGTGGTAGCGGGGGAACACGTCGAGCACCTCTCCCGCGTCCAGCCGGCCGGCCCAGTCCAGGGCGGCCCGGACGGTGACCGGGAACAACGACTCGCCGTAGCGGTTCTTCGGCTCGTGCCCGTGCCTGCGCGCATAGCGCTCGCGCGCGCGACGGCCGCCCAGGTAGTGCCACGGCGAGGTCTCGTGCCCGCCCCAAGGGCCGTACCAGACCGTGTAGGACAGGAAGGTGATCCCGCCCGGCTTGGTGACCCGCACCATCTCGTCGGCCATCCGCCAGGGATCGGGCACGTGCTCGAGGACGTTCGACGAGTAGCAGACGTCCACCGAGGCCTCCGCGAACGGCAGCGCCATGCCGCTGCCGATCACCGTGCCCGGCCGGATCTCACCCAGGCCGCCCAGCTCACCGGCGTCCGCGTCGAGCGCGATGTAGCGGGCCCCGGCATGCTCGAAGGCGTCGGCGAAGAAGCCGGGACCGCCGCCGACGTCGAGCACGGTCCGGCCGGCGAGGTCGACGTACTGCCCGAGCTGGTGCACCGAGTCCTCGGCCAGCGCGGTGTAGAAGCGCGGCGGGTCGACCTGCTCGTAGCGGAAGGCCCGGAAGAGCTCGACCGAGCGCCGCAGCGACGGTGCCCACACGCGCTGGTGGGGCTGGGCGGGGCGCGGCACGCGGTGACCTTACCCGACTGTCGATTCGTCCCGCAGGAGGTGTGACCGACCGGTAACCTTGACCGAATGCAGGGAGGGAGACCCGCTTCGGTCCGGGGTCGTCACATCGTCTTCTTCAACTGGCGCGACACCGCCAACCCCGAGGGCGGTGGGTCGGAGCGTTACGTGGAGAAGGTCGCGCGCGGCCTCGTCGACCGCGGCGCGCGCGTCACGATCTTCTGTGCCGCCCACGACGCTGCACCCCGTGACGAGGTCGTCGACGGCGTCCGGTTCATGCGCCGCGGCACCAAGCTCGACATCTACGCGCTCGGAGTCCTGCACCTGCTGCTGCGCCGGCTCGGCAAGGTGGACCTGGTCGTCGACGTCCAGAACGGTCTGCCGTTCTTCACCCGGCTCGGCACCACCAAGCCGGTGATCGTGCTGGTGCACCACGTCCACCGTGAGCAGTGGCCGGTGGTCTACCCCGGCCGGATGGGTCGGCTCGGCTGGTGGATCGAGCGTCGTCTCGCCCCGTGGCTGTACCGGCGCAGCCAGTACGTCGCGGTCTCCCGTGCCACACGCGAGGAGCTGATCGAGCTCGGGGTCGACGGCAGCCGCATCGCCGTCGTGCACAACGGCACCGATCCCGCACCGGCGGTCGAGGAACGGCGCAGCGAGACGCCCACCGTCTGCGTGGTCGGCCGTCTGGTGCCGCACAAGCAGGTCGAGCACGCGATCGACGCCGCGGTGGCGCTGCGCACCGAGCTGCCCGACCTGCGGGTCCACGTCATCGGCAGTGGCTGGTGGGAGGAGGACCTCAAGAAGTACGCCGCCCAGCTGGGTGCGCTCGACCTCGTCGTCTTCGAGGGCCACGTCGACGAGCGGCGCAAGCACGAGCTGTACGCCCGGTCCTGGCTGATGGCCCTGCCCTCACTCAAGGAGGGGTGGGGCCTGGTGGTCGGCGAGGCCGGGTCGCACGGCGTACCCACCGTGGCCTACGGGTCGGCCGGGGGGACGCGTGAGTCCATCGCCCACGACCGGTCCGGCCTGCTCGTGGCGGACGAGGCCGAGCTCACCGAGGCGATCCGGGTGCTGCTGTCGGACCCCGCCGAGCTCGCCCGGCTCGGACAGGGGGCCCGGGAGCGGTCACACCTGTTCTCCTGGGAGGAGTCGCAACGCTCCTTCGCGGTCGTCGTCCAGGACGTCCTGGCCGGGCTGCGCGTGAGTGCGGAGGACCCAGTCGTCCCCTGACCGCGCGTTCTCGGTGCAGCACGACGAAGAGGCGGCCGGCTGTGCGCCGTACCGCCTCCGAAGTCTGCGCGCCGTGGCGCGCGGTGCTAGTCGGTGTTGGTGCCGTAGTCCATGACAGCGGTCTCGGGCTGCTGCGGCGTGCCGCTGACCACCGAGACCACACCGGCCGCCGTGGCGAAGGCGAGCGCGCCGCCGATCAGCACGGCAACGGCACCAGCGATGAATCCGCCCACGATCTCTCCACTCCCTCAGAAAACTGAGGCAACGATAGCAGCGAGGCGGCGCTACGAGCGGGTTTTGGCCCACGACCGCGCCGAGGCGACGCTTCCGGCCGCCAGCGCGGCCGCGACGCTGCCGAGCGCCACCAGCCAGGCGAGGACCTGCGCCACCACGGCTGCGGCCCCCGGCCCCGGCCGCGCGGGCGCCTCGGGCAGCTCGTAGACCTGCAGGTGCGGGGTGTCCAGCAGCAGGCGCCGCCCGTCGAGCTCCGGGGTGTCGAGCACCTCCTCGAGCGCTGCGCGGGCCTCGACGTCGACGACCACCCAGGACACGCCTTCAGCCGCCAGGGCAGCGACCAGTCCCGGCTCGGGGAGCCGCTGTCCGAGCAGGTCGGCGATGCGCCGCGCGCGTGGGTCCTCGCCGGCGAGCAGCTTGCCGGAGACCGACAGCTCGTCGTTGGCGACGTAGTTGGGGGTCAGGTACCTGCCGACCGGGTCGAGAGTGCGACGACCGAGGTTCCACTCCGGCAGCCGGTAGGAGCTGAACGGCAGCACGACGACCACGCCGTCGCGCTCGGCGCTGCGGTCGGCGAGCACCGCGCGAGCCGCGGCGTAGTCGTCGGGGAACGCCACCGGTCGCAGCGCGCCGCCCAGGCCCCACGCCAGGTCGGGCATCAACGCGAGCGGCATCAGCACGGCCCCGCCGGCGAGCGCGATCCGCCCGGGCCTCTCCAGCCGCACCTGGGTGAGCACGGCCGCGCCCGCGCCGAAGAGCGCGGCCTCCACCGGCGCGAGCAGCGCGAGGTAGCGCGAGCCGTCGCGGAACAGCCCACCGCCCGGCACCTCGGCCACGATCCACTCCAAGACCGGCTGGGCGAGCGCGCCCGCCATGGCGACCAGGAGGCCGGCGGCGCCGGCGAGCAGGAGCGTGGCGCGGTCGCGGCCGGGCAGGTACGACGACCACCTCCTCCAACCGACCGCGCACACCGCGACCGTCGCCACCAGGGCGGCCACGGCGGCCCAGCCGAGCCGGGAGGCCGGCACCACCTCGTCGTTCCAGATCCCGCCGAGTCCCAGGAGGGACAGCGGCACCGGCAGCGGGCCCTCCCCTCCTGCGGCGAAGGCAGCCACGCTGTCGGGGTCGGTGACGGCGTCGCCGCCGCGGGCCAGGCCGGCGACCAGCCACGGGGCGTTGACCGCGACGGCGGCGCCGGCGACCCACGACGTCGTGCGCAGCGCCGTACTCCCCCGGCCGGCGACCGCGACCACGGCGACCAGGGCGGCCATCAGCCCTCCGGCCGCGCTCGTCGCAGCCAGCGCCAGCCAGCCGACGAGCGCGGGCAGGTTGCCCGGCTCACCGAGCCGCAGCCGGCGGGCACGGTCGAACACCCAGGGCAGCGCGGCGTAGGCGAGCAGCACCGGCCAGTGCCCGATGCCCAGCCGCTCGGCGACGTAGGGGTTCCAGACGTACACCGAGGTCGCCGCGAGCTGGGCCACGCCGCTGTCGGCGGGCACCAGCCGTCGCGCCCCGGCTCCCGCGACCACCAGCGCTCCGACCAGCACGAGCTTCTGCAGCAGCATCCCGGGGACGACCTCGTCGACGACGGCGACGAGCGCGTCGGACGGGACCGCCCTCGGCAGGCTCGTGCCGAGACCGAGGAAGTCCGAGCGCATCCCAAGGTCCGGGACGAACACCATGTCGTAGCTGAGGACGTAGCCCGGCGCCAGCAGCGGAGCAGTCACCAGCAACGCGAGGACCCAGGGCCACCACCGGACGGCGACCTGCATCCGTCGTGTCACGTGCTCGTCCGATCCGCCGCTGGGCATAGGGTGCGACAGAACCTATCGTGTAGCCCGCCCACCCAGACGAAAGTGCTGAATCGATGCTCGAGAGCAGCGGCCGCCGCCTGCCGCCGTGGCTTCTCGGCAGTGGCATCATCGCGCTGGCGATGGGCGTGATGAACCTCGGCACCTACGGCTTCACGATCATCGCCGCCCGGCTGCTGGGCCCCAGCGAGTACGGCGCCCTCGCGGCTGTCATGGGCCTGCTGCTGGTGGTCAACGTGGTCTCCCTCGGCCTGCAGGCCACCGGCGCCCGCCGGGTGTCCGCCGCACCGGAGGACCTCGAGCGCATCGAGGCCGACATCATGACGGCCAGCTACAAGTCCGCGATCGGGGTGGGGCTGCTGTGCATGGTCAGCATCCCGCTGGTGACCTGGGTGCTCCGGCTGGACAGCTGGCTGACCGCCGGGATGATCGCGCTGACCGCCATCCCGCTCACCGTGATGGGTGGCCAGGCCGGGATCCTGCAGGGCGAGCGACGCTGGCTCCCCCTGGCCGGGATCTACCTCGCCGTCGGGCTCGGCCGGGTCGGCTTCGGCACGTTGGGGCTGCTGCTCGACGACAACACCCTCGGCGGGATGACCGGTGTCGCGGTGGGTGCCGTGCTACCGGTGGTCGTCGGCTCCGCGGCGCTGCGGCACCCCTCGCGCACCCCGGTCACCGACGGGGCCGGGGCCGGCGGCGCCGCTCCGGGCCGAAGCCGTCGCGTGGTACGCGAGCTGTTCCACAACTCCCACGCCCTGCTGGCCTTCTTCGCCCTGTCCAACGTGGACGTGGTCATCGCGCGGGTGGTCCTCGACGACCACCGGGGCGGCCTGTACGCCGGCGGTCTGATCCTGGCGAAGGCGGTGCTGTTCCTGCCGCAGTTCGTCGTGGTGGTCGCGTTCCCGTCGATGTCGGAGGCCGAGGCGCGCACCAGCATGACCCTCAAGGCGCTGGCGATGGTGCTCGGCATCGGACTGCTGGCGACGGGAGTGGCCTGGCTGTTCGACGCGCTCGCGGTGGAGTTCATCGGCGGTGCCGCCTACGCCGAGCTGGCGGCGACGATCTGGGCGTTCGCGGCCGTCGGCACGATCTGGGCGATGATCCAGCTCCTCGTCTACAACGTCGTGGCCAGGCAGAACAAGCGTGCGGTAGCGGTCGTCTGGGCGGGGCTGCTCGCGCTGGTCGCCACGGCGCCTGCGGTCGACTCGATCAGCTTCCTGCTCGTCGCGGTCGTGGTGATCGAGGGTGCCGTGCTCCTGGTGCTGCTCGGGCTGGGCGTCCGGCGTACGGGCGTCGAGACCGGACTGACGCCGCTCTGACCGGTGACCGACCTGCCCGGAACCCGGCGGGGGTGGCTCGGCGGGTCAGCCGGTGAACGAGCCGACGACGAACGCCAGGACGTTGAGGGCGGCGAACCCGAGGCCGATCACCGCACCCACCACGGCGGGGACCTGTCCGTCCTGGCGTCCGAGGCGCATCGCCTTGCGTCCGGACCTGACGGCCAGCACGCCGGGGAGCACGAACACCAGCAGCGCCGGCGTGACCGAGACGAGCGCTTCCCAGAACGCCGGCTCCGCCTCGTCCTCCGCCAGCAGCGACAGCAGCCCCTCGCCGATCACGAACGCCAGGACGAAGGTGACCGGGTACAGCGCGAGCGACCACCAGGCGTGTCGGTAGGCGGTGTCGGCCGGAGTCCCCGACCTCGACCGCCTCGCCAGGTGCGCACCCGGCTTCGGTGATGCGGTGCCGTGGACGGACATCTCACGCCTCCCTCGCAACCTGCCCCGTAAATCGAGACTAGATCGCGCTCGGGCGATACATAAGGGTCCTACGACCCGGCCGCGGCCGTCGGGACAGCGCCCCCTCCCGGTGGCTCAGTGAGCGGCCTCGTGCCACGACCTGCCGGTGCCGACCGAGACGTCGAGCGGCACGGTGAGCTCGGCGGCGGCGCCCATCTGGGTGCGGACCAGCTCCTCGAGCCGCTCCCGCTCACCGGGTGCGACCTCGAGCACCAGCTCGTCGTGGACCTGGAGCAGCATCCGCGACCGGAGCCCCTCGTCCTTCAGCGCGCGGTCGACGTTGAGCATGGCCACCTTGATGATGTCGGCGGCCGAGCCCTGGATCGGCGCGTTGAGCGCCATCCGCTCGGCCATCTCCCGCCGCTGGCGGTTGTCACTGGTGAGGTCGGGCAGGTAGCGGCGGCGACCCATGATCGTCTCGGTGAACCCGCAGCGACGCGCCTCGTCGACGATCCCGGCGAGGTAGTCGCGGACCCCGCCGAAGGTCTCGAAGTACTCGTCCATGAGGCCGCGCGCCTCACCGGTCTCGATGCCGAGCTGCTGCGAGAGCCCGTAGGCCGACAGTCCGTAGGCCAGCCCGTAGTTCATCGCCTTGATCTTGGCCCGCATCTCCGGGGTCACCTCGGCAGCGTCGACGTCGAAGACGCGCGAGGCCGTGACCGAGTGGAAGTCGCGGCCGGAGCGGAACGCCTCGATCAGCAGGGCGTCCTCGGACAGGTGCGCCATGATCCGCATCTCGATCTGGCTGTAGTCGGCCGTCATCAGCGACTCGAACCCCTCGCCGACCACGAAGGCCTCGCGGATCCGGCGGCCCTCCTCGGTGCGGACCGGGATGTTCTGCAGGTTCGGGTCGGTGCTCGACAGCCGGCCGGTCGCGGCGATCATCTGGTTGAACGTGGTGTGGATCCGGCCGTCGGGCTGGACGGTCTTGAGCAGCCCCTCCACGGTCTGGCGCAGCCGCGAGACGTCACGGTGGCGCAGCAGGGCGAGCAGGAACGGGTGCTCGGTCTTGACGTAGAGCTGCTGCAACGCGTCGGCGTCGGTGGTGTAGCCGGTCTTGGTGCGCTTGGTCTTCGGCATGTTCAGCTCGTCGAAGAGCACCACCTGCAGCTGCTTGGGCGAGCCGAGGTTGATCTCCTTACCGATCACGTCGAAGGCCTCGTCGGCGGCTCGCTTCACCTCCGCGGCGAAGTGCGCCTCGAGGCCTTCCAGGTGCGCCACGTCGACGGCGACGCCCGTGCGCTCGAGCTCGGCGAGCACGTAGACCAGCGGCAGCTCGACGTCGGCGAGCAGGCGGGTGCCGCCACGCTCCTCGAGCTCGTCGTCGAGCGCGGCGGCCAGGTCGAGCACCGCGCGCGCCTGCAGCATCGAGACGTCGCCGGAGGAGTCCTCGCCGAGGGCGTCGAAGGTCAGCTGGCCGTCGTCGACGGTGTCCTGACGCAGCTCGCGCTTGAGGTAGCGCAAGGTGAGGTCGGCCAGGTCGTAGGAGCGCTGGTCGGGGCGGGCGAGGTACGCCGAGAGGGCGGTGTCACGCTCCAGGCCGCGCAGGGACCAGCCTCGTGCGGCCAGGGCCAGCATCGGCCCCTTGGCGTCGTGCAGCACCTTCGGGCGGTCGGCATCGGCCAGCCAGTCGCCGAGCGCCTCGTCGTCCTCCGGGCTCAGCTGCTCGACGTCGATCCACGCCGCCGAGCCGTCCCCCGTGGCGAGCGCCACCGAGAACACGTCGCCGGTGCCCGCCCGCCAGCCGCCCTGGACCTGCACACCGACCCGGGCGTCCTGGGTCGCGGCATGCTGCTCGAGCCAGCCGGCCAGCTGGCCCTGGGCGAGGCGCACGCCGTCGACGGTGAAACCCTCCTCCTCGATCTCCTCCTCCGACTCGAGCGTCGCGAACAGCCGGTCGCGCAGCACCCGGAACTCCAGGCCGTCGAAGATCTTGTGGACCTCCTGGCGGTCCCAGGGCTGCACGGCGAGGTCGGTCGGGGTGGCGGTCAGCTGGAGGTCGCAGACGAGTGCGTTGAGGCGACGGTTGCGAATCACGTCGCCGAGGTGCGCGCGCAGGGAGTCACCGGCCTTGCCCTTGATCTCGTCGGCGTGGGTGATCACGTTGTCGAGGCCGTCGTACTGGTTGATCCACTTCGCCGCGGTCTTCGGGCCGACGCCGGGCACACCGGGCAGGTTGTCGGAGGTCTCCCCCACCAGGGCGGCGATCTCGGGGTAGCGGCCGGGCTCCACGCCGTACTTCTCCTGCACCGCCTCGGGTGTCATCCGGGCCAGGTCGGAGACCCCCTTGCGGGGGTAGAGGACCGTGCAGGAGTCACCGACGAGCTGCAGCGTGTCGCGGTCGCCGGTGCAGATCAGCACCTCGAAGCCCTGCGCGACGGCCTGGGTCGCCAGGGTCGCGATCACGTCGTCGGCCTCGTAGCCCTCCTTCTCGATCGTGGCGACCCGGAGCGCGGCGAGGACCTCCTTGACCAGCGAGACCTGGCCCTTGAACTCGTCCGGCGAGGCCGACCGGTTCGCCTTGTATTCGGAGTACTCCGCGACGCGGAAGGTGTCCCGGGAGACGTCGAAGGCGACACCCACGTGGGTCGGCCGCTCGTCGCGCAGCACGTTGATGAGCATCGAGGTGAAGCCGTAGACCGCGTTGGTCGGCTGCCCGGTCGTGGTGGAGAAGTTCTCCACCGGGAGCGCGAAGAACGCGCGGTAGGCCAGCGAGTGGCCGTCGAGCAGGAGCAGGCGGGGACGCTGACCGGTTTCGGGGGGCTGGTTCGACACGGGTCCGACCTTAGCCGGGGCCACCCCCAGGACTCGACCGGCGGGCGGGCCGGGACAATGACGCCATGGACCACATGACGCCACCCGCCACGGACACCCCCGAGCACGCAGAGTTCCTGCGGCAGTTCCCGATGGGCGCCCTCAACGAGAAGATGGGCGTCGAGCTGCTCGAGGTCTCCCCGGAGCGCGTGGTCGGCCGGATGCCGGTCGCCGGCAACACCCAGCCCTACGGCCTGCTGCACGGTGGCGCGTCCGTCGTGCTCGCCGAGAGCCTCGGCTCGGTCGGCTCGGCGATGCACGCCTACCCCGACCGGCAGGCAGTGGGCGTGGACATCAACGCCACCCACCACCGGTCCGCGCGTGAGGGTGTGGTGACCGGTACGGCGACCGCGATCCACCTGGGGCGCACCTCGGCCTGCTACGAGGTCGTGATCACCGACGAGCAGGGCAAGCGGCTGTGCACCTCGCGGATCACCTGCGCACTGGTGCCGGTGCGCCAGGAGGACTGACCTGCCCTCAGCCCTGCTTGGCCTGGGCCCGGCGCTGCAGCCGCCGTTGGGCGAGCACCTGACCCACGGTGCGGTGGTTGCGCCCGGAGACCATCGCGCATGCGGGCGGCTCGACGGGCAGCTTGGCCCGGAGCGCCGGGATCGTGGCGCCCCGCACGATGGCGACCTGGCTGAGACCCAGCCTGGCCATGAACCGGTTGGCATCCCGGGAGTGCACCGACGCCGCCGCGAGCAGGTGCGACGTCTCCTTCTCCTCGCCCCACGAGACCGCGGCCTCGATCAGCGCCTTGCCGACGCCGTGCCGGCGGTGCCCACCGAGCACGTGCAGGTGGGTGATGTGGATCGCGGTCTCGGTGTGGATCGGCGAGGTGGCCGCACGCAGCAGGTGCGCCGCGCCCACCACCTCGTCGTCGATGAGCCCGACCAGGAGACGCTCGTCGGGGTCAGCAGCGATCCTGGCCACCGCGCTGGCCGCCTCGGAGACCGCCTGCTCGGTCGAGCGCTCGCCGGCCCGCCGGAAGTCACCCCACACCGCGACCAGCGCGGCAGCGTCCTCAGGAGTGGCATCGCGGACCTGGACCGGAGCTCGGGACAACCGGGACACCCCTTCTGCATGGACGGTGACATGTCACCGATAACCGAAAATCCTGAACGGTAAACACGCCCAGGTCCCCCGCTGACGGTCCCCGTATCCGTACGCAGCAGACGAGGTGGAAGATTACGCCTGTTGGTCCGGATTCGGTAGAGGAGTCACGGTGTTCCCTGGCCTCGGCACGCTCGTCAACGTCGCCACTGTGCTGATCGGCACAGTCATCGGCGTGCTGGTCGGCCATCGGCTCAGCCAACGCACCCGGGACGTGGTCACCGACGGCCTCGGTCTGGTGACCCTGCTGATCGCCGCGCTCTCGGCCGCCAGCATCACCGACGCCGCCTGGAACGCCGCCGTCGGCGACAGCGCCCCGATGCTGATCGTGCTCGGGTCGCTCCTCGTCGGCGGCATCATCGGCTCGGTCCTGGGCATCGAGGACCGGCTCGAGGGGTTCGGCGCCTGGCTGCAGGCCCGCCTCCACGCCCGAGCCGGCGGTCGTGAGGAGAGCGCGGACCGGCAGCGGTTCATCGAAGGTTTCGTCGCCAGCTCGCTGGTCTTCTGCGTCGGTCCGCTGACCATCCTGGGGTCCATCAACGACGGGCTCGGCAACGGTCCAGACCAGCTGTTCCTCAAGGCGGCTCTCGACGGGTTCGCGGCGATCGCGTTCGCGGCGTCGCTCGGGTGGGGCGTGGCGTTCAGCGCGATCGCGGTGATCGTCGTACAGGGAAGCCTGACGCTGCTCGGTGCCGGGCTCGGAGAGTTCCTTCCCGACGCCCACCTGGCCGCCCTGACCACGACTGGGGGGCTGATGCTCGTGGGAGTGGCGCTGCGCCTGCTCCGCATCAAGCAGCTGCCCGTCGGCGATCTGCTTCCGGGCCTGCTGATCGCCCCGTTGCTGACCCAGCTGGTCATCGTCTTCCGTTGAGCAGCTCTGCTCGGTGCTCCGGATGGACGCCGGACCAGAGACCGTTGCAGGTTTGTTGCACGGCGGGTGCTGCCAGTGGGTGCATCCACCTCTAGTGTGATCTCACCGACACGGCCGGGGGGTGGAGTCGGCGGATCAACGTGTCCCAGATCACAGTGATCGCTATAGTCCCGCCCCAGACATTGGAAGAGCGACGGGAGATTCCGTGCGAGTGCGTGTTAGCAGGATCGCCGCGCTTGCCCTGATGTCGTTGTTCGCAGTTCTCCTCACGTTCGGACCGGCGCAGGCGGCGGGCCCGGTCGCGACATCCGAGGAAGACAGCGTCATCGACGTCAAGGGCAAGCTGGTCGACACCCGGGAAAAGCCGCCGGCTCCGGTCGAGGGCGTCGAGATCAGCGTCGAGGACGATGCAGGCGAGGTGGTCGGCACGGCGACCTCCGACGCCGACGGCCTCTTCAGCATCCCGCTGGGCGAGGACATCGACGTGGTCGGCGAGACCTACACCATCAAGCTCGACGAAGAGACGCTGCCGGAAGGCACCGAGCTGCGCGACCCCGAGCAGGTCGAGCTGAAGCGGCAGGTGCGCATCTCCGCCGACATCTCGGTGACCTTCCCGATCGGCGAAGGCACCACGGGCACCGGGCTCGGCGTGCGTGCGCTCCAGCTCGCGGTGGGCGGCCTGGTGTTCTCGCTGCTGCTGGCGATGGCGGCGCTCGGCCTGTCGATGATCTTCGGGACCACTGGGCTGACCAACTTCGCCCACGGCGAGCTGATCACCTTCGGCGCGCTGGTCGCTCTGTTCATCGACCGGCTGCCCGGTGACATCACCGTCGGGGGCACCAACATCACGATGGTGACCGCGGTCGCCGTGGCCCTGGTGATCTCCACGCTGTTCGGCTGGACCCAGGACAAGGTCCTCTGGAAGCCCCTGCGCCGGCGTGGCACCGGCCTGATCGCAGCGATGATCGTGAGCATCGGTCTGTCGATCTTCCTGCGGAACCTGTACCAGTACTTCGCCGGCGCCGGTAACCACAACTACTCCCAGTGGACCAGCCCCGCCCCGTGGCAGATCGGCCAGGTGTCGATCACGCCGAAGGACGTGGGTGTGATCATCTTCGCCACCCTCGTCCTCGTGATCGTGACGCTGGCGATCCAGAAGACCCGGCTGGGCAAGGCGACGCGTGCCGTCTCCGACAACCCGGCCCTGGCCGCGTCGTCGGGCATCAACGTCGACCGGGTGATCTCGGTGGTCTGGGCGGTCGGCGCCGGACTCGCCGGCCTGTCAGGGGTGCTGCTCGGCATGACGCAGGGATTCGACTACCAGGTCGGCTTCAAGATCCTGCTGCTGGTCTTCGCCGCCGTCGTCCTCGGCGGTCTCGGCACGGTCTGGGGAGCCATCCTCGGGTCGTTCATCATCGGGATCTTCATCGAGGTGTCCACGCTCTTCGTCCCCGCCGAGCTGAAGTTCGTCGGTGCGCTGCTGGTGTTGATCCTCGCGCTGCTGTTCCGTCCCCAGGGCCTGCTCGGTCGCGCCGAGCGCGTCGGATAAGGCCAGGAGAGAACCATGGACATCTTGAACTTGCTCAGTGGCTCCCTCCAGCAGGCGCTCGGGCCGACCGCGGTGGTCTACGCCCTGGCTGCGATCGGCCTCAACGTGCAGTTCGGGTACACCGGTCTGCTGAACTTCGGCCAGGCGGGCTTCATGGCGGTCGGCGGCTACTTCATGGCCGCGTTCGTGGCCACATGGGGACTGCCGTTCTGGCTGGGCATCGTCGTCGGTCTGGTGCTCTCGGTGGTGCTCGCGATCCTGCTGGGCATCCCGACGCTCCGGCTGCGTGCGGACTACCTGGCCATCGTGACGATCGCCGCCGCGGAGATCATCCGCCAGACCTTGGGGTCGGTGACCCTGCTGGACTGGTTCGGTGGGCAGGACGGTCTGATCAACTTCCAGCGATCGTTCGTGGAGATGAACCCGTTCAGCTCCCGCGTTGACCTCGGTTTCGTGGCCTGGCGACCGTTCGACTTCTGGTTGCTGACCGTCGGCTGGGCGCTGGTCGCGCTCGGTGTGCTCGTTGTCTGGCTGCTCATGCGCAGCCCGTGGGGGCGGGTCCTCAAGGGCATCCGCGAGGACGAGGACGCGGTCCGCAGCCTCGGCAAGAACGTCTACTTCTACAAGATGCAGTCCCTGATCATCGGTGGTCTCTTCGGAGCCTTCGCCGGCTTCATCGTGGCCCTGCAACACACGAACATGAACCCGACCTGGGTGGCGACGGACACGACCTTCTTCGCCTACACGGTCCTGCTGCTCGGCGGCGCGGCTCGCGTCTTCGGGCCCGTGGTCGGGTCGATCCTGTTCTGGTTCCTGATCACCTTCCTCGACCTGTTCTTCGGTGTGCTCACCCGCGGCGCGGACCCGTTCATGCCGGAGTGGATCATGACCAACCAGCAAGCCAGCCTGATGCGACTGATCATCATGGGCCTCGCGCTGATGCTGTTGATGATCTTCCGACCACAAGGGATCTTCGGAGACCGAAGGGAGCTGGCGATCGATGCCCGCTGAGACCACCTCCCCCGCAGCCGGGGGCGCCCCGTTCGTCGACCGGGGCCGCGCCACGGCGGCGCGGCAGGCCCTGACCGACGTCGCCCACGAGCCCGGCGCTCCCAAGCCGGACCCCATCGTGGTCGCCGACGGCGTGAAGCGGCTCTTCGGTGGTCTGACCGCCGTCGACGTCGAACACGTCGAGATCCAGCGCGGAGCCATCACCGCCCTGATCGGACCCAACGGCGCCGGCAAGACGACGTTCTTCAACCTCCTCACCGGCTTCGACAAGCCCGACGCCGGCAGCTGGAGCTTCAACGGCACCAGCCTGGCCGGCATGCCCGCCTATCGCGTGGCCCGGCTGGGCATGGTCCGGACCTTCCAGCTGACCAAGGTGCTCGCCAAGCTCTCGGTGATCGAGAACATGCGGATCGGCGCCACCGGCCAGTCCGGGGAGAGCCTGCTGCGCTCGATGTTCTCCTTCCTCTGGCGCGGCCAGGAGCAGGCGATCACCGAACGCGCCGATCAGCTCCTGGAGCGCTTCAAGCTCGACGCGAAGCGTGAGGACTTCGCCGGCTCGCTCTCCGGTGGCCAGCGCAAGCTCCTCGAGATGGCCCGCGCGCTCATGGTGGAGCCCGAGCTGGTGATGCTCGACGAGCCGATGGCGGGGGTCAACCCGGCACTCAAGCAGTCCCTGCTCGGCCACGTGAAGTCGCTGCGCGAGGACGGTATGACGGTCCTGTTCGTCGAGCACGACATGGACATGGTCCGCGACATCTCCGACTGGGTGATCGTGATGGCCCAGGGGCAGGTGATCGCGGAGGGTCCACCGGACTCGGTGATGGGCGACCAGCGCGTGATCGACGCCTACCTTGGCTCCCACCACGACCAGGTCCTCAGCTTCGAGGAGGAGGAGCAGATCCTCCAGGAAGCCCAGGCAGAGCACGACCAGAGCGAGGAGCAGCCATGAGCACCGTCGAGGGCGACAAGGCAGCACGCGAGGCGCACCTGAAGGCCGCTGAGGGCGCCGTGCTCCGCGCCGACAACCTGACCGCGGGCTACCTGCCAGGTGTCAACATCCTCAACGGCGCCGACCTGTACTGCCAGAAGAACGAGCTGGTCGGCATCATCGGTCCCAACGGCGCGGGCAAGTCGACGCTGTTGAAGGCCCTCTTCGGACTCGTGAAGATACACTCCGGGAGCGTCCTGCTCAACGGTGAGGAGATCACCAACCAGCGTGCCGACACCCTGGTGACCAAGGGGATCGGGTTCGTCCCACAGACGAACAACATCTTCCCCTCCCTCACCATCCAGGAGAACCTCGAGATGGGCGTCTACCAGCGCCCCAAGTCGTTCAAGAAGCGCTTCGAGTTCGTCGGCGAGCTGTTCCCTGCCCTGTACGACCGTCGCAACCAGCGCGCCGGCTCGCTGTCGGGCGGTGAGCGGCAGATGGTCGCGATGGGCCGCGCACTGATGATGGAGCCTTCGGTGCTGCTCCTCGACGAGCCCTCGGCCGGTCTGTCGCCGGTGCTCCAGGACGAGGTCTTCGTGCAGACACGGCGCATCAACCGCGCCGGCGTCTCGGTGATCATGGTCGAGCAGAACGCTCGCCGCTGCCTCCAGATCGCCGACCGCGGCTACGTCCTCGACCAGGGTCGCAACGCCTACACCGCCTCGGGCAAGGACCTCATCAACGACCCCAAGGTCATCGAGCTGTACCTCGGGACGCTGGCCAAGGCCTGAACCGACGCACCCGAGCACGCCGGAGCCCCGCCGACAGGACCAGGTCGGCGGGGCTCCTTCATGTAACGCGGGGTTATGGACGCTCCACACGGGGCGTATCGCTCAGGATGCGTCCACGACACTGGCGAAGTCGACACCGGTTGATGGCGCTCGCCGGAATTCCCCAGTGATGCTCATCGAAGTTCCCCACCCTGGGCGGTGGTCACT